>REET01000102.1 GCA_007694925.1 Phycisphaerales bacterium | reverse complement strand
GCCGGGCACACGCTCTCGACGCCCCGTCGAAAGATCGTCGATCACACAGACCTTCGCCCCCGCCTCAAGCAGCGCACGGCAGATGTGCGAGCCGATGAACCCGGCGCCCCCAGTCACAAGCACGCGCTCGCCCGAAAGCTCCGCCACGCCGAGGTCGTTCGGCTCACTCACGACGCACCTCCCGCCGCACGCACGGGCGCGGGCCGCTCTTTGACAAATTTCGCCGGGTTGCCCGCCACGATCGCTCTCGCCTCGACCTTCCCGTTCACCACCGCCCGCGCCCCCACGATCGCGTTATCCCCGATCCTCGCACCCGGACCCACAAACGCCTCGGCGCACACCCACACGCCCGACCCGATCTCCATCGACGGACGCAAGAGCGGCAAACTCGGATCCGTGTAGTCGTGCGTCCCGTTGCACAGGTGCGCCCGCTGGGAGACCACCGTGTGCGCCCCGATCTTCACCGGCCCGAGGTTGTACACCTCGACCCCGTCGGCCAGCGTCGAGTACGCCCCCATCTCAAGCAGCCACGGATGCCGCACGCGCACGCCCGGCCGGATGTTGCAGGTCGGGTCGATCCTCGCCCCGAACCTCTTGAGCCAGAACCGGCGCCACCCCGCGAACCGGCCCGGCGGCCAGCGCACCAACAGCGCATCGACGATCACCCACAACAGCCGCCTCGCGTACTCAGACTTCGCGTAAGGGAACGCCGCACAGGTATCCAGGCGCTGGAAGACCCCACCCCCGTTCTCGGGGGCCGCTTCCTGCTCCGGATCGTGCTCGGTTTCTGGCATCGGGCGTCCGTCGTGCGAAAAGTCCCTGGCTGCAAACTCCCGCGACCGGCCGGCCCCGCCAAGCCGATGATACCGGCCTCGGACCGCAAACTCGTGATCGACCAATCCGATGCGCTCCACCGGCGCACCGGCCAGAATTTCTCCCCCCATGCGCATCATCCACATCATCTCCTCCCTCGACGCCCGTTCCGGCGGCCCGCCCATCGTCGTCACCCGCCTCGCCGCGGCTCAGGCCGGCCTGCCGGACACCCGGGTCCACATCCTCGCCTACCCCTCCGACCACGACCTCGACCTCTCGGACATCCCCTACGCGGACAAGCTCCACATCCACCACGCCCCGCTCGGCGGCCCCCTCGAAAAGGTCACCGGCAAAGCCGCAGCAGACACACTCGACGCCCTCATCCGCGACCAGGGCGTCCAAGTCGTCCAGCTCCACGGCATGTGGGAGGGCCTCATCCGCGCCTGCGCCGCAAGAGCCCGCAAACGCGGCCTGCCCACCGTCCTCACGCCCCACGGCATGCTCGACCCCTGGGCCCTCACCCAGTCGCGACTCAAAAAACGCGTCGCCCTCGCCCTGGGCTACCAGCGGATGATCAAAGCCGCCAGCGCCATGCACGCCATCAGCCGCTTCGAGGCAGACTGCATCAAGCGCTACGGCTACAAGGGCCGCGTCGAGGTCGTCCCCAACGGCGTCCAGCCCGAGGAAATCGAGCCCATCCCCGAGCCGGGCCGCTTCCGCGCCGCCCACCCGGAACTGGCGGACGACCCCTACATCCTCTTCCTCAGCCGCCTCCACCCCGTCAAGGGCCTGGACATCCTCGGCGAGGCGTTCGAGCGGGTCGCCAAAGAAGACTCAAGTATCCGCCTTGTCGTCGCCGGGCCGGACTACGGCTCCGAAGCCGGCTTCCGCCAGCAGGTCCGCCGGGCCGGGCTGGAGAGCCGCGTGCATGTGGTCGGCCCGCTCTGGGGCGCCGCCAAGTTCGAGGCCATGCGCGACGCGGCCTGCTTCTGCCTGCCCAGCGAGCACGAGTCGTTCGGGCTGGTGATCGCCGAGGCGATGGCCGTGCAAACACCTGTCGTGGTCTCGATGGGCTGCAACTTCCCCGAAGTCGGCGAGTCGGGGGCCGGCACGATCACCAGGCGCGAGCCCCGCCCGATCGCCGAGGCGATCCTCGAGATCCTCCGCGACCCCTCGATGGCGTCCGAGATGGGCAAGCGGGGGCGGAAGCTGGTGCAGGAGCGGTTCACCTGGCCGGGCGTCGCCCGCAAGTCCGCCGAGCTTTACAAAGATCTGATCGGGGCCTGAGCGGGCTCGCCAGTTCCCGGCAATGCCGCCCGAACCGGGAGCCGGGCCAAACCGGCGCCCCGCCCCACGCGTAGACATTCGGGCCGCCCGACACCGCTGGGTGGATCGCCCGACCCTCCGGGCCGATAGTCACTGCACCCAAGAGCCCTCCCGAAGGGGGCTCAGAGCGCGATCCCACGGCGAGTGTCGATGCCCGGCCTACTCCTCTTCAGTTCATGGTTCTGCCTGATCCTCGTCATCGCTGTCCTCGCGCGCACGTTCATCGAGCGTCGCCAGGAACTGCTGTCGATGCGGACCTTCTTTCTGCTCGGGTTCGCGTATTTCTATCTGACGGCCGGGATCCTTTTCGCCGCCGGTTTCGGCGCCGCGGCGCCGAGCGAGGGGCAGACACTGCTCGCGCTGGCGCAGCCGTTTTTCCTCGCGGTTTACTTCCTTGGCGAGAAGCTCGGCGGGCTGTTCACGCCTGCGACCAAGTTCGTGCCCAACGTCGCGATGAACCCGTCGACTCCCGGCCTGCTGGTCACCATCGGGATTCTTGTCACGATCTCGGTCGCCTCATTGATTTACACACGGGGAGAGTTCACCGCGTTCGGGCTGATCGTCTTCCAGGTGCGAGGAGCGCTCGCCGCCACCGCCGTAGGCCTCGCGACATACCTGCTCCTGGCCAAGCGATTCAACCCGATCGCGTGGAGCATTTTCTTCGGTGTGCTCATCCTCGGCTCGGCCGCGACGCTGGCGGGGACCTCCGGCCGCCGAGGCTGGCTCTCGGTGCTGCTGGCGATTTTCTGGGGCTGGTACTACTTCCGACTCCGCTTCCACAGCACAGGGACCATCGCAGCCAAGGCCGCGATCCCCGCCGCGATCGGGGTTTTCCTCCTCCTCGGCTACTCGGCGGTCCGTCACAAGGCCGACGAATCCACCGCCTCCTCCAGGCTCCAGCAGATCGCAGAGATCGTCCGAAACCCGCGCATCAACACGCGCGCGATGATCGCCAACCTCAACCAGGACACGCCCTACAACACCGTGTTCATCATGGACTTCTACCCGGACTACTACGACAAACACGTCTTCGCGGGCGCGTTCTACGCACTGGTCCACCCGATCCCCAGAGGACTGTGGCCCGAGAAACCCGTTGGGCTCGGCATCGAGATCGAGGAGCAGATGGGCGCGCAAGCCAATCTCGCGCCGGGCATCATCGGGCACGGCTGGGCCGAAGCGCAGTGGTTCGGCATCTTCTACTACGCGCTCTTTTTCGGGGTCTTCGTACGATTCCTCGACGAGGTCGTTCGCCGGTACATCTGGAACCCCTACGTCATCGCCGTGATGGGCTGCACGCTAGGCAACATCTTCGCGCTGCCCAGAGGCGACACCCCGCTCTTCTTTGTCAACGTCGCCTTCAGTTATCTGTTCCTGTTCGTTCTGCTCTACGCGATCCGAGTGACGCTCGGGCCCGTTTTCGCAGGATTCCAGGCCATTTATCCCGCCGGAGTCCATCACCACGGAACCGACGACGAAACGGGATATTCGCCCGAAGAGGCGGTCTCGGACTACGGCCCCGATCCCTACAGCACGGATCCGTACGACACGGCCCGAGAAGAGCCCGAACCCCCCTCCGCCCCTCGCCCCGCACGCTCACTCTGGGACTGATCGGTTTCCGGGCGTGACCCGACGCTCCGGCGCGTCAACACTTTGACGCCTGTATCGACTGCGCAGTCCGGGCTGTCCCGCACGTTTGCAGCACCCAGAACGAGGTGAATGGAGAGAGCACAATGGACCGACAAATCGGCTGTCACCCGAGGCCGCGCTCCGCGCGACCGGGATTGTGCAAGGAGTTTATCGTGACCACCATCTCCCGACTCATGCTCGCAAGCGCCTGTCTTCTCGGTGGATGTGTCACGGTGGTGATCGGAGGCCCCACGGGCGGGCAGACCGCCGGAACCGGCACGGGCGAACGCGAGGTCGTCGACGTCGCCATGGTCAACGGCAGGCCCGAAGTCCGAGACAAAGACACCGGCGAACTCCTGATGGAGCCCTGCGGCCCCTCGTTCTTCGCGAACATCAGCCTCCCGCGGGACGGACTCGAAGCCTCCGTCGAGTACATCCTCAAGCCCAACGGATTCGACATCGTCGCCGAGTTCTTCAACCCCACAAACACCACCAAGTCGCTCAAGTCGATGAACCTGGCGACACTCAGCCTCGGGCGCGATATCAAGATCCCCGACATGCGATGGGGCGGTCGCGAGCGATCCATGTCCCTCGACAACGTCCAGCCGATCGTCGAGCTCTACCCCAATGACCTCTACTCACCCGTCGCGGTGCTCGCCAACGACACGCACGCCGTCGGCCTCTCCGTGCTCTACCCCGTGCTGGAGTACAAGCACGATGTCTCCTTCGCCTATCGCGCAGCGCCCGGTTCGCAGAGCGGCTGCTCCACAGGCCAGGGCTGGGTGATCTACATCCATTTCTCGCCGATCACGCCCAACAGCACCGTGGTCGCCAACCCCGCAACACTCGATCCCGGCGACTCCCGCTCCTACCGCTTCACCGTCCGGTTCACAGACAAGCCCGACGAGTGGCAGCGCACTCTCGTGCCCTACAGAGACTTCTTCGCCGAAACCTACGGCCCCGTCAAGTACGAGCGAGACCCGACACCCGTCATCGGCTACTCGATCGCGACCAGCAGCGCGCAGAACGCCAACAATCCCGACGGATGGGCGCGCGGCAGACCCGACATCCACGGCTTCCGCGAACTCGTCACAGGCATGATCAGCGAAAACGCAGATCAAAAACGAATCCTCGTATGGGCCCCGACAGGGCTCTACCAGCACGGCCAGAACTTCCCGTGGCAGTTCACCAGCCGCTGGCTCGACACGCCCGAGTTGCGCACCGCGTTCGACACCCGCGACGGATTCCCCCGCGTCGCCCAAGCAGGCAAACAACTCGGGCTGTGGTGGGGAAGAACCGGCAGATACATCCCCGTCTGGAACCCCGACAGATCTGACGTCGTGGACTTCGACATCAACAACCCCGTCCACCGGCAGGACGCCTTCAGAGAAATGGACCTCGCTGTCCAGGCAGGGGCCACACTCATCGGACTCGACGCCATGACCCTCCCGCTCTGGGAAACGGTGCAGTGGCTCGAAATCCTCAAGCAACGCTACCCCGGCGTCACGTTCGTACTCGAACCGAAACAGAGCGACATCCTCAACAACATCGCACCCATGTACACCATCGGCTACGGCAATATCAACAACGGCCCCACGCCCAGGGAACGCACCAACATCAGAGGCCCCAACTACATCGCCGACTTCATCAACCCAGGACACGAAATCTGGGCCGCACTCCGCTGGGACCAGTATTGGCGCGAGCGCGGACAAGGTGCCTCCAACGCAATCAAGGAAGAAGACGCGAGGCACGCGGCCGCAAACGGCTTCGTACCGCTCCTCTTCGACGCGGTACCCAGATCCGAAACCTTCAACGCCGCAGAGTCGTGGAAGTTCACCGTCCCCGCAGACCTCCGACCCGACTCCGGATCGGGAAACAACAACACAGGCGGATCCGGCAACAACCCCGACCCCGGAAACAACGCAGGCAACAACACCGGCGGCAACACGGGCAACAACACCGGCAACAACACCGGATCGCCCGGCGGCAGAAACATCGGCGGCGGAACCTCAGGCGGACCCCTCCCCGGCACACCCAACCTCCAGCGCCCCGAGCAGACCCGCAGCCTCCGCACCGCACGCTCCATGATCGCCGGCCCCTCCGACCAGGTCCTCTCCCGCCTCGGCGACGAGCCCGAGCGACGCGTCGTCACACGACCGAGCAGGCCCCGCGTCGTCGTCACCCGCGACGGCCGCGTCTCCCCGCCCGACGACGAGTAAGCCGATCAACACCACAACGCTCTTGCAGCAACACAACCGCCCGGGCCAAAGCCCGGGCGGTTGTCGTTCATCGCTTCAAGCTTCCGGCGCGACCCTCAGGCGCACTCGCCCACGGACCGCATCCACGCGTGCTGACGCTCCAGCCCCTCGCGCAGCTTCGTCGTCGGCCGGTAGCCAAGCTCCTCGCCCGCACGCGTCAGATCGGCCCAGGTCCGCGGCACATCCCCCGGCTGCATCGGCTTCCGCTCGATCTCAGGCTTCCGCCCCACCACTTCGCCGATCGTCTCGACCAGCTCGCGAAGCGTCACCGGACGATCGCTCCCCAGGTTCCACACCCGGTACCCGTGCTCGCTCGCACGCTCCAGCGATGCGAGCACGCCCGAAACGATGTCGTCGATATAGGTGTAATCGCGGCTGGTCGACCCGTCGCCGAAAAACGGGATCGGTTCGCCCGCCGCGATCTTCCGCATGAACAGCCGGATCGCCAGGTCCGGGCGCTGGCGCGGGCCGTAGACCGTGAAAAACCGCAGGCAGGCCGTCGGCATCCCCGTCAGGTGCGCGTGCGTGCAGCAGACCGCCTCGGTCGCGAGCTTCGTCGCCGCATAGGGGCTGATCGGGCGGGTGATGTCGTCGGTCTCGGCGAAGGGCACCTTCTCTGAGCTGCCGTAGACGGAGCTCGACGAGGCAACCACGATCCGCCCGCAAGCCGCCCGCTCGGCGCACCGCAGCACCACCGAGGTCCCCGTCACATTGGCGTGGGCGTAGCCGACCGGGTCCTCGATGCTGGGGCGCACGCCCGCCTTGGCCGCCAGGTGCACCACGCTCGACGCGCCGCTCTCACGGAAGACATCTTCCATCGCCCCCTGGTCGGTGATGTCCGCCTCGTGAAAGTTGAACCGCGCCCCGCCCTCGCCGGCGACGATCTCACGGAGGTTCGCCCGCTTGAGCTGCTCGTCGTAGTACGGGTCGAAGTTGTCGACCCCCGCCACCGACCCGCCCCGGGCCAGGACCGCCTGGGCGACATGCGAGCCGATGAACCCGGCCACGCCGGTGATCAGCACCGGCCGCGACGGATCGAACAGGTCAGAAGCGTCCTTCGGGTTTGACATCGGGCGGATCGTACCGACGGGGCTCACACGCGACCCGGAGCACGGGGCCAGGCGATCTCGAAGATCCGATCATCGTGCATACGAACTATTTCGCATATTTCGTTGGCCAAAAACAAAGCAGGGCGCTATCGGTAGACAGCGCCCCGCTGGAGGAGAGAGAGATCAGGAATGATTCTACAGGGCTTATCGGGCGGTTTGGGACTTGGAGTAAATTCTTGACAGGTTTTCTTGCCCAAAGCCCATGGTATTCACATTCAATGCCCCTGAACAGTTCACCCAGATCAGGGTACGCACGCGGACTCGACAAGGTTCAAAACTTACCCAGATTCCCATTTGTTCCCGAATACACCGCTCACCGGCAGAAGTCCACCCCGGAATCCGCCCTACGCCGATTGTGAAGACCCCCGCCCGGACGCCTCAATAAAAATGCCGCCCCGGAAGGCGGCACAAACGACAAAGGCTGTCGGAACGCGGGGTCGCGGCCGTCGGTCAGTTCCCGCCGCGACGCCGGTTCTGACGCTCGCCGGCCCCCGCCGCACCGCCCGCCCCGTCGCCCTGGCGACGCTGGCGGCCCTCGCGGGTCTCTTCCTGGCGCATCTGCCGCTCGCGGACCTCCTCGGCCCGCTGGCGAGCCGCATCGACGCGTTCGGTCACCCACGCCCGCTGGCCCTCGTTGAGGTGCTGCATCGACTTGCGGGCCGCCGCAACCGGGCTGGGCGCCCCCTGGCGCAGCTCCATCAGCCCGCGGATCGCCTCACGGCGCTCGGGGGTCATGTCGCGCATCGCCTCGGCCCGGCGCTCCATCTGCTCGCGACGCTCTGCCTGCCACCGACGCTGCTCTTCGGCGTCACCCGCTCCGGCCCCGCCACGCCGGGCGCCCTCGCCACGCTGCATCGGGCCCTGCGGCGACGGGAGCACCGTGCCGATCACCCGCTCGATCCCTTCCGGCCTCAGCCGGTCCTCATCGAGCAGCTCGACGGCACGATCGAACCCGCCCTTGACGAGCAACTCGCGGACCTCGTCCTTGTGCTCCTGGTAGTACGCGACGACCTCGGCACGGTGCTCGGCCTGGATCTTCCGGATCGCCTCTGACTGCTCCTCGCTCAGGGCGAGGCCTTCAGGGGCACGATCGGAGGCGAGCACGCGGATTGCGCCCATCGCCGCCACGACCGCCAGCCGCTCCTGGGCCCGTTCGGCCATCTGCGCCCGGCCCTCGGCCCGCATCTCCTCGCCGCGCTGGGCCTGTCGCTCGCCCCGCTCGCCGACCTGGGGCCCGCGGAGGATCTGACGCTCCGGCTCGGCCGAGGCTGAGAACGCAAGGCCCGAGAACGCGACGACCGCCGCGGCCGCCGAAAGACCCAGACCCCGCCGGATCCCGCCGAATGTCGCATTGCCGTACCGCATGATGCTGTTCCTTCCCGCATAAGCGCCCGGGCTTCGGGCGTGCGTCTGTGTGTTGGCCGGCCCCGACTGGCCCGGCCCGCTGACTGTTCTGCCAAGCCCAACGCACCCGGCCCGGGAGGGATTGCACCCACGCGCTAGCATCCCGCGAAGGCCCTGTCCCGATCCGCCCAACCCCCCGGAACCACACCCATGACAGTCACCAAGCAGGACATCGCCGACACCCTCGCCAAGATCCCCCTTCCCGACGCGCTGGCGACCGAGGGCAAGAACACCCTCGCCGACCGCCTCGAATGGGTCGCCACCTGCGAGGCCTACACCAGCCTCAAGCTCCACATCCCCGGCCTGGAAAACAAGAACTCCATGCAGGCCATCGCTGGCGCGGCCCACCACGCCATCGCCGCACGCCTCCAGGACGCCGGCACGCCCCTGCAATCGCTGACTGTCGAATTCGTCGACAAGCCCGGCGCTGTCATCCACACCGCCCGCTTCGGCGCAACATCCCAGCAGCAACAGACCAACACCCAGCGCCCAGCGCCCGGCGCCCAGCGCCCGGCCCAAGCCCCCCGCCCAACCCCCCAATCCGAATCCTCCGGCCTGCCGGGGGTCAAGTTCGCCATCGCTGTCGGCGCAGGCAAGGGGGGCGTGGGCAAGAGCACCATCGCCGTCAACCTCGCCGTCGGCCTCGCGAGAAAGGGCCACGCCGTCGGCCTGATGGACGGCGACATCTACGGGCCCTCGCTCCCCACCATGCTCGCGCTGCACAGCGAGGAGCAGCAGGTCCACCAGGGCAAGCTGCAGCCCTTCTTCGTCCACGGCATCAAGGCCGTCACCATCGGCAAGCTCGTCGACCCCGAAAAGCCCCTGATCTGGCGCGGGCCGATGGCCCACGGCGCGTTCAAACAGCTCGCCGAGCAGACCGAGTGGGGCGAGCTGGACTACCTCATCATCGACCTCCCGCCCGGCACCGGCGATGTCCCGCTGACGATGGCGCAGACGCTGCGGCTGACGGGCGCCGTCGTCGTCTGCACGCCGCAGAAGGTGGCCCAAGACGACGCCGTGCGCGCCGCGCGGATGTTCCAGCAGCTCGGGATCGATGTGCTCGGCGTCGTCGAGAACATGAGCTTCTTCATCGGCGACGACAAGAAGGAGTACGACATCTTCGGTCGCGGCGGCGCCGAGCAGATGGCCCAGCGCCTCGGCCTGCCCTACCTCGGCGCTGTGCCGATCAACATGGCGCTGCGCGCCAACTCCGACACGGGCGACGCCTCGGCCAACTTCGACCCCGACAGCGCCGGAGGCGACGCCCTCCCCCGCTCGCTCGAACGCCTCGTCGCCAACCTGGAAAGCCAGGTCGCCCTCGCCTCGCTCAGCCAGGGCACGAAGCGACCGACGCTGAATATTTCGTGAAGGGCCTGCGGCGGGGCGCTGGGAGCAGGGCGCAAGGTGGCCCGGCTCGCCGAGCCGGGTTCGGGGTTCGGCAACAGACCGTGGCCCGGGCGTCTCGCCCGGGCGAACATCCCGCCGGCGATCGCCGGGCGCGGCCGCGCCAGATCACCCTCGATCTCAAACAATCCGCCCCCGGCCCGTTCTGAACCGGGGGCGGCGTCTCCTCACGAACTCGGCTCGCTCAGCATCCCGCAGCAAACGCCGCGAGGAACGCGAAGAAGTCGTCGGCGTCGATCACGCCGTCGCCGTTGAAATCGGCGCGGGTGTCGCCCGACGCAAAGAGCTGAAGAAACAGGAAGAAGTCGTCGGCGTCGACCACGCCGTCGCCGTTCATGTCCGGCGCGCAGACGCTCGGGCACGGCGCAAGCGGGAAGACCCCCACGATCGCCTTCGTCGAGTCGTCGAAGAAGTCGAAGATCATCGTCTGCACAGCGGCGAGATCGTCTGTCCCCCAGCAGACAAACGAAGCGTTCAGATCGTTCGATCCGTTGGCGTTGAACGCGACATTGTAATAGAGAGCCGAAGCGGTGGTCGCCGAGTTCCCGCGGATGGTGTTGAAGGTCCCGGCCGTCTGGTCGCCCGCGAGCGATCCGCCGGTACCGTTCGGAGCGACGAACACGCCCCCGCCGTTGTTCGCGGCGGAGTTCCCGACGATCGAGGTCTCGGTCGCCCGCCAGTTGGCGCGGTCGAAGTAGACGCCGCCGCCGTTGGAGCCCGCCTGGTTGTTCTCGATCACAGATGCTTCGATCTGCGTTCCGGTCGCAAACGAGTACAGCCCGCCGCCGTTGGTCCCGCTCTGGTTGTTGGTGATGGTGCAGCCCTCGACGGTCGTGTTGTTCCCGCGGATGTCCATGCCGCCCGCCCGCCCGCTGTTGGCGGCGTTGCCCGAGACGAGGCAGTTCGAGATCGACGCGCCGCCGCGGTCGGAGCGGAGGCCGCCGACATCCCTTCCCGCCGTGTTGCCCGTGACGATCAGGTCGCCGATGACATCGGCCGCGATCGTGCCGCCCCCGGCGTCGAATGTCGCCGTGTTGCCGACGATCGTCTCGCGGAGCACCGACCCCGCAAGCAAGACCGCCAGGCCCCCGTTGTGACTTGTGACGGCGTTGTCGCTGTAGACATTGTCGCTCAGAGCGGCGCCGGCGCCGTTGAACGACAGCCCGCCCGAATTGCTGGCGCTGTTCTCGGTGAAAAGATTGCCGCTGACGATCGCGTTGGCCGTGGTCTGCGTCCGCATGCCCCCGCCGGTCGATCCGGAATTGTTCTGAAACACATTGTCGATCACGCGGATGCCCGAGGCGTTCTGGATGTTCAGGCCCCCGCCGCTGGATCCCGTGCACGCCGTGAAGGTGCACCGCTCGATCCTGTGGTTCGCGCCGCCGCTGATCGACACGCCGCCCCCGGCCAGGCTCGACGCGCCGCAGCGTGTGACGAGGCTGTCGAGCAGCCGCAGGGCCTGACCGGCGCTCAGTGACGCGTCGATCCCCCGCCTTGCAGAATCACGCACCGTCAGCGAGCGGAAGTACGGCGTCGAGTTCTGGATCTCGATCATCCCCCCGACGGTCCCGCCCCCGCCGAACTCGATCACCGCGTGCTCGATCTTCGACCCGCTCAGGTAGAGCTCCGGGTTGTTCGCGTCGAAGACCGCGTCGAACGCCGTGTCGCTGAACACGATCGAGTTCCAGTCGCCCTTGGCGGCCGGGATGCTCGGGTTCGTCGCAAACGGCCGGTTCGAGGTGAACCGCACCGGGCTCGCCGCCGTCCCGTTGACGACGAGCCCGCCCGGCCCGAACGCCTGCGAGCCGACCGCGATCCCCGTCGACTGCTGGAGCCTCACCACCACCCCCGCCTCGATCGTCAGCGTCGAGTTCCCCCCGATCACGATGCTCGTCGCGACGATGTACGGACTCCCCGCCGGCGTCCATGTCGTATTCGCCACGATCGGACCACCGACATTCGTCTGGCCCACCGCCGCGCCGGCACACACAACCAGCGCGAGACATGATCTCTTCACCATGCTGAATCTCCCATTGCTCCACGAGGCGCCGCCCGCGGCACGCGGGTCCCGCCCAAAGCGAGAGCGGAGATCATCAACCCGCAAGGTCCGAGAGCGCTCGATGAGCCGATTGTCCCGAATCTTCGCGTTGCTGCAATAGATGTGTCGCTTTTTGGTGTCTGAACAACATACAAACCGACTGAACGATCCCCATTCGCCGCTGACCGATCCCGCACCACACGCGTCCAAAGCACGACTTGCGCCGCCTGACACCGTCTTGTCAGCCGCAGGCCACCCGCACAGCGCACTGACCACGCCTGTGCGCCCGTTCCCGTTGATACCAAACAAATACCTTGCACTAGCCCCGCCCCCGGGGAACCATGCCCTCACGCACACGCCATACGGCGAGAGATGAGGGCCGATCCGATGCAGCAGACCGACCAGCGGGCCTGGGACCCCGACGCCGCGGCAGACCTCCGGCGCAGACGCGAGGGCGCCATGGCCGAACGCGTCCGACACCGCGCAGCCGCACTCCCAAAGCGCGACCGCGCCCTGCTCGACGCCGTCTACCGCGACGGCAGACCCGTCGTCGAGCTCGCGGCGATCATGAACCTCCCCGCCCCCGTCGTCCGCAGACGCGTCCGCACGCTGGTCCGCCGCGTCCTCTCGCCCGAGTACGGCTTCGTTCTCGCCCACCGCGATTCGTGGACGCCCACGCGACGCAAGGTCGCCGACGCCTGCGTCATCGAAGGGCTCTCGATCCGCACCGCCGCGGCAAAGCTCCGCCTCAGCCTGCACACCGTCCGCGCCCAACGCTCGATCATCAAGGCCCTCGCCGACGCGGACCTGCAAGAGCCGACTTCCGGCCCATGGGGGCGCAAATGAACACGCTCATCACTTCCAGGCGCCCGACCGATCGCCTGCGCCTCGCCGCCGCGGCGTTCGGCCTGCGCCCCGTGCACCGCGCAATGCCAACCGCAAAATCACGCCCCGATCCGCGCACGCTCGACGCCTGCCGACGCGCAGCAGACCGCATCTTCGACACGCTCGCCCCCGGGCAAACCCTCCTGCTCTCAGGCCCCAGCGGCAGCGGCAAGTCCACCGCACTCGCCCTCCTCAACACACGCCTCGCTCGCCGCAAACGCCCGCGCTATCGCGTCGAACACCGACGCCCGGCGCTGGCGGACCGCTGCGTGATCGACCTCGTGCCGGGCGATCCGGCGCGGGCCTGCAGGGCCCTCACCCGCGCCGGCCTCGGCGACGCGACGCTGCTGGGACGCACGCCGAACGAGCTGAGCGAGGGCCAGCGCATGCGCCTCCGACTCGCAATCGCGATGACCCGCGCCGAGGCGACGCCCGGCGCGTGGATCCTCATCGACGAGGCGTGGTCGACGCTCGACGAACCCACGGCGTTCACCACCGCCTCCGCACTCCGCCACTGGGCGAAAGCGGCACGCGTCCGCGTCGTTTCCGCCGGTTCGCCCGAGCGTCTGGCGGACCTCCTCCAGCCCGACGCCCTGGTCTACCTCGGCGTTGACTCCAGTGTCCACACGATCGAACGGGGGAGAGCATGAACCAGCCGAAGACGATCCCGCCCGAGCTCCGCAACGCCATGACCCGCGCGCGTCCGCCCCTCTCGCTAGCGATCGAGCCGGGCACGATCGACGACTACCGCTCCCTCGCGCACACGCACTACGCCAAGGCCGAGCCGGCGCTGCGGGCGCTGGTGCTGCGGGCCGTCGACGCCCGGCGGGGCTCGCTCGCGGGTGTGCTCGTCGTCTCGTTCCCCACGCTCAACGGGGCGTGGCGGAAACACGCCTGGCCCGAGCTCTTCGCTGCAAACGATCGGAAGCTCGCGGCACGACGCGTCAACACGCTCGTGCGACGCATCTCACGCGTGATCGTCGACCCTCGCTACCGGGGCTGCGGCGTCGGCCGGCGCCTCGTCCGCGCGTACCTCGACAACCCGCTGACAGACCTGACCGAGGCCGTCGCCTCGATGGGCGCCCTCTGCCCCGTCTTCGAACGCGCGCAGATGCGCCGCGTCCACACACCCACGCCCGCAAGAGACGAAACCCTGCGCCGAGCCCTCGACGAACGCGCCATCACGCCCGAACGCCTGCTGCGCGCCTCAGCGCCGCGCCTGCTCGGGCGCGACCCCTCGCTGGGCGAACACCTGCTGCGCTGGGCCAACGCTTCGCGCGCCACACGCAAACTCACCGCCGGCTCCCCCGCCAACATCGCGCCGATCGCCGCAGCCGCGCTGCTTGCTCCCAAGGCCGTCTTTGTTTGCGGCACAACACGAGGGGGACCCGATGACCGAAAGCACGCCCGACGCCGCTAACTCGCATTCACACACGCACTCGCCCTGGCCAAGGCCGAGATCCCGCGAGGCCCTGCACCGCTGGCTCCGCGAAATCCTCGGCCTCACCGTCCCTCGCTCGGCGCTGATTGAAGGCCATGCCTCGCCCTTCGACTACCTCTGTTTCGCTTTCTTCGAGGAGCCGCCCGAGGACGACGGGCCTGAAGCGAACACCGACGACCGCGACTGCGTCGTCTGGGCCAACCGCGGCGGGGGCAAGACCTTTCTCGGCGCTGTCGCAACGCTCCTCGACCTCGTCTTCAAGCCGGGGATCGGCGTCCGCATCCTCGGCGGCTCGCTCGAACAATCGTCGCGCATGCACGCCCACCTCGCGGCGCTGCTCGACAACCCGGCCCTCTCGCCTCTCGTCGAGGGACGCATCACCCGCAAGGGCGTGAAGCTCACCAACGGGTCGGAGTGCCAGATCCTCGCCCAGTCGCACACCTCCGTCCGCGGCACGCGCGTGCAGAAACTCCGGTGCGACGAGGTCGAACTCTTCGACCCGGAGATCTGGGAAACCGCGCAGCTCGTGACCATGAGCAAACGCTGCGGCGACCAGCTCGTCCGGGGCAGCGTCGAGGCCCTCAGCACCATGCACAAACCCCACGGGCTGATGTTCCGCATCGTCAAGGAAGCGCCCGAGTCCGGACGCAGCGTCTTCCGCTGGGGCGTCGTCGATGTGCTCGTGCGCTGCGACGACACGCACCATTGCGAGTCGTGCTCGCTCAGCGAAGAGTGCAAGGGGGGGGCGAAGAAGCGAGCCGCAGACGAGGCGGGGCACATCCGCATCGACGACGCGCTGACGCTCAAGTCCCGTGTGTCGAAGCAGACCTGGGAGGCGGAGATGCTCTCGCTGAGGCCCAGCCGCAGCGATTGTGTCTATCCCGAGTTCGACCCGCGGACGCATGTGGTTCAGGCCGTGCCGCCCGATCGCGAGGGCTGGGCGTGGATCGGCGGGATGGATTTCGGCTACAGGTCCGACACGGTCTTCCTGCACGCGGGGCTCGACCGCCGCGGCGTGCTCTACATCGTCCGCGAGCATGTGCGAAGCTGCATGGTGCTCGACGAACACATCGACGCGATCAGGGCCGGGAGCTGGCCCAGTGTCGAATGGATCGGCGTCGACCCGGCCGGGCGCAACCGCCACGAGCAGACGGGCGCGAGCAATGTCGGCCTGATGCGCCGAGCCGGGCTGGAGATCAAGGCCAGAAAGATCCCGCTGCTGGCGGGGATCGAACTCGTGCGGACCCGCCTCCGCCCCGCCGACGGACGCGGCCCGGGGCTCTACATCTCCGAAGCCTGCCCGAAGCTGATCGAATCGCTGCAGCGGTATCGCTTTCCGTCGGACGACCCGACCTCGCTGAAGCCGGTCAAGGACGGCGCCGACCACGCCGCCGACGCCCTGCGCTACATGGTCCAGAACCTCGACAAGCCGACGAGGGTTTCGTTCAAATCATGGGCGTGACGCCCGCCGAAGGCGGGCGAGAGAGGCGAGAGGAAGTTCAATATGCATTTCGGGGGCGGGGCCCACGTTTGGGAGGGCGGTACTCACAT
>REET01000298.1 GCA_007694925.1 Phycisphaerales bacterium | reverse complement strand
GCGAGGCGGTCCACACCGGGGGCAACCCCGCCGCCCCCGCCTTCATCCTCGCCCTCATCGGCTTCATCAGCCTCTTCTTCGCCGGCTACCTGGCCACTCCGTTCCTGCACATGTGGAAGACTCGCCCCTGGGTGATCTTCGTCGCCGCGGGCGTCGGCGCTCTGCTCGCCCTCCTTCCCGAAACCTCGTACAGCCAGGAAGCGGGGCGCTGGACCGGGCTCTGGATCGTCGCCGACAACCTCCCGGTCATCGCCGACCGCTCGCTGCTGATCCTCCTGGGCTCGACTCTCGGCGCCGTCGCCTGCGCCGCGTGGTGCACGGGCATGGGCCTCCGGGACCGCTGGATGTACATCGCGATCTGGGCCGCCTTCGTCGCCGCACAGACCGCCAGCTTCCAGATCTGGCAACGCTACTCCGAGCCGATGGTCCTGCTCATGATCGCCATCGCCTCGACCCGGCTCGTCGACCGCGGGCCCGAACCAAAGGCGTCGCCCTGGGCCCGCATCGCCGGCCCCGTGCTCCTCGCGGCGATGTTCGCCCTCGTCACCGTCTACCACATCAGCACCAGCACCCCCGCCGACTTCAGCGCCGTTCCAATCGAGCCCTGATCGCCATGTGCGTCCCCGTCCCCGGATCCACGATCCGGTAGTCGGTCGCCCGCCACCCGTCCGACGGATACAGCATGTCCAGGTGCCACAGCGGCGTCCGCCGGGGCCAGGTCCCCCGCAAGAGATAGGGCCCGCCCGACGCGGAGGCTTCGACCCGCCCGCCAACCAGCCGCCTCAGCGAGGGCGCACCCCGCGGCGTGTTGAAATCCCCGATGATGAAGTCCGGCTCGGGCAGCCCCGCCGCCGCCTCCGCCGCCCGCTCAAGCACCTCCATCCGGTGCAACCGGATGTCGCTGGGCAGATCGATCAGCCAGAGCTCGATCGGCTCGGGATCTTCGGGCGAAGGCCCGAGCGCCACGCGCACAAACCACCCCGGATCGATCGCCGCAGGGCTCGGCTCCGCCCCGAACCGCGTCGCCCTGAACCCCAGCGTCTGCGCACGGCTCTCGATCACCTCGCGATCGGTGAAGATCGTGAAGGTCCCCGCCCGGACCGACCGCCTCGGGATCCGCCCGGGCCCGCCCCTGGTCCGAAAGTCTGTGATGATCGCCGGATCCGAGCGGCCTATCAGGCGCTCGACCGCCTCTGGCTCGATGTTCCCCCCGGCTTGGTTCCAAAACAGCAGCTCTATCCCACCCTCGCCGGGCTCGCCCAACAGCCCCTGCACCCGGTGCTCGACAAGCGCCACATAGCCGCCCAGCCCCAGCACGCAGAGCCAGAGCAGCACAAGCCCGATCGGCGGCCGCCTCCGTTCTTTGCGGCGCACGCCCGCGATCAGCATCGTGGCGGAAAACACCGCAAAGAGCGCCCCAACGAGCATGAAGTGGGCGGGCACCCACGACGGGTGCTGCAGCAACTCGACCCGATCCCCCACCGCCCGCGCCACAACCCACGCCAGCACCACCAGCACCGCCGCCCACGCGATCAGCGCCGAAATCCCGCGCGCGAGCGTCGCCAGCACGCCAGGCCGGCCGCCCGAGGCTCTGTCCCGTTTGCGGCTCACGAGCCGCCACCCGACAGCGCGCTAGCCGCCCGCTCCGCCTCAATCCCGCCGACTCTGAACACCTTCTCCGGGTGCGACGGCCCCGAGACGAGTTCGACCCGGTTTGTGCGCACGCCCAACGCCGACGCAAGCAGCCCGGCGATCGCTCTGTTCGCTTTGCCCCCCTCGGGCGGGGCGCTCACCGCCACCTTCAGCCGGTCGCCCAGCACCCCCGCGATCCGGTCACGGCTCGACCCCGGCACCGCCTTGATGCGCACCAGCACACCCCCGCTCTCGTCCTCTTCGATGTACGGCACAAGCTCCGGCACGCCCGGATGCTATCAGCCCGCATTGACACACCGGCCCCCGCCCCCGACGATGGCCCGATGCCAGAGCCCGAATCCCCCCTCCCGCTCTCGGTCGCGATCGTCTGCAAGAGCAACGAGCAGACGATCGGCCGGACGCTCGATTCGGTGAAGGGGCTCGCCGCGGAGATCGTCGCGGTCGACTCCGGCTCGACCGATTCGACCATCCCCATGCTCGAACATGCCGGGGCGAGGATCGTCCGCTCCGAATGGCTCGGGCACATCAAGACCAAGCAAAAGGCCCTCGAACTCTGCACGCAGCCCTGGGTCCTCAGCATCGACAGCGACGAGTCCGTCGAGCCCGACCTTGCGTCGTCGATCAGGAAAGCCCTCACCGAGAACGACCCGGCGGTCGTCGCCTGCCGCGTCAACCGCAAGGTCTGGTACCTCGGCCGCTTCCTCAACCACGCGTGGCAGCCCGAGCGGCGGACAAGGCTCGTCCGGCGGGAACTCGTGCCGGGCAAGGTCCGCTGGGGGGGCGTCGACCCCCACGACAAGCTGATGGTCGACCCCGGCGCCGGACGCGTGCTCGACCTCGAAGGCGCCCTCCGCCACGACACCATCGCCGACTTCGCCTCCTTTCTGGAGGCCCAAGTGCGGCTCTCGCGCGTCTCGGCCTCCAGCCTCCGCGAGGCGGGGCGTGGTTCGAGTGCGTGGAAGCTGATGACTTCGCCCCCCGGCGCGTTTCTCAAGCAGATGGTCCTCAAAGGCGCCTGGCGCGACGGGTGGCGGGGGTGGTGCGCCGCGGGGTCGGCGGCGGCCGCCACGCTCATGAAACAGATCATCCTGCTCGACCTGCAGGGCCGCGGTTCGGAGGGGCGGGAGGGCGATGGACGCGGCGAGCCCCCCCCATTCCCAACGGACGGATGCACCACGCGCGATCCTGGCCCGAAAGACAGCGATTCTGGCCCCGGCAAGGGTGATCCGGGCTCGCCAGCCCGGTCGGCCTAACATCCCACAGCCCTCCGGAGGCGCCCGGCGCAGTCCATGCGCGCGGATCGCGCCCGGAGGCATGACGGTGACTCGCCCCCTCGCGCCCGTGTGAGCGTCCGCAGTGGGGCGGATCGATGCACCCACGGGCAAACGGAACTATGAGCGACGACACCTCAAGAACCTCAGAAGAACATCTCGCCGAGAACGACAACGCAGACAACCCCGAATCCGCATCGCCGACAGACGGCGGCGAACCGACGAAAAAGAAGAAGCGTCGTCGCCGCGGACGCAGGCGGAAGGCCGGGGCCTCCGAAAACGGGGCGCCCCCCACCACCGACGCCGACGACGAGACCCCGAGCGGGGACGCCGACGAAGCCGTCGAAGAAAAGCGGGAATCTCCCAAGCCGGCCAAGCGCAAGCGCGAGCTCAAGCCCGTCGACGCCACCGACCCTGATCTCTTTGACCAGGAGATCGGGTGGGAGCAGATGGGCCTGCAGGGCCCCGCGCTGGAGGGCCTCAAGGCCGCGGGCTTCAAGAAGCCGACCTTCATCCAGTCGATGCTGATCCCGCGCGCGCTCACCGGGCGCGATGTGCTGGGCCAGGCGAAGACCGGCACGGGCAAGACCGCCGCCTTCGGCCTCCCGCTCATCCAGATGGTCACCCCCGGCGACCCCTTCCAGGCGCTGATCCTCGCCCCGACGCGCGAGCTGGCGACCCAGATCGGCGACGAGATCCGCAGCCTCGGCAAGTTCACCGATCTCTCGGTGGTGCCCGTCTACGGCGGCCAGTCGATCCGCATCCAGGCCGACAAGCTCAGCAAGAAACCCGAGATCATCGTCGGCACGCCCGGTCGCATCATGGACATGGTCGAGCGCCGCTACCTCTCCCTGAAGCAGGTGAAGTTCGCGGTGCTCGACGAGGTCGATCGGATGCTGGACATCGGCTTCCGCGACGACATCCGTCGCATCTTGGGCATGTGCCCCAAGGAACGCCAGACGATGGTGGTTTCGGCGACGATCTCGCCGGAGATCGAGGACCTGGCCCGTCGCTACATGAACGAGCCGGAGAAGATCGTCACCGCCAAGGACTCGCTGACGGTGCGGATGGTCAAGCAGTACTACCTGCCCGCCAACCCGTGGGACAAGCGTCGCCTGCTGATCCACCTGCTCACGCACGAGGAGCCCGCGCTCACCGTGGTCTTCTGCCGCCTGAAGCGCACCGTCGACCAGGTGACAGAAAAGCTGGTCGAAAAGGGGATCGAGGCGTACGCGATGCACGGCGACATGCGCCAGGCCAAGCGCGAATCGGTCCTCAGCAAGATCAAGCGGGGCGGGCTCGGCGTGCTCGTCGCCTCCGACCTCGCCTCGCGCGGGCTGGACATCGAAGGGATCACGCATGTGATCAACTACGACCTGCCCGACGACCCCGAGGTCTATGTCCACCGGATCGGGCGCACGGCAAGAGCCGGGCGAGAGGGCGTCGCCTGGACCTTCGTCACGCCAGAGCAGGGCAAGCTGCTGACGGAGATCGAGAACCTCACCAACGCCGAGATCCCCCGGCTCGAGTACCCCGACTTCCAGCCCTCTGAACGCCCCAAGAACTGGCGCGACGAGCCCACGGGCGGACGCCCGCCCGTCGAGGTCCGCGGCGTCAACAAGACCGCGCGAAACCGGCTCGAAGCCGCGGCGCCCCCGCCCGCGAGCAGGATCGACGAGAAGAAGCTCGCCGCCAAGTTCCCCGGCGGGATCGTGCCCACCAAGCTCCCGGGCAAGCGCATGGGCGGGAAGGTCCGCACGGCGCGCACCAACAAGTTGGACCTGTAAGCACCGCTCTTTTCCGCTGAGAGGACATCCCGATGCACGACACGGCGGTTCTTGCCGAGGCCGCACGCCGAGCGGTGCTGCTCGCGTCCGGCGTTTGCCGCGAAATCCAGCTCGCCCAGGGCGCCGTCCGACAGGTGACCAAGGACGACAAGAGCCCGGTCACCGTGGCCGACTACGCCAGCCAGGCGATCGTCGCGCGAGAGCTCCGCGAACGCTTCGGCGATGTAGCCCTCGTCGCCGAGGAGGACACCGACTTCCTCCGCCAGGACGAGCACAAGGCGCACCTGCAAGCCGTGCTCGAAGCGGTCCGCACCGTCTGGGATGACTGCACCGAGGACGAGCTGCTCGAAACGATCGACATCGGCAACGGGCGCGCCGACGACTCGGGCTTCTGGACGCTCGACCCGATCGACGGCACCAAGGGCTTCCTGCGGGGCCAGCAGTACGCCGTCAGCCTCGCCTTCATCGAGAGCGGCGTGCCCGTCGCCGGCGCGATGGGCTGCCCGAACCTGCCCCGCGACTTCTCCGACCCGCTCGACGAGCCCGACCCGCGAGGCAGCCTCTACTACGCCGTGCTGGGCGAGGGCGTGTACGAGACACCCTGCGACGACTCGAACGAACGACCCGTTAAGCTCACCCGCCTGCCCTCCGACAAGGACACGATGAGCGTCTGCGCGTCGGTCGAACGAGCCCACTCCAGCACCGACGACATGGACCGCGTGCTCGACCTGGTCGCACAGAAGAACATCGAGATCGCGCCCCCAGCCAGGCTCGACAGCCAGGCGAAGTACGCCGTGGTCGCCAGAGGCCAGGCCGACGCGTACATGCGCCTGCCGACGAAGAAGAGCTATGTCGAGAAGATCTGGGACCACGCGGCTGGCGCCCTCGTCGCCGTCGAGGCAGGCTGCATCGTCAGCGACATCCGCGGTCACGGGCTGGACTTCTCCCACGGCGTCGGCCTGAGCGAAAACAAAGGCATCATCTGCGCCGCCCCACACTGCCACGCGATGCTGGTTGGGGCGATCAAGACGCTGAAGATCGGGGTGTAGGGTGTGGGGTGTGGGGTGTGGGGCCTCCGCGATTGTTTACCCCATCTCCCCCAGCCACGCCTCGCGCAGCGTCCGCGTCACCGGGCCGGGCTGGGCGTCGCCGACCTGGTGCCCCTCGATCCGGACCACCGGCAGCACGCCGATCGTCGAGCTCGTCAGCAGCACCTCGTCGGCCGCGAGCAGGTCGTCGATCGTCAGCATCCGCCTGTGCACCTTCATCCCCGCGGCTTCGGCGTTCTGGATGCACGCCAGACGCGTGATCCCCGGCAGCACCGGGCTCGGCAGCCCGCCCGGCGACTCCTCCCCGCGCACGATCGGGGCGAAGAGCTCCCCCTCCTTGACAAGAAACACCGACGAGACGCACCCGCCGGCGAGGTGGTTGGAGACCTGAAAGAGCAGCGCCTCGGCCGCCCCCTTGGCCGAGGCTTGGTTCAGCGCGTGCAGCCGGGGCCAGTAGTTCAGTGTCTTGTGGCTCTGGAAGGGGTCGAGGGGGTTGAGCTTCAGGTCGGCGACGGTCACCGTCACGCCTCGCTGGAACATCTCCTCGGGCGGCGTGGGCGAGGGCTGGACAACGATCATGAGCGTCGGCCGCTGTGCGTTGGTGCCGCTCCGGTCGAGCATGTTCAGGTCGCCGCCGGTCACCGTCAGCCGGATCCGCGCCCGCGAGCCGGGCGTTTCGCACAGCCCGCTCCGGCGCAGCGTTTCGAGCAGGAGCTCGCCCAAAGGCGCGGCGTCGAACGACTCGGCCAGCCCCAGCGAGGTCACGCTCTCGGCCAGCCGCTCCAGATGCTCGACAGGCCGATGAACCCGCGGCGCCCCGCCCGCCTCCGCCGGCCCGACGCCCAGCATCGTCTCGAACACACCGACCCCGTGCTGCAGCCCCGCGTCGAACGCGGAAACGAAGGCGTCGTCGGGGGCGAGGTACTTGCCGTTGAGGTAGATCAGGGTCATCGGCGGATGGTAACCGCCCCGCTCTGCACGCAGACACGAGCCAGCGGCGGGCGCAAAGAAAACGCCCGGCCTTGGTGGGGCCGGGCGTTTGTGTGGTTCATCGGTCGGGCCGGATCATTCGCGGCCGAACATCAGATAGAGCTTGTAGAGCAGGTACAGGATCTCGATGTACAGCCAGATGACCGCCGTCACCAGCGCGTACCCCGCGTACCACTCGAAGTGCTTGGGGAAACGGTTCTGCACGCCCATCTCGATCGTCTGGAACGACATGAGCACATTGAACGAGGCGAGGACCACCACGAACCCGCTGAAGGCGATGCCGACCGGGCCCGCCTCGTGGATCAGCGGCATGCCGCCGAAGCCCAGCATCCGCATCACCAGACCGGCGACATAGGTGAACATCACCGCCATGATGAGCGTCGAGATGATCTTCATCGCCGTGCCCGAGAGGCGGAACTTGCCGAAGGTGAACAGCGCCAGCAGCGAGAGCACGACGCCGAAGGTCAGCAGGATCGCGTTGAGCACCACGCCCGCGCCTCGGGCGATCGCCTGATCGCGCGTGAGAGGCTCGGTGGCGCCGATCAGGCCAGCGTTGGCCTCAAGCTGTGCGCCCAGCGACCAGGCGACGAAGAACGACGCCATCCCCGCGAACCCGCCGTAGAGCGCCGAAAGGATCGGGCCCACGACGATCGAGATCTGCGGCGACCTGGCCATGATCATGCCGCCGATGAACAGCACGGCGAACAGGCCGAGCACGATGCCCGCCGATCCGATCTGCAGCGGGATCCACCCCTGGTTCATGCCGATCCAGGTGACAAAGGCGCCGCCGAGGGCGCACCCCATCTGGATCGCGCTGGCCTGGATCGTCCCGCCCAGGGTCATCACACCCGGCTCGGCCTTCGCCTTGCCCCCTGGTGCTGCTTGCAGATCGTCCCAACGCTGCGGCTGCTCGAAAGGCTTGAGCGCCGGATTGCTCGATCGAATCATGGAGCTACTCCTCGGTTCCCTTGGGAAACTTGTTCTAACAGGATAAGGCCGCGTACCCGGTCAGTGTAGATCGGCACGCCGCCGGGCGGAAGTGCATACAGCCCAACAGGCGTCCGGGTTCGCCGCCCCAAAGGGGGATAAGCCTGGGGGAAAGGGGGGCCGCCCGGTCCGCCTCAGCCGCCCGCCCCCTCCATCGTGTAGTTCGGGGATTCTTTGGTGATGTGGATGTCGTGGGGGTGGTTCTCGATCACCGTCGCCGCCGAGACGCGGCAGAACCTCGCGTCGCGCCGGAACTCGTCGAGCGTCGCGCACCCGAGGTACCCCATCGACGACTTCAGCCCCCCCACGAGCTGGTAGACAAAGTCCGCCAGCGGGCCTCGATAAGGCACCAGGCCCTCGACGCCCTCGGGCACGAACTTCATCGTCGCCTTGCCGTCGGAGTCGAGCTTGTCGTCCTGGCGGTAGCGGTCGGCGCTGCCGGCGTTCATGGCGCCCTCCGAGCCCATGCCCCGATAAGACTTGTAGCGGCGGCCCTGGGAGATCACCATCTCCCCCGGCGACTCGTCGAGCCCGGCGAGCAGGCCCCCGAGCATCACGCAGTTCGCCCCGGCCGCCAGCGCCTTGGCGATATCGCCCGATTGGCGGATCCCCCCGTCGGCGATCACCGGCACATCCCGCCCGGTGCGGCGGACGCCCTCGACGGCGTTCATCACCGCCGTGATCTGCGGCACACCCACCCCCGTCACCACCCGCGTGGTGCAGATCGAGCCGGGGCCGATGCCGACCTTCACCGCGTCCGCCCCCGCCTCGATCAGGTCGATCGCGGCCTCGGTCGTCGCGATGTTGCCAGCGATCACCTGGATGTCCCAGCGGCGTTTGATCTCGCGGACGGTTTCGAGCACAGGCTCGGAGTGCCCGTGGGCCGTGTCGACCACGACGAAGTCCGCGTCGGCGGCGATCAGGGCCTCGACGCGTTCGAGCTGGCGGACCCCGACCGCCGCCCCGCAGAGCAGGCGCCCCCGCTCGTCGGTGTTGGCCTGCGGGAAGCGGCTCAGCCGCTCGATGTCCCGCATCGAGATCAGGCCGGCGAGTGTGCCGTCGGGCTCGACGAGCAGGAGCTTCTCGACCTTGTTGCGGTTGAGGATGTCCTCGGCCTCGCGGAGGGTGGTGCCGGGCGGAGCCGTGATGAGCTTGCCCTTGGTCATCACCGAGCTGACGGGCGTGGACACATCGACGACAAACTTCAGGTCGCGCCGGGTCAGGATGCCCAAGACCTTGCCCTTGGTCCGCAGCTCGCCCGCCCCGGTGTCGGTGACGGGGAAGCCCGAGACATGGTGCTGGCGCATCAGCTCGCGGGCGCGCCGGACGGTGTCGCCCGGGCCGAGGGTGATCGGGTCGGCGATGACGCCGTTGGCCGACCTTTTGACCTTGGCGACCTCGCGGGCCTGGCTCTCGATCGAAAGATTCTTGTGCAGGACGCCGGCGCCCCCCTCCAGGGCGAGGGCGATGGCCAGGGCGGACTCGGTGACCGTGTCCATGGGGGCCGAAAGGATCGGGATGTTCAGGCGGAGGCTGGCCGTCAGCCTCGTCGAGGTGTCGGCCGAGGCGGGCATCACCCCGCTCCGGCGCGGCACCAAGAGCACATCGTCGAAGGTGATGCCATCGAGGACGATCTTGGGCCCGCCCCCGCCGGCGGGCTCGGAACCGACGGACGGGGCGGTTTTCGAATTGGTCAGGGTCGCCATAGGCAAGGGTCGCACCCCGCCCGCAAGAGTCAAGACGGGGGCGGCAAAGGGAAGGGAATGGGCGTGGGGTGTGGGGTGTGGGGTGCGGGGCGCTGGGGAAGGAAGCGGCCTTCGGCCGCGGCTTCAGTCCCCCGAGCGGCGGTCCCCGGCCTTCTCCCACGCCAGCCGGATCGCCGATTCCATCCCGTCGACCATCCGCTTGAGCGTGAATTCCTCCAGCGCCGTCCGCTCTGCCTCGCGCCCGAGTCTCGCCCGCAGTTCGGGGTCGGCGATGACCGTCTTCAGCTTGGCCGCCATGTCGTCGACAGACCCGTCGGCGTAGAGCAGGCCGTTCTCGCCGTCTTTGAGCGCCTCGATCTCGGGGTTGTGGCTGGGGATGTCGTCGCTGGTGACGACGGGCAGCGCGTAGGCCATCGCGTGCAGGATGCTCAGGCCGATGTTGACGGGGTAGCAGAAGGCGCTGGAGGCGAGGAACCACGCCGCGAGCTCGCGCTCCTCGTACACCGGGCCGGGCATCAGCACGCGCTCCGCGACGCCGAGCTCTTCTGCCCTTCGCTCCAGCCGCTCGCGGTCCGGCCCGCCCCCCACCACCGCGACTTTCAGCTCCGGCAACTCGCCCCCGAGCCTCGCCGCGGCTTCGAACAGCATGTCGATCTTGTTGTCTTCCAAGAGCCGCGAGACAAACAGGACCATCGGCCCCTTGATCCCGTGCTTGGCTTTGAACGCTTCGAGCTCATCGGGCCGCTCGCGCCACCACGCCGCGGCTTCGCGGATCGGGCGCATATCGAGCGTGTTCAGCGCGACAAAGACATCGTCGCTCCGGCCGCTGACCTCGCCGAACCTCGCCGCGGCGGCCCGGTTGTAGAACATCACCGAATCTGCGAGCACGCCCACCTTGTCTCGCAGTCGCCTGCGCCACCCGGCCTCGGACTTGCTGAACCCATGCCCCCAGAGCACGACGCCCAGCCCCCTTTTGCGCGCCTTCTTCGCCGCGATCGGCAGGCTCAGGCTCCGCGTGTTCCACCCGAGCACCAGCACATCGGCGCGTTCTGGGTCGGCGTTGCGGATCGCCGAGCCGTCCCAGAGAAAGTGCAGCCGCCCCCGCCCGATCATCCGCTGACGGACGGGCGTCGCGGTGAACCCCTCCGCCTGCGTGTTCTCCAGGTGCTTGTCGGAGCCGTAGGTCACCGTCAGCTCGATCCCCTGGCGCGAGGCGAGCTCCCTGAAGACGGGGATGCGGTACTTCGGCAGCGCCGGCTGGGCGATGACGACGCGGATGGTCTCGGGTTCTGTCCGGGCGCTTTGCATGGTCGGTGGCGAGTCTATCGGCCCGAACCACCCCCGCCGACAAGGCACGGCCGAGACTCCGCTCCCCCGCCTTTCTCCGCGCCGACGAAATAGTCCGAGCGCCGCGGCCCTTCCGTTCTCCAGCATGCCAAGCCAGAGCGACAAACGGGCCCGGCCGATCAGGAGACGCCTCGGTCTCCTGATCGGCTCGCTCGCCCTGCTCGCGGCGGTCTTCGTCATCCGCGGCGGGTTCGACAAGGAACTCGCCCGGGCGGCCCTGGTCGACGACCGACGCAAACCGGGCGACCCGCTCACGATCCGGCGCGAGGGCGCCGTCGACCTCAGGCGCGCGTTCGACCTCTCGGGGCTGTCGATCCCCAAGGAGGAGATCCACACGCTGCTGCCGCGCGACGCGATCCCGGCGCTGACCGACCCCGAGACCGTCACGCTGCAAGAGGCGGACTGGCTCGACGCGTCAGACCGGCTGGTGGTCTATCTGGAGGGCGGCCGGGCCTACGCCGTCCCGATGCGCGTGCTCGACTGGCACGAGATCATCAACACGAGCGTCGGCGGGCGCCCGATCGCGCTGACCTACTGCCCGCTCTGCGATTCGGCGTCGGTCTTCGACCGGCGTGTCGCGGGTCCGGGCGGCTCTGCTGAGCGGACGCTCGAGTTCGGCGTCTCGGGCGCGTTGTACAACTCCAATGTCCTCATGTACGACCGCCGGGACATGGGGCTCTGGAGCCAGCTCGGCATGGAGGCGGTCTCGGGCCCGCTCGTCGGCACGAGACTCGAACACCTGCCATTCTCGGTGATGACGCGCCGTGAACTCGAGCGTGCGTCGCCCGACGCACGCGTCGTGAGCATCAAGACCGGCCACGAGCGCAAGTACACCGGGGAGTCGCCCTACGCGAGCTACTTCAGCCACGACGCGGTGATCGTGCCGATCGAGCACATGGGCGTTCGACTCCCGCCAAAGACGCTCGGCGTGGGCGTGCTCGCGGGCGGAGCGTCGTACTTCCTGACCGTCGAAGCGATCGGCGATCGCTACACGCTCGAAACGCCGCTCGGTTTTGTCGAGATGCGATCCGGAGAGGGCGGCGTCTCCGTCGAGACACTCCCCGAAGGTGCGCACGCGATCCAGACTTTTTACTACGCATGGGAGGCCTTCTTCAGGGACACAGACATCATCGCACCGGACTGAAATCCGGAGATGGGGCATCACAGATGAACGAGAACTTCCGCAAATTGACCCGCACCTGGGCATCGGCATGATGCACCTGATCGGCGCCGCGCCGACCAACGCAGACTGACACCACGCGCCGATGCGAATGAACAAGGCCCGCCGGGAGATCCCCGGCGGGCCTTTATGGTGCTTGGATGTGTCGGGGCGGGTGGCCCCGGAAGACTCAATCGCGCAGCGCCGCCTGCGCCGCCGCGAGCCTCGCGATCGGCACGCGGAAGGGCGAGCAGCTCACATAGTCCATGCCGGCCTTGTGGCAGAAGTCGACGGAGGCGGGGTCGCCGCCGTGCTCGCCGCAGATCCCGATCTTCAGCCCCTCGCTCGCGCCACGCCCTCGCTCGATGCCGATGTGCACGAGCTGGCCGACGCCGGTCTGGTCGAGCGACTGGAAGGGGTCCTGCGGCAGGATGTCCTTGAGCAGGTACTCGGGGAGGAAGCTGCCCGCGTCATCCCGGCTGTAGCCGAAGGTGAGCTGCGTCAGGTCGTTGGTGCCGAAGCTGAAGAAGTCGGCGACCGGGGCGATCTCGTCGGCGGTCAGCGCGGCCCTTGGGATCTCGATCATCGTGCCGATCTTGATCTCCAGGCGTCCCTTGTGCTCCTCGGCCTTGCGGACCTCTTCGATGGTCTCCTCGCAGAGCTTGCGGAGGATCGACAGCTCCTGGTGCGTGCCGACCAGCGGGATCATGATCTCGGGCACCGCGCGGATCTTCTCCTTCGAGCATGCGATGGTCGCCTGCACGATCGCAGTGACCTGCATCTTCAGGATCTCGGGATAGGTGACCGCCAAGCGGCAGCCGCGGTGCCCCAGCATCGGGTTCATCTCGTGCAGCTGGCTGACGCGGTTCTTCACCTTGTCGGGCGAGACCTCCAGGGCCCGCGCGACCTCCTCCTGGCCCTGCACCTCGTGGGGCAGGAACTCGTGCAGGGGCGGGTCCAGCAGGCGGATCGTCACCGGCATGCCCTTCATCGCCCGGAACAGACCGATGAAGTCCTCGCGCTGGTAGGGCAGCAGCTTCGCCAGCGCCTTCTCGCGCGAGAAGGTGTCCTCGGCGATGATCATCTCGCGCATCGCCGTGATGCGGTCGCCCTCGAAGAACATGTGCTCGGTGCGGCAGAGCCCGATGCCCTGAGCCCCGAAGTCCTTGGCTCGACGCGCGTCGGCCGGTGTGTCGGCGTTGGCGCGCACACCCAGCTTGCGGTACTTGTCGGCCCAGCGCATCACCTTGGCGAAATCGCCCGAGAGCTCCGGCTCGACCGTCGGCACCGGGCCGGAGATCACCTCACCCGTCGAGCCGTCGATCGAGATGATGTCGGTGCGGTCGAACTCGCGCCCGCCGACGGTGAACTTGCCCGCCTGCGCGTCGATGCGGATCTCGCCCGCGCCGGCGACGCAGCACTTGCCCCAGCCGCGAGCAACCACCGCCGCGTGGCTGGTCATGCCTCCGGTCGAGGTGAGGATGCCCGCGGCCGAGTGCATGCCGTCGACATCCTCGGGGCTGGTCTCCTTGCGGACAAGGATGACCTTCTCGCCCGCGTGGGTGCGTTCGACGGCCTCTGCGGCGGTGAAGGCGGGCTTGCCGAACGCCGCGCCCGGCGAGGCGGGCAGGCCCCGCGTGAGCACATCGGCGATCTGCTTGGCCTTGGGGTCGAAACTGGGCAGCAAGAGCTGCGTCAGGTCGCCCGCGGGGATGCGCAGCAGCGCCTCCTTCTCATCGATCAGACGCTCCTTGACCATGTCGCAGGCGATCTTGACCGCCGCGGCGCCGGTGCGCTTGCCGTTGCGGGTCTGGAGCATGTAGAGGTGCCCGCGCTCGATGGTGAACTCGATGTCCTGCATGTCGCGGTAGTGCTTCTCCAGCTTGGTCTTGATCTGGAGGAGCTGCTGGTAGACCTTCTTGTTCCACTTGGACATCTCGTCGGTGTGCTTGGGCGTTCTGATGCCAGCGACGACATCCTCGCCCTGCGCGTCGATGAGGAACTCGCCGTAGAACTTGTTCTCACCGGTCGAGGGGTCGCGTGTGAAGGCGACGCCTGTGCCCGAGTCCTTGCCCATGTTGCCGAAGACCATCGCCTGGACATTCACCGCGGTGCCGTTGAGGCCGGTGATGCCCGAGAGGCGCCGGTAGCTGACAGCGCGATCGGAGTTCCAGCTCTTGAAGACGGCCTCGATGGCCATCTCGAGCTGCTTGCGCGGGTTCTGCGGGAAGTCCTGGCCGACATGGCGCTCGTAGACCCGCTTGTACTCCTCGCAGAGCTCGACGAGCCCTTCCTCGGGCACATCGGTGTCGGCGACGGCGCCGTAGGTGTTCTTCAGGTGCTCGAAGACGCGCTCGAAGTGCTCGTGGTCGACGCCCTTGACGACATCGCCGAACATGTTGATCAATCGCCGGTACGCGTCGTACGCAAAGCGCCGGTTGCCCGTCGCCTTGGCCAGCCCCTCGACAGACTCGTCGGTCAGGCCGAGGTTGAGGATCGTGTCCATCATCCCGGGCATCGAGACGGCGGCGCCGGAGCGCACCGAGACCAGCAGCGGGTTCTCGTCGTCGCCGAACTTCTTGCCAAGCTCCTTCTCGAGCGTGGCGATGTGCTTGCCGACCTCGTTCATCAGCCCGTGCGGCAGGCGCTGGCCCCCGGTGTTGAACTTCTCGCAGGCGTCGGTCGTGATCGTGAAGCCGGGAGGGACCGGCAGACCGATCGAGGTCATGTCGGCGAGGTTGGCGCCCTTGCCCCCGATCACGAGCTTCATGCTCGGGTCGCCCTCGGTCCGCGTCTTGCCGAAGTAATACACAAACTTGCCCGGCTTCAGCTTCTTGCTGGGCTTGGACGGGGCGACACGCCGGGAGGCGGTCTTCTTCGCTGTTCTCTTGGCCGTACGCTTGGCGGCGGTCTTTGCGGTCCTTCCCGACGCGCCGCGTGCGGAGGTCTTCTTGCGGGCAGTCTTCTTCGCCGACTTCTTCGCGGTCTTTTTCGCCATGTGGCGTCCTCGCTTGCTACTGGTAAGGCGCGGACCGGCATCCTTCGGCGGGCCGGCGGGAAACGCCGACGGCCCGGTCGCACCGGCCACGCGCGGGACCAACTCTCTGGTGCGGGCGGGAGTCTAGAGAGCATGGCACGCAAGATCGAACAACCAACGCCCGGCGCGACCATGAAACCCTCGTCAGCACGCCCACACACACCGAATCTCCCCGACCTCGAAGGCCTCACGCCCGCCGAGATCCCCGCCCGCTGGCCCGCCGACACCCCGCTCGCCTGCCTGGTTTCCGGAGGACCCGGGCGCTTTGCCAGATGGTCGGTCTTCGCCCCACCCGTCAAAACCATCGACCTGACAGACGATGCCGAGCTCTGGGCCCTGCTCGATCAGCAGCCACCCCGCCCAGAAGCGCATGCCGACACCCCGCCCTTCCAGGGCGGCCTCATCGGCTGGATCGGCTACGGGATCGGCGCCCGCCTCGAACCCCGCGCCGGGCTTTCGCCCCAGCCCGAACCGCTGGCCGTCATCGCTGATTGCCCGGACGCGCTGATCCACGACGCCGCGACCGGGCGATGGAGCATCGTGGGCGACCCGGCCCGCCTCGCGCCGGTCATCCGAGCGATCGCCGATGGGAACGCAGCCCGTGACTTCTCGCTCGGCGCCCTCTCCAGCGCCGTCGGGAAAAGGGCGTACGCCGAGGCGGTCGGGCGTGCCGTCGAGTACATCCGCGCCGGCGATGTCTTCCAGGTCAACCTCGCCCACCCGCTGCGCGCCCGCTTCGAGGGCTCCGCCCGCGCCCTCGCCTCGACGCTCTTCGCCCAGACCGGCGCCTGGTTCGGCGGCATGATCGAGCTCGATCTCGACCCCAATCCCGACAGCCCGCACGCCCACCAACGACGCTGCGTTCTCTCGGTCAGCCCCG
>REET01000103.1 GCA_007694925.1 Phycisphaerales bacterium | reverse complement strand
CGCCACCTCCGCCAGCGTCTCGCCCAAGGTCTCCAGCGTGCCCACGATGTCGAAGCCGAACCCCTTGGTAAACCACCGCTGCGGGCGAAAGTGCGGGTCGATCTCACGGTCCGGCGTTGCCTCAAGCATCGACACCACCCGCCGCAGCGACACCCCCGCCCCGTAATCGATGCGGCTGCTCGCCGGAACTTCCTTCGCCCGCCCGCCAGTCCAGAACGTCATCGTCGTGTCGTGCTCGACCTCGCCCCCCTCAGCACGCACGCACGCCTCGACGATCGCTTTGGCGTGGATCTCCATCATCCCCGGCTCGTGCTGGCACAGCTTGCTCGCAAACGCCGAGACCAGCCTCGCCATCGGATCCCGCAGCACCACGAACGAAAGCGACCGCTCCACGAGCGCCGAAGCCTCCTCCTCCGAAAACCGCTCCAGCGAAAGCCGCTCGCGCGCATACGGATGGATCACGCCCCGCGCCAGATCAGGACGCGCCCCCTCCGCGCTCGTCACCAGCCAGTACTTGATCGTCGAGCACGCGCACTTGGGGATCGGGCAGTACACCACCCCGTGCCGCTCATCGGCGAGCCACAGCATGCGGAAAGGGCGTTCGACCGGCGCACGCTCGACCGCCGCCGGCGTCTCCGCCTTCCCGCCCCGAACCAGCTTCTTCAGCACGCCCCCGATCATCCCCGCGCCCCCTTCCCGAAGGACGCGCGCAGCAACGCCTTGCTGCGCCGCTCGATCGTGCGTGATGACGCCCGGACCCTCTCCATCGCGCTCCCGATTCTCAGGCCTCGACCGCCTTCTTCACCGCCGCGACGATCCGATCAGGGTTCGGCTGGTACGCCGCCTCAAGGTTCTTCGCGTACGGCGTCGGCACATCCTCGGTGTTCACACGCAGCGGCTGGTGGTCCAGCCAGTCGAACGCACGCTCGATCACCTGCGTGATCACCTCGCTCGCCACCGACGCGAAAGGCCAGCACTGGTCGACCACCACGATCCGGTTCGTCTTCTTGACGCTCTCGATCACGCTGTCGATGTCCAGGGGCCGGATCGTCCGCATGTCCAGCACATCGACCTCGATCCCGTCCTCGGCCAAACGCCCGGCCGCCTCCACGCAGAAGTGCACCGGCCGCCCGAAGCTCACCAGCGTGCACGCGTCGCCCTCGCGCACCAGCCGCGCCTTGCCGAAGGGGATGTAGTACTCCTCCTCGGGCACGTGCGCCTTGTCGCCCAGCATCCGCTCGCTCTCGAGAAAGAACACCGGGTCGTCGTCGCGGATCGCCGTCTTCAGCAGCCCCTTGGCGTCGTACGGGTTCGACGGGATCACGATCTTCACGCCCGGCACATTCGAGTACAGCCCCTCGACACACCAGGAGTGCGTCGAGCCGAGCTGCCCGCCCGCACCGTCGTTGCCCCGAAACACGATCGGGCAGCCCCATTGGCCGCCGGACATGTACAGCATCTTCGGCACATTGTTCAGGATCTGGTCCGCCGCCACCAGCGAGAACGACCACGACATGAACTCGATGATCGGCCGCAGCCCGTACATCGCCGCCGCCGCCCCGAGCCCCGCAAACCCGTTCTCGCTGATCGGGGTGTCGATGATCCGCTCGGCGCCGAACTCGTCGAGCATCCCCTGGCTCACCTTGTACGCCCCGTTGTACTCGGCGACCTCCTCGCCCATGAGGAACACCCGCTTGTCGCGGCGCATCTCTTCGCTCATCGCCTCGCGAAGCGCCTCGCGGAACTGGATCTCACGGTTCCCCTCGCGCGAAGGGGCGTGGTCGAAGTCGATCTCGGGAAGCTCAATCGGGTCGAGGGTTGTCGTCATGTTCGGCTCTTGAAAGGAGTGGGGCGGCCAACGCGTTCTGCACCGACGCCTAGTCTAGGTGCCCCCCCCTCGCCCCCGCCAACAGCCCAGCAATCAGCTTCAGACAACACCCTTGAGCCCGACACCACTTCCCGATAATCTCTGACTGAAGGACCCAGCCGTCCGATTGGGGCAACAGCCGCCCGTTCTTCAGCGGCGACCGGAGACCGACCCGTGGGAACAAAAGCATCAGGCGCCTGCGCCCCCCGCGCCCGCAAAGGGCGCAAAGGGGCGTTCACGCTCATCGAGCTCCTCGTCGTCATCGCTGTCATCGCCCTGCTGATGGGCCTCCTCCTCCCCGCCCTCGGCGAGGCGCGCCGCACGGCCCGCAAGATGCTCGACATCTCAAACCTCCGCCAGATGGGCACCGGCTTCCTCAACTACGCCAGCGAGTTCGACAACCGCATCGCCTCATTCTCATGGGAGAAGCACCCCAACCAATCCTCCCTCATCCGGGGCCACACCAACTTCCCAGACCTCCGCAACCCAACCTCACCACAGATGGCCCATTACTTCCAGGCCGTTGACATCATCCGCAGACGCACGGGCATGGACACCCTCCCGCCCATCCGCACCCGCTTCGTCCACCGGCGCTACAGCCACCTCGTCATGCTCGACTACCTCGGCGCCTCGCTCCCGGTCAAAATCGCCGCCTCCCCCGGCGACCGAAACCTGCTGCAGTGGCAGCGATACTGGTCGGACATCCTCGCCGGCGACGACATGCGCAGCGTCCTGGCCGCCTACCCAAACCCCGGGCCCGACGCCGGCTTCAACCGCATCTGGCCACTCTCCTCCACCTACCAGATCGTCCCCGCAAGCTACGCACCAGACGCCCACGGCAACGACCACTGGCGCGGCGGCAACCGCGGCGGACGAACCATCGAGCAGTTCACAAGCGACCACAACCTCTTCCTCATGCCAGGCGCCACCGTCGCCGCAGACTTCGGCAAGCGAAAGATGGACGAGGTCAAGTTCCCCTCCATGAAGGTCCTCACATTCGCCTTCTACGACTTCTTCTCCAAGGACCCGCTCTTCTACGCCTACCCGCAGGCCAGGCCCTCGGTCGCCATGTTCGACGGCTCGGTCATGCACCGGCGCACGATGGACGCAAACCCCGGCTGGGCCCCATCCCAGAGAATGTCCGCCATCCCCGGACGCATGACCTACCTGCCCATTAACTTCGAGCCCAGAACTCCAATCGGGCGCCCCTCAGAGTCCCTCTTCGTCT
>REET01000160.1 GCA_007694925.1 Phycisphaerales bacterium | reverse complement strand
CGACGAGGATCGTGTCGACCTCGTCGATCTCTTCCCACCGCTGCAGCTCTTCGTCGATGGTCGCCTCGTTGAACTTCACGCTCTTGATGAGCTGCGGGCCGCAGGCCTGGACGGTTTTGACCGGCTCGGTCCCGTGCAGCTGGGTCAGGTCGGTCGGGCAGCGCTCGAAGATGTCGGAGAATTCGTCGACCGAGAGGTTCTGGTAGAGCCCCACCGTCGTCACCATCGGCGCGCAGATGTTCACCAGGGGCCACGCCTTCTCGGGCTCGATGTAACGGGGCGAGCCGGGCACGAACACGAAGCCGACGGCGTCGGCCCCCGCATCGCACGCGGCGTCGAGCGCCTCGACCGTCGTGATCCCGCAGATTTTCACGCGTGTGCGTCCGGGCATCGGCAGGTCTCCTGCGGGCGGTTCAGCCCAAATCGTTCAGCAGCTCTCGTGCAAGGCGCCGGTAGTCTTCGTCGAGGTCGCCCTCGGCCGCCTTCAGCAGCGACTTGGCCCGCACCGGATCGTTCAGGTAGCGGGCGTTGATCAGCCCCAGCAGCAGGCGCACCCGCGGCGACTCCGGGTCGCGCGGGTACCGCTTCAAAAAGCCCTCGTACGCCGTCGCGGCGAGCTGGTGCTCGGACTCCTCGTACAGGATGTTGCCCAGATCGAGCTGGGTCTGGCGGGGCATGAGCGACTTGGCGGCGCCGTGCTCGGCCAGGAGGTCGCGGTAGGCGTCTCTCGCGCCGTCGCGGTCGCCCTCGTTCATGGCGCCCGTGAGTTTCGCCCTCGCCAGGGCGAGGTCTTCGTCGAAGGCGGGGACTGGATCGGCGCCGCTGTCCCTGCGCGAGGGCTTGCGCCCGACCTGCTTCTGAATCCGCGTCTCGCCCTGCCTCGACGCGGCCTGGAACGCACGACGCCGGTTCGCCTGGCGGGACATCGAGAACAGATCGTGCGGCTCGGGCTTGAGCGTCCGCGACGCGAGCAGGGCCCAGCACGCCGCCCCGCCGAAGGCGTACCCCGCCAGGTGGGCGAGGACCGCGATGTTGTGCGAGTCCTGGAAGCCCATCATCACCAGGTCCTTGGCGATGTTGAACGCCACGAACCACCACGCCGGGATCCGGATGATCCCGATGATGATGAAGAAGATCAGGCATCGCACCGTCACGCGGGGCATCAGCACGAGGAAGGCCCCCGCCACCGCCGCGACCGCCCCTGAGGCCCCGATCGCCGGCGCGTCCTGAAACGCCGCGTGGGCCCCCGAGGATGCGGCCGCCCCGAGCAGGTAGAACGCCAGGAAGCCGACCCTGCCCAGCCGGTCCTCCACCCCGGGCCCGAAGACCCAGAGGAAGACCATGTTGCCCAACAGGTGCAGGAAGCCCGCGTGGAGGAACGCGGCGGTCACCAGCCCCCAGACCCGGAAGTCGTGCGGGTTGATCCAGAGCGATGCGAGGGCCCGGTCGTGGGCGCTCTCGGGCAGGGCCGCCATGACGATGAAGACGCTGATGTTGGCGATGATCAGCGCCGGCGTGACAACGCTGCGCCGGTTCAGGGCCCTGTCTGTTCCGAGGGGGATGAGCACGGGCGGATGCTACCCCCCGCCCCCCGCGCCGGCCGCAGAGCCCCGCCCGAACTCGCCCCAGAGGGGACGGGGGAGCCGGGAATCCGGCGCGTGGAGCGCCGACGAACGCACCCCTATAGTCGCACTCGACGCGTGGGCCCTGTGGTGGTGGCCGACGCCAATAGACCGGCGGACCGAGCGCCGCCCCAACACCATTGCTCCGGAGCAACCATGACCGAGTACTCCAAAGGCCTGGAGGGCGTGATCGCCGCCGAGACCGAGATGTCCTTCATCGACGGGAAGAAGGGCGTGCTGGAATATGTCGGCATCCCGATCGGCGAGCTGAGCGCCAACTCCACCTTCGAGGAGACCGTCTTCCTCCTCTGGAACAAGAAGCTGCCCAAGAAGGGCGAGCTCGCCGAGTTCACCGCCCAGCTCCGCGACCGCTACGCCCCGCCGGAGCAGATCCTGGACATGATCCGCACCCTGCCCAAGGAGGCGGGGACGATGCATGTGCTGCGGACGGTCATCTCCGCCCTGGGCATGCACGACGACGACCCCAACGCCAACGACCTGGAGGCCGCCCGCCAGAAGTCGCTGACGATCCTGGCCCAGGCGCCGGCCCTCGTCGCCGCCTTCGACCGCCACCGCAAGGGGCGCGACTACATCCAGCCCGACCCCTCGCTCTCGTTCGCCGAGAACTTCCTCTACATGCTCAACGGCAAGAAGCCGACCGAGACCATGGCCCGCGCTTTCGACATCTGCATGATCCTCCACGCCGACCACGGGCTGAACAACTCGACCTTTACCGCACGCGTGGTGATCTCGACCCTCAGCGACATCTACTCGGCCCTGACCGCCGCGGTCGGCTCGCTCAGAGGCCCGCTGCACGGCGGCGCCAACGAGGGCGTGATGGTGATGCTCAACGAGATCCCGACCGTCGCCGACGCCGAGAAGTATGTGATGGAGAAGCTGGCCAACAAGGACCGGATCATGGGCTTCGGCCACCGCGTCTACAAGGCCAAGGACCCCCGCGCCACCGACCTGCAGAAGCTCGCCAAGAAGCTCGCCGAGGACACCGGCAACACCGACCTCTACGAGAAGAGCAGCAAGATCGAGGAGATCATGGAGCGCGAGGTCGGCTCGAAGGGGATCTACCCCAATGTCGACTTCTACTCCGCCACGACTTACCACTGCATCGGGCTGGAGCTGGACCTGTTCACCCCGATGTTCGCCCTGTCGCGCCTCGGCGGGTGGAGCGGGCACATCATCGAGCAGCTGACCGACAACCGCCTCTTCCGCCCCGGCGCGAAGTATGTGGGCCCCCACGACCAGCCGTACACGCCGGTCGAGAAGCGGTAAACAGGCAATTCAATCTGTGTTGCAAGGAGGCGGGCCGACAGGCCCGCCTTTTCTTATGGTCTTCTGACACTGCGTCGATCCCAGTCCCAGTCCGCATGCTCCATCAGCCACTCGATCACATCGTCGGGCGGACGCACGCACCACAGAATTCGCCGGCCTTCGGGGGTATCCATCGCAACGAACTGGCCGATGTACG
>REET01000022.1 GCA_007694925.1 Phycisphaerales bacterium | reverse complement strand
CCAGGAGGTCCTTGTGGAATCCCGGAGCGTTTTCCAACTGGTCCTTGCTGGCATTCAGGACGAAGCGTTCTTCCTGCTGATCCCAGGAAAAGAACTCCATGGGCACCGCGATCTGGTCGCGGTTGAATCCGAGTGTGCCGCCGAAGGCGAGCACGGCGTAGGGCGTTTCGCCCTTGCGCAGGTCGACGACAAGATCGCCGATCTTGCCGAGTCGCTCGCCGCGACGGTCGACCACGCCCTTGCCGATGATCTCGCCGGAGAGCACATGCATCGAGCGTGCCTGTGCGTGCCGGTCCTGTGCGCGCTGGTCGGTGTGCTGACGCGTTTCCTGCTGCGTCTGCTGCTGCTGCTGACGCTGCTGGTCGCGGGTCGTCTGCTGTCCGAACGCCGCGCCGGCGAGGAGGACCGTGGTGAGGGGGATCGCTGCGATCAGCTTTGTACGATTGTTCATAGGATGTATCCGGATGTTGTTGCGGGCGTCGGCGCTTCACGGTGTGTGAGTGCCGTTCCTGCCCTCGGTGCTTCTTGGATCTGCGAACACTGCGGCCTTGGCGCGACGACGGCTTAGGTGGCCGGACTCCGGCGGACAAGACCTGTGACGAGCGAGAGAATGAAGAGAATGACAAAGATGACAAAGAGAACCTGCGCGATGCCCATCGCAGAACCGGCGATTCCGCCGAAACCGAGCACCGCGGCGATCAAGGCCACTACAAAGAAAACAACTGCCCAATAGAGCATGACTAGAAGTCCTTTCCCGATCGGAACCGGCCCGTTTGATCCACGAGATCGAATCGGCCGGTTTCGGTGTACTTCCGGCTCCTTCAGCGAACCTCAAACGGATTCGCCCGGGCGATCTGCGCCCAAACCGACTCTTTCCCGGTCAGCTACTCAAGGCTCTCGCGGAACACGCCTTTGTGCCCCGGCGTGACGGCGAACGCGGCAGCGCCCTCAAGGATCATCGCCGCACGGCTCGGGGTCCGTTCAGTACCCGGTCGCCGTGGGGTGATGTCGCCGCTAAGGCGCCTGATCCCCGCCGCCGCGTCCGTCCTCTCCGTCACACAATTCTGCATTTCAATCCGATCGTGTCTGAGTATTGAACCATACGCCCGAGGTTACTCGACAATCCCGCCATAAGACTCCGGAGTTCACCTGAGCAACCGCGTTGGAACAGCCCTATGCGTGTCCCCGGCGTGTCGCGGGGATGCGGCGCGCAAATGAAAGACGGCGACCGCTTCTTGTCGAAGCGGTCGCCGTTGGCCCCGTGAAGGGGCGTGCCGGTCGCCATTGATCGCGGCTGGGCGACCGGCGGTGGGGACTCGGGCGGATCTGGTGGACTCAACGCCCGAGGTTGTGGGGCTCGTGTGCCCTCCGGCGGATCAGCCGCCCTGCTGGCGACGCTCTTCGCGGTCGCGGCGCTGGTCCCGGCGTTGATCGGCGTCGCGGCGCTGGTCGGGCCGGACCTGGTAGTAGCGGTAGACGGACTGGATGAAGGCGGCGTCGCGGAGCTGGTCTTCGTCTTCGAGTTGCGGCGCGTTCTCGAAGCGATCGCTGGAGATCGAGACGCGGAACTTCTTGTCGTCGGTGCGCTCCATCGCTTCCCAGGGGATCAGGTGGGTGTCGGCGCCGATGCCCCGCACGCCGCCGGTGCGGAGCGTGGCGAAGGCGACATTGCCCGAGTTGCGGTCGATGACGAGTTTGTTGATCGAGCCGACCTCCTCGCCGTTGGAGCCGAGGATCTCGATCTTGTCGATGCCCGAGCCCATCGCGAAGGGCTTGTGCTTGTCTTCTTCGTCGGCGGCGGAGCGATCGCGGTCCTGGTCGCGGCGCTGCTGGTCCTGCCGGCGCCGGTCCTGCTCGGCGTTGCGCCGCTCCCCGGCGTCACGCCGATCGCGGGCGTCGCGGCCCTCCTCGCGATCGATGCCGAAGACTTCAAGCGTGCGGTCGATCCAGCTCTCCTCGCTGATCTTGTCGAGGTCTTCGGAGTCGAACTCCGGGGCGGCCTCGAGCCGATCACGCGTGGTGTTGAGGACGAACCGCTCCTCGCTGTCGTCCCATGAGAAGGCTTGCATGGGCACGGCGACCTTGTCGCGGTTGAAGCCGAGTGTCCCGCCGAAGGCGAGGACGGCGTAGGGGGCCTTGCCCTTGCGGAGGTCGACGACCAGGTCGTCGATCGAGCCGAGGCTCTCGCCGCGGGGATCGACGACATCCGTGCCGATGATGTTGTCTGACATGGTGTGCACGGCGATGGCCCTCTGGGCCCGCTCATCGGCCTGACGTTCACGCAACTGCTGCTGTTGGCGCTGGTCTTGCTGCTGGCGTTGCTGCTGGGCGGCTGCGGTGCCGGCGAGAAGGACGACGGTCAGCGCGGTTGCGGGGAGCGCTGCGCGGCGGATGGTCTTGCTGTTCGAGAGAGGATTCATGATTCGATCCCTTCCATGTGGTGGGCGCCCGTGGGCGCACGATCCTCGTGAGCGCGCGAGGCGCCCGGTGTTAACGGTGTCGTTGACGGTCGGTTCCGCTTGTGTGCGGATTACGGCACGGGCCTGCCCCGTCTGGCGAGGCCAGCGATCAGTGAGAGAATGAAGAGCACGATGAAGATGAAAAAGAGGACCTGGGCGATGCCGGTGGCCGCGGCTGCGATGTTGCCGAAGCCGAACACAGCCGCGACGATTGCGACTAAGAAGAATACGATTGCCCAATAAAGCATGGCTGTAGACCTTTCTTCGTCCCTGGGCTAACACTGCCGATCGGCGTATCACCGATCTGTCGATGGAGAGACCGACTCTCTCGCTTCTTCGAGTGATTCCTTCGCTGCGCGGTCGAGGCTTTCAGCTGCCTGGTCTAGCCGCTCCCCCGCCTCCTTCAAGTGATCGCGCGATTCGTCGTTGCATCCCGATGCGAACGCGAGCACACCGGCGCCTGCGACGAGCGCAACAAACCTCGCCCGACCGGCGGATTCATTCCGCGGACCGAGGCCCCGGAGCCCGGGGCGCATCGGCCCGCGGAGGGAGGCACCGGAGTTCTCCTCTCCTCGTCCTCCGGCGTTCCTTCTCAAATGCGGAGTGCTGTTGGATCCGCGAGCGTAAAATGATGCGGCGAGCGACTTGTAGTTTCTTACAGCCGCGCCCCGCGAACGCC
>REET01000023.1 GCA_007694925.1 Phycisphaerales bacterium | reverse complement strand
GGCGCAGGGAGTTGGGTGTGGGTTTTGGGGCGCGAGGAGTTGGGTGTGGGCGCGGGGAGTTGGGCGCGGGGAGTTAGACACGACAGCGTCTTTTCCGACTCGCCCCAACGGGGCGATGGGTTGTAGCCACGGGTGGAAGCGTGCGAAGCACGCTGGAACCCGTGGAAAGCACGCATCAACAAAGCCGCTCTGAAGGAGCGGAGGAACCTGTCGCTCAACATCGCGCACGATGGATCGGCCTCTTCCTTCGCCCCTTCAGGGCGATCTGTTTCTTTCCGCCGCTTTCTACGGGTTGCGCTTCGACCGACGCTCTGCGTCGGCCTTCGCTCCACCCGTAGCTACAACCTTGCGCCCCTTTCGGGGCTTCGAACCATACGACACGCACCGCCGGACACTCGTCCGCCACTGCCCACCCGAACTGACGGCACCACACATCCCAGACAGACCGACTTGTGATACGCTTGCCCGCAGTACACCCTTTGCACGGAGCGCCCGATGTGCGATCAACCGCTCGTGCTCTGCCAGCCGGACGAGCACGCGATCCTCGAAGAACTCGCCCGCCACCTGCTCGACAAGTCGTCGATCAAGAAGTGGTCCGGCGTCCTCAGACGGAGCGGCTGCGGCGACGAGGACATCGAGTTCTTCTGGTCGGCGCTGATGAACCGGCAGTTCAGAAGGGGGCTGCTCAAGCGCAAAGCCCTCCACAAGGCCATAGCCGAGATCGCAGGGGAAGGCCACAAGGACGATGAATCCGGGCTGCTCGCGTTTTACTGCAGCACACTGCTCGTGTGGGAAAGCGGGATTGAACTGGGCTGGGGGTCGTATTGGGCCGAGTGCTTTGCGCAGCTTGTCGTGAACGCCCAAGGGTTGACGCCTTCGCTGCCTTCCGAGCTCGGGATCGCCACGCTCCGCTTTATCGAGTGGATGCGCAGGCAGCCCGGCGCGTGGGTCACGCCCGGCTTCGCGTCCTCGGCGTCGTGGTGCATCCTGATGCTGATGGCCTCGCGGTCGTCGTGGGACAGCATCGAAAGGTTTAACGAGAGGGGCGAGGACTACAAACCAGACGATCCCTCGCCCATCCGGGACATGCTGATCTGGAGGGAACAGCATCTACAGTTTGAGGAAGGCGCCTCGTGGCTCGATGAGATCGAATCTGCGTGGAAGTCTGTGATGCGCGAGGCGGTGCGGCGGCAGACCAGATCCGCCGCCGAGCTTCGGGGGCTCTGGGAGGTGTAGCCTTTACGCCGCCTGCTGCTGGGCTCTGGGCGGGGCGTCGGGCTCGTAGTAGAGGGCCGAGACATCGCGCCCGCCCGGCTTGGAAATCGAGAGCTCCGGGTGCATCGCCAGGTCCATCGTCTCGGCGTCGGGGTTGTTTTCCAGCGGGCGGACCGCCGGCCTGCAGGGCAGCTCGCGGTTGGGCGCCACGACGACCGCCGCCCTTCCGTCCGACAGCGTGACTTTCGTGCCGACGCCGAAGGGCGGGATGATCCGCAGCACGGCGCTGCGCACGGTTGGGTCGAACCACCCGTCGAAGCGGTGCGAGGCGAACTCGTGCAGCGCCTCGACGGGCAGCACGCGACCGCCACCGTCACGCTCGGCGCTCAGCAGGGAGTCGACGGTGTTCGCCGCCGCCAGCACGCGGCTGAAGACATGGATCCGCTCGCCCTTGAACGATGGCGCGCCTTCGAGCCTGAGGGATTGCGGCGTCGGCCAGCCCTCGCCGTCCCAACGCTGGTGGTGCATGAGCACGGTGTTGCGCACCGCGGCGCCGGCGCGGCAGTGCTGGAGCATCTTGAAGCCCACGATCGTGTGCTTCTCGTACCCCTCGGGCTCTTCTGCCTCGGGACCGGTCGAGTGCCACGCGCGCACCGCGTCGGGCGCCATCGTCTTGCCGATGTCGTGCAGCAGGCCGGCGAGGCCGAGCTCGGTCAGGTCGGCCGCGGCGCCCGGGTGCAGCTTCGGTCGCTGGGCGATCAGGTAGGGCTCCAGCTCCAGGCCCAGCACAACGCAGAGGTACGCGACGCCGGCGCAATGCGTGAACATCTCCTCGCCCTTAATCTGTAGACGATGGGTCAGGGAGGCGTACGACTTGGCCGTGATCGCCTCGCAGACCAGTTCGGAGATGTTGCGCCGGTAGCCGTTGATGCTCGCGGCCGAGATCGTCTGGCCGGCGACCCGCGCGAAGTTCTTGCGCAGATCGTCGACGAGCGCCTTCTGCGCGCGGTTCAGGCCCGTGCCGATCGCCTTGTCGAGGTCTTCGGTGCCGTCGCAGTTGACCCAGACATCGGAGACCTCGAGCCTGCGGAGCTGGGTGATCATCCGCTCGGTGATGGTGGTGCCGGCGCGGACCAACTCCACCTCCGAACGGGAGGGGTGCAGGACCGACGCCCCCGCGACCATGCCGCAGGAAAGCTCTTCGACTGGAACCAGGAGCATCCATGCCCTCCGGCGGCTTGCGGTTCGATCCCCCGCCGGGGGCCCAAAACCCGACCGGCAGGGCGTTAGATCGGCCCGCGGGATGCGGAACTGGACCGCTTGCCTGTCGAGATGCGTGGATGGACCCATGGATGCGGGCCGGACCATCGGAACAGACGGAGGGCCTCGCCCGGCTTTGCTCGTCGCACATCGGGAAACCGTGCCAACAACAGACCGCCCCGCGCACAATCGGGGCCGATACCGTTCCCCGCCGTGCGCACGATCCTCCATGTCGATCTCGACGCGTTCTTCGCGTCCGTCGAACAGCTCGACGACCCCTCGCTGCGCGGGAAGCCGGTGCTGGTGGGCGGGACGGGGCCCCGGGGCGTCGTCGCCGCGGCCAGCTACGAGGCCAGGGTCTTCGGCTGCCATTCTGCGATGCCGACCGCGGTCGCGCGAAGGCTGTGCCCGCACGCGGTCGTGGTCAAGCCGAGGGGCGACCGCTACAGCGAGCTCTCGCGCCGCGTCTTCGGCGTGCTGGAGACCGCGACGCCGCTGATCCAGCCGCTCTCGATCGACGAGGCGTTTCTCGATGTCTCTGGGTCAGTGCGGCTGCTGGGCGAGGGACGCGCGATCGCGGTGAAGCTGCGCGAACAGATCAAGGCCGAGACGGGGCTGACCGCGTCGGTCGGCGTCGCGACCAACAAGTTTCTCGCGAAGCTCGCCAGCGATCTTGAGAAGCCCGACG
>REET01000104.1 GCA_007694925.1 Phycisphaerales bacterium | reverse complement strand
TGCCCAGGATCTCCAGCCCGAGGCTGGCGACCACCGGCACGATCAGGGCGAAGACGGCGTAGGGCGCCGTCAGCATCAGCAGCATCACCAGCTTGATGATCACGTCCGTGAGCGTCTGGAAGAAGGCGACCACCGGCGCCGACTTGCGCCCGGGGATCAGCGTGAGCCCGATGCCGATGATCAGGCCGATGAAGACGACCTGGAGCATCTCCGCGTTGGCCATCGCGTGAAACGGGTTGGTCGGAACGATGCTCTGCAGGAACGACCAGACATTGGGCGGGTCTTCCACCCGGGCCTCGGCCCCCTCGATCATCGAGTCGAAGTAAGCCTGGTGGCGCTCGCTCGTCACCTTGCCCGGGCCGATCAGGTTCGCCAGGGTCAGGCCGATGGTGATCGCAAGAGCGGTGGTGCAGATGTAGATGCCGATGGTCTTGCCGCCGATGCGCCCGAGCTTGGCCGTGTCGTTCAGGCTCGCCACGCCCGCGATCAGGCTGAACAGCACGATCGGCACCGCGATGAACAGCAGCGACCGCTTGAAGAGCTCGCCGACCATGTTGTTCAGGTTCGCAACGAGCTTGGGGATCGCGGCCGCGAAGCCCGCTTCGGCGTTGGGATCCTCGACCGCCAGGGGCGACACGAGCCAGCGGACCTCGATCGCCAACGCCTCGTCGTCGGGGGGCTGGATCGGGCGGACGGCGTAGTTGGACCGCTCGTCGATCGTCTCCAGCGCCGTGTCGATCCGATCGAGCAGCCACGCCCTCGCCTCGGCACGAAGCTCGGGGTCGATGGCGGGCGCGGGCGGCGGGTCCGCCGCCGGATCGGCTTCCGGCTGTTCCGCTTCGCTCTCGGCGGCTTCCGCCTCCATCGAGATGATCGGATCCAGCAGCCACGCGACCACGCGACCGGTGTACGCGTTGCTCGGGGGCTTGAGGGGCTGCGCCCCGTCGCCCACGCCCAGGTCCTCAACCTCGGTCCGCAGCCAGGCGACGGCGTCGCGCGAACGGTCCGGCGGACGATCGCCGAGTTGCCCCGGCTGCCCCCGCAGGTAGCTCGTGTGGTCGCCAACGCCGAGGTGCCCCCAGGTGTAGGGCGTCCAGGTCCAGTTGAGAATCAGCCCGACGACGATGCCGAGGACCAGGCCGATGATGATCTGCCAGTGCAGCGCGAGTCTGGAGGATTTGCCCATCGGTGGCTCCTGTAGTTGGTCGGCATCAGGCCCGGCGCCCCTCCCGCGCGTGGCCGCACACCATACCGGGAGCGGACGCGCCCCGCCATAGCACCCCGAACGCTCCGTGACCGTCGGGGCGTAGCATCGCCCGATGCACTCACGCGCCGGCAGCGGACGCCGCTTTAGACAGTACAGGATCGAACGGCGCTCGCGAAGGCCCGATCAGCAGGTCGCCCCCGACGGCCCCCAGCCCGAGCCGGGCGCCCGCCCGCGGAGCCACCGACCGGCCTTTTCGCTCGCGTCGAGGTTTATCGGGCTGCTCGACCCCCGCCAGCGCCTCACCATGGTGCTCGCCCTCTGCACGCTGACTGTCAGCACCCTGCTCGGGCTGGCGATGCCCTACTCCACCAAGATCGCCATCGACTTCATCCTGCTGGACACCCCCGGCCCCGAGGGCCTGCCCGAGTCGCTCGGCCTGCCCACCGACCGCATGAGCCTGCTCTGGATCCTCTCGGGCGCGATGGTCGCGATCACGATCGTCAGCGTCAGCGTCGGGATGTGGGGCCGCTGGCAGACCACGCGGCTGACCAAGAGGGTCCAGATCTCCGTCCGAAGGCGCGTCTTCGCCCACGCCGTCCGACTCCCGCTGCACCGGGCCCAGGCCCTCAAGTCCGGCGGGGTGGCGAGCATCCTGCGCGAGGACGCGGGGGGCGTCGGCGAGCTGCTGTTCAGCATGGTCTACAACCCGTGGCGGGCCATCGTCCAGGTGAGCCTGACGATGGTCATCCTCGCGCTGACCGACTGGCGTTTGGTGATCGGCTCGCTCGTGCTCCTCCCGACGATCTGGATGACCCACCGGGCGTGGATCAACCGCCTGCGCCCGATGTGGCGCGACATCCGCCTGAGCCGCCAGCGCATCGACGGGCACTCGACCGAGGTCTTCGCCGGCCTGCGCGTCGTCCGAGGCTTCGGGCGCGAGACCGGCGAGGCCTCACGCTTCGTCGGGGGCAACGCATTCATGATGCGCCAGGAGATCCTCGCCTGGTGGTGGAGCAGAGGGCTCGAAATCGTCTGGCAGCTCCTGGTCCCCATCGCATCCTCAGCGATCCTTCTCTACGGCGGGTGGCAGGTCATCGAGGGCAACCTCACCATCGGTGATCTGATGATGTTCACCGCTTACCTGCTGATGCTGCTCGGCCCGATCGAGGCCCTGGTCGTCAGCGCCACGAACATCCAGAACCAGCTCGCCGGCCTCGACCGCGTGCTGGATCTGATCTCCGAACCGCTCGAACACGAGTCGGTCGCCCCCGGCGCGACACGCCTGGACCGCGACCGCGTCGCCGGCGAGGTCACGCTCGATTCGGTCTCGTTCGTCTACCCCGGCTCAGAGAAACCGGTGCTCGAGGAGATCGACGCGGTGGTCCCCGCCGGCTCGATCGTCGCGCTCGTGGGCGCCAGCGGCGCCGGCAAGACGACCCTCTGCAACCTCGTCGCGAGGTTCTACCTGCCCACGAAGGGACGCGTCCTGCTCGACGGGATCGACACGCGCGACATCCGCCCCGACGACTACCGCTCGATCCTCGGCATCGTCGAGCAGGATGTCTTCCTCTTCGACGGGACGATCCGCGACAACATCGCCTACGCAAGGCGCGACGCGACAGAGCGAGAGATCATCGAAGCCGCGCAGACCGCAAACGCCCACACCTTCATCACCGACACCCCCGACGGGTACGACACGCTGATCGGGGAGCGGGGCGTGCGTCTGTCAGGCGGGCAGCGCCAGCGCATCGCCATCGCCCGCGCGATCCTGGCCGACCCGAGGATCCTCATCCTCGACGAGGCGACGAGCAACCTCGACAGCGAGTCCGAACGCCTCATCCAGAGCGCGATGCGCGAGCTGATGAAGGGCCGGACCACCTTCATCATCGCCCACCGCCTGAGCACCATCCGCGACGCTGACCTCGTCCTGGTCCTCGAAGCGGGCAGGATCGCCGAGCGGGGCGGGTACGAGGAACTCGCCGAGGCCGGCGGCAGGTTCTCGGAACTGCTGCGGATCCAGCAGACCGGGGCCGCAGACGCCCCGATTCGCTGAGAACACACTCTCATCACAGCGCAAGGCTTGCACGCCCCCGCACTCTCCGCTACCTTGGCGCGATCGGAAAAAATGACGCGTCGGCGCCTCGGCCGGCACTCATTGGGGGTCTTTGGCAACGGCCGCTTCGGCCTCTCGGAGAGTTGTGAGATGAAGCAATCGATCGTTCGCGGCCTCATGGTCGCGGCAGTAGCGGCCGGCGCTCCGTTCGCCGCGGCACAGCCGGACCCCCAGACCATCGAGAAAGAGGGCGGTCCCAAGCCCCTCTCGGAGGTCGAACTCCGCCGGGCCGAAGTCGAGGCCTGGTACACCACCCGCAGATTCCAGGGCCCCTCGCCCGAGGTTATCTACGGCAACGACGATCGTCGCGACATCTATGAGATCAGCGACCCCTTCCTCCTGGGCCTCGCCCAGGCCGCCGCCGTCGTCGTCAGCACCAACGAGCTGACCTTCAACGGCAACGGGACCGTCACGCTGAACACCCGGCGTTGGACCGAGCGCTTCGGCACACCGATCTGCCCCGACGAGCCGTTCGTCGGCCAGATGCAGATCGGCTTCTGCTCCGCGTTCCTGGTCGGCTCGGACCTGATCGTGACGGCCGGGCACTGCGTCTCGGCCAACGACATCGGGAGCGTCGCGTTCGTCTTCGGGTTCGACCAGCTCGGCCCGACGACCGACCCCGATGTGGTCGTGCCCGAGAGCCATGTCTATGTGATGTCCGACCTGATCGACCGCGCCCTCGGCGGCGGGCTGGACCACTCGCTCGTCCGCGTCGACCGCGATGTGGCCGGCTTCAACCCCGTGCCCCTCAGCCGCACCGGCGGCCCCTCGATCGGCACCCCGCTGGTCATGATCGGCCACCCCGTCGTGCTGCCCAAGAAGGTCGACGACGGCGGGCAGGTGCTCGATGTCCCCAATCCCGGCTTCTTCACCGCCAACCTCGACGCGTACGGGGGCAACTCCGGCTCGATGGTCGTCAACGCCCTCACCGGCGAGGTCGAGGGCATCCTCGTCCGCGGCGCGCCGGACTTCGTCACCGTCGGCGGGTGCGTCCGCTCCAATGTCCTGCCCAATACCGGGGTGAACGGCGAAGAGGTCTCGAAGGTCGGCGCGTTCGCCTCCCTCGTGCCTCCCCTCGGCATCACCGTCAGCAACTTCGGCCTCGTCGAGCACATCGGCCCGACCGGCGGCCCCTTCAGCAACCCGAGCATCACCTACACCATCGAGAACGCCTCGCAGAACCCCTCGGATTACAGCGTCAACCTCATCGGCGCCGGCCCGCTGCTGCTCGACGGCTCGACCTCGGGCCTCTCGGGCACGCTCGGCCCCAACGAGTCGTTCACCGTCGAGGTCTCCGTCAGCCCCGACGCCGGCGTGCTCGCCTCGGGCTTCTACAACGCCACGCTCAGCGTCGATGACCTCACCTCCAGCCGCAACCACTCGCGCAACCATGTGCTCGAGATCGGCCAGGCCCGGATCGGCGTCAGCCCCGCGACCGACCTGTTCGGCAGCGGCCCGGTGGGCGGCCCGATCAACGCAAGCGGTTCGTACACCGTCACCAGCGAGCGCCCCACCCCCGTCACCGTCCGAGTCAGCGCCGACCAGCCCTGGATCGACATCGACGGGCAGAGCTCCATCGAGTTCGACCTGACCTTCGACGGCGACTCGCGCACCTTCTTCGTCGACACCAACTCCCTCGTCAACAGCCTGCCCGCGGGCCTCCAGAACGCGACGGTCACCGTCCAGAACCTCACCAACAACGCGGGCGACACCTTCCGCGAGGTCACGCTCGATGTCGGACGCTTTGTCATCCCCGCGACCGACACGCCGGTGGGCATCTTCGACAACCAGACCTCGTTCAGCCATGTCGATGTCAACGAGATCTTCTGCGTGGGCGATGTCGAGGTCGAGGTGGTGATCTTCCACACCTGGATCGGCGATCTGCATGTCGACCTGATCTCGCCCGCGGGCACCGTCGTCCGCCTGCACGACCGCACCGGCGGGAGCGCCGACGACATCATCCAGACCTACTCCGACAGCGTGAACCCGCCCGACGGCCCAGGCGTGCTGGCCGACTTCATCGGCGAGGCGGCCCAGGGACGCTGGACCCTCCGCGTGCGCGACAACGCCGCCGGTGACCAGGGCGAGATCGCCCACTGGGCCCTCCGCGTCGCAGCCTCGGCAGACCCCTGCCCGCCCTCGGCCGGCGACATGCAGGTCGCCACCGACGGAAGTCCCGTCAGCATCACGCTCGACGGACGCTCGGGCGACCCCGGCGTCGTCTACGCGATCGACTCGATGCCCTCCAACGGCACGCTCGCCCTCCCCAGCGGTTCGCCGATCAACGCCCCCGGCGCGATCTCCGGACGCGAGGTCGTCTACACCCCCACCCCGGGCTACGCCGGCCCCGACAGCTTCGGCTTCAGCCTCAGCGACAACGGCGGAAACGCCTCGGCGACCGTCTCCCTCCTCGTCGGTACGCCGCAGGTCGTCTTCGAGGAACTCCTCGACACCGACCCGATGTGGCAGACCGCCGGCGAGTGGCAGTTCGGCGCACCGACGGGCGCGACCTCGAACCCGTTCGCCGCGCACACCGGCTCGTTCATCTACGGGTACAACCTCTTCGGCAACTACAGCAACAACATGCCTGCGACGCCCCTGACCGCCGGGCCGATCGACCTGACCGGCGTGATCGGCGCCGAGCTGGAGTTCGCCTCGTGGCTCGCCATCGAGAGCTCGCGCTGGGACGCCGCATCGCTGGAGGTCTCCGGCGACGGGTTCACCTGGACGACCATCTGGGAGTACGACGGCCCGACCGTCCAGCCCTCGCAATGGTCGGTTGTCGCCTACGACATCTCCGACATCGCCGACGACAAGGACAGCGTCTACATCCGCTGGAACATGGGCCCGACGGACAGCTCGGTCGTCTACGGCGGGTGGAGCATCGACGACATCCGGATCCGTGGTATATTGACCGGCGTGGGCCCGACCTGCCCGCCGGACCTCAACGGCGACGGCGTCGTTGACGCAGACGACTTCTTCCTCTTCCTCAGCCTCTTCGCGTCCGGCGACCCGAGGGCCGACTTCAACAACGACGGCGTGATCGACGCCGACGACTTCTTCGCCTTCCTCAGCGCCTTCGCCGCCGGCTGCTAAAGCCGACCGCGACCGGGCCCCGTCAAACGGGGGCCCGCCTAAACCAGTTTCGGGGGTTCGGGCCCGCCCGTCCGGCTTCGGCCGAGGGCGGGCCCTTCTTCTGCGCCCAACGAACATCATGACCATGGGGCCTGCGCCCTGGAAAGTCGGTCAAAAAGCACGACGCCCGCCTCCGTCATGGGGCGGGCGTTTGGCGAAGAAGATCACTGAAACTCGGGATCCAGGACTCGAACCTGGACTAACTGAACCAGAATCAGTCGTGCTGCCAATTACACCAATCCCGAATCGGCCGGAATCAGGCGGGCTGGCCCGTCTTTTTCCGCAAGCGACAGAGTCTACCCGCCCTCGGGATCGGGGCAAGCCCATTTGTGGGCTTGGGATGGGTTCAGGCCCGCTCTTCGCTGGTGGAGCGCCACGCGGCGGTGTCGCCGTTGCCGTTGGGGCGGAGGGGCTTGGCGCGGCCGTAGGGGCTCGACCCGGCCCTTCGGGCGGCCTGTCCGCTTGGAACCTCGGCGGGGCGTTCGGGCTGCGCGGGCTCGTTCTGCTGAGCCCGCGGGGAGTTTTCGGACTCTCGGCGCGGCTGCGACTCGTCGGCTTCCGGCTCGTCGCCGTGCAGACGCTTCTGGCGGGCCTCGTCGATCGATCGATCGAGCTTCTCGAGGATCGCCTTGACCTGATCGAACGCGCGATTCTTCTCAGACATCGGTGAGGCTCCTGGGCCGAGAATCCGCCATCGGCGCGGAAACACACCGACTTCCCTCAAAGCAAGACCGAAGGAGCATGCTCCGGTAAAGGCGTGACGGATGCGCCGTCTGGCGAACGACCCCCCCGATCGCGCCGTCGGTACTCTCCCCCATCCGGCCCTTGGACCGCGGGGCGTTCTTCGGTACAGTGATCGTTCGTCGGCGCGGAGGTGCGCCGCGTCAAACCACGCCCCGGTATCGGCGTGCGTCAGGATGGACCATGGCTGAGGTTGTGCTCGATCGCGTCCGCAAGGTGTACCCCAACGGCCACGAGGCCGTAAAGGAGTTCAACCTCCGCATTCCAGACGGGCAGTTCGTCGTGCTCGTCGGCCCCTCGGGCTGCGGCAAGAGCACGACGCTCCGCATGGTCGCCGGCCTTGAAGACATCACCGGGGGCACGGTCTCGATCGGCGGCCGCGTTGTCAACGAGGTCGCTCCAAAGGACCGCGACATCGCGATGGTCTTCCAGAACTACGCGCTCTATCCGCACATGTCGGTCTATAAGAACATGGCCTTTGCCCTCCGCCTGCGCCGGATGCCCAAGGACGAGATCGACCGGCGGATCAACGAGGCGGCCCGGATGCTGGGGATCACCGAGCTCATGGACCGCAAGCCCCGCCAGCTCTCTGGCGGGCAGCGTCAGCGTGTCGCGGTCGGGCGGGCGATCGTGCGCGAGCCGAAGGCGTTTTTGTTCGACGAGCCGCTCTCGAACCTCGACGCGAAGCTGCGCGTGACGACCCGCGCGGAGCTCAAGGCCCTGCACCAGCGCCTCAAGACGACGACGATCTATGTGACCCACGACCAGGAAGAGGCGATGACGCTGGGCGACATCGTCGTGGTGATGGCTGGCGGGGTGATCCAGCAGGCCGCGGGCGCGTTCGAGGTCTACCAGAAACCCGCGAACCGCTTCGTGGCATCGTTCATCGGGATGCCCCCGATGAACTTCCTGGAAGGAACGATCGACGCGGCTGGAGACGGGCTCTTCTTCCAGGAGGAAGGCGAGAACGGCGCCCGCCTTCGCCTGCCCGAGGCGTGGGCGGCGCGTGTGGCCGACCACGCGGGCGAGCCGCTCTCGCTGGGTGTAAGGCCGCAGGCGTTCGAGGCCCCAAAGGACGCGGAGGCGACGGCCCGCGCCGAGCGCGAGGGGCGTGCGGTGCGCCTGCGCGTCGGGGTGGTCGAGCCTCTCGGCGATCAGATGGACGCGTACTGCACGACGCCGGGTGGGACAGCGGTGATCTGCCGCGTCGGCGCGATGTCCGGGCTGCGCGCGCAGGAAGAGGCGGTCTTCGCGGTCGACACCGAGCGGGCGCACCTGTTTGCGCCCGGGGAGTTCGGCGAGAACATCACGATCGAGAAGCCCGAGCCTGTCGAGGCGGTCGGGGTATGAAGACGGGGAGCGATTGACGGAAGGGGCGAGCTGCCTTGGGACGCGGGATCGTTGGAATGCGGGGATTGGTGCTTTGCTGGTTGTGCTGCCTGCTCGCGGGCGCGCCCGGAGCGTGGGCTGCTCCCGAGACAGTGATGCACCTGAGCGTCGCGGGCGACCTGGATTCTTCGGAGCTTGTCACACGGATCGAGCGCCAACTGCTCGACACCGGGCCGCACGCGCTGGTGGTGCTCGAGCTCGGCGGGACGCGCTACAGGCTGGACCTGGTGTGGCGAGTGGCGTCGGCCGCGAGGCGGTCGCCTTCGCCGGTGGTGGTTTTTCTCAACGACGGGCGTGCACGCAGTGTCGGCGTCGGGCAGGCGGTCGTGGCGATGGCCTCTCCCCGCGGGGCGATCGGGCGTCGGATGCGGATCGTCGGCGAGCCATCGGACCGCATCGAGGGCCCGCCGGCCGAGCCGGAGAAACGCGAGCGGATGGTGCGCGAGCTGTCGGGGGACCTCTGGGTGCGCCTGCGCGACATCGGGTCCGAGCCCGGGCTGTCGCGGATCGTCGCGGGCGACGAAGTCGGGTGGTGGATCGAGCCGGGCGAAGAACGCCCGAGGCTGGTCGGCGCCGGAGAGGGGCCGCCGGCGATGCGGTCCACCTCGGACGGACAGCTCATCGCCGACCTCTCGGGCGACGACCTCGCGTCGGTCGGCATGCTGGAAGGTCCGCACGCCGACGCGCGGGCGCTGATCGCTTCAGAAGGGCTCGGGCGGGTGCGGATCGAGCGCGTGCGCCTGGAATCGAAGCTGGAAGATTCGCACCGGCGTGTGCTGGAAGCGTTGGACGCGGCCGACCGGACCATGGACCGTGTGCGAGCCGCCATCGGCGAGGTGCAGGACCGGCGCCGCTCGCGACGGCGGGGCGTGCTTCCCGACTCGGCGTACCGGCGAGCGGGGCTGGAGATCGTGGGAGAGCTCGAGGCGGCCCGGGCGGAGCTCGACGCCGTGGAGTTGCTGTTCGAGGCCCACCCCGAGCTTCTTGTGCGTCCGGCGCCTCGTTCGACGCGGATCGGGCTGACGCCGGCGATCATGGCGTCGGACTGGCGTGCGGAGTTCACGAGCCGGCGTTCGGCGATCGATTCGCTGGAGCGGACGGGGCGGGAGTGGATGGAGCGATAACTCGATCGGACCTTGCCCGCTGGTATGCGGCCCTCGGCCCTCCAACGATGAACCACCGAAGATGACGACCGACCCATCCATCATGAGCTCGACACCCCAGGACCTGGTGATGCCGCCGGAGGAGGACCTCTTGCCCCATCCGACCCGCCCTGCGCGGGAGGTGATGGCGCGCCGAGAGCTCTTCTGGCACAATGTGATGCGCGACTTCCTGATGGGCATGTCGTTGATGAGCGTCAAGCGGGCCTCGGCTCCCTACGACCCCGAGGTCGAAGAGGCGCACAAGTCGACTTTCGACGGCAGGATCGGGGTGATCACCACGCTGGGGGCGAGGATCCCCATCGGCGAGGTGCACCCGATGTTCGCCTGCTCGATCTCGGGGACGGAGGCGGAGCGTCGGCTCTCTGAAGAGGTGCAGTGCACGGTGTTTCAGATCCGGACGCCATCTGGGGAGATCCACACGCTGCCGCTGCACGAGATGCGTTCGCTGCACGCCCTGACGCCCGAGCTGATCGAGGCGATCGAGGCCCAGTTGGAGAAGAACGGGGAAGGGGAGGCCAAGCCGTTCGGATTCGCGGCGTTCACCTCGCTGCAGGAGTCCGAGGGCAACGGGAACGGGCTGAGGGAAGAAGAATTGCCGGGCGTTGGCCCGATCATCGGCCCGACGCCGATGGGCGCGGATCCGAACGCCGCGGGCGACGAACCCTGACCGTCCGCCCTCCCCGGACGAATAGGGAGAACGCCCCACGCGAGGTCTCTCCGGAACAGTTTCCTTCCGGAACGGGTTGGCGAGGGTCTGAACTGTCTGGAGGCCTCATGCGCACACTCGTCGCGATTCCTGTCTACAACGAAGAGAAGTATGTCCGGCGTGTGCTCGGGCGGGTGCTTGGCTTTGCCCCCCAAGTCCTGGTCGTCGACGACGGCTCGACGGACAAGACCCCCGAGATCGTCGCCGAGTTTCCCGTCAAGAGCATCCGTCGGGAGGGGAACCAGGGCTACGGCAAGTCGATGCGCGACGCCTTCCGCTACGCCTGCGAGCAGGGGTACGACTGGCTGATCACCATGGACTGCGACGAGCAGCACGAGCCGGCGTCGATCCCCGCGTTCGTCGAGGCGGCCGGGGCGGACGACGCGGACATCGTCTCCGGCTCGCGCTATCTGCAGACCGGCGAGGGCGCCGACACGCCGCCGCCGGACCGGCGAGCGATCAACGCGGAGATCACCGCCGAGCTGAACCGTCGCCTGGGCCTGCACCTGACCGACGGGTTCTGCGGGTTCAAGGCGCACCGGGTGAGCGCTCTGCGCGAGATGAAGCTGACGGAGAACGGGTACGCCTTCCCGATGCAGTTCTGGGTGCAGGCGTGCGCTCTGGGGCTGCGGGTGCGCGAGGTGCCGGTGAGCCTGATCTACAACGACCAGAGCCGCAGCTTCGGCGGGCAGCTCGACAACCCCGACACGCGGCTGGCGCACTACCGTCGTGTGCTGCACTGCGAGCTGGAGAAGTGGTCGCACCGCCTGCCCGCTTCGGCGCTCGAGGGTGTCGCCGCAGGCTGTTCCTGAACTTTGATCCCCGCGACGCATGCCCAAGGCCGAGCCAGCCCGTCCCGCGACCCCCAGCGCCGACGGGCCGGTTGAGTTGCTGATCGATCCGCCTGCGCGCGCGTGGGCGGGGCTGCTTGAGCGCGGGGTGTCGCTGAGCGGTTCGAGGGGCGAAGCCGCGGTGTTTAGAAAAGCCCTCGGCCTGCCGACCGATCGGCCTGTCGTGATGAGCGGGCACCAGTGCGCCATCTATCACCCGGGAATTCTGGCCAAGAAGCTCGCGGCGAGAGTGTTCGCCGGGGGGGGCGGGGCCGCGCACGCGTGGCTCTGGGTCGATCAGGACGACAACGACCCGACACGGATCGACCTGCCGACGAGATCGCTCGACGGGCGCCTGCAACGAACGGCGTGGAGGCTGGATGCCGGGCCGATCCCCGCGGGGACGCCGACGGGGTCTCGGCCGGCGCTGAAAAGGGTCGAGCGGCCGGACTTCGAGGCCGTGGGCGTTCGCAAAGGCGCGGTCGAGACGATCGCGCGGGCGATCGAGGCTCGCGCGGGCGAGGCGAGCCTTGCTCGGCAGTTTGCCGGCGCGGGCGACGATCTGTTTGCGTCGTCGGTCGGTGAGCGTGAGCCGGGCGGGGTCTCGGTCTTTGCCGCAAGCCTGCACGAGACCGAAGCGTTCGCCGAGCTGTTTGAACGCATGCTCGACGATCCGGTCGCGTGCGTTCGCGCGTACAACGAGGCGGCGTCGGCCCATCCCGAGGCGGAGATCCGGCCGCTGATCGCCAACGAGAAGTCGGGGCGTTTCGAGCTGCCGTTGTGGCGGGTGAGGCCGGGGGAGCCGCGGATGCCGGTGTTTGCGGGGCAGGCCAAGGACATTGGAAGGGATCAGCTTTCGCCGCGGGCGCTGTTGATGACCGGGCTTGTGCGCATGCTCGGGTGCGACCTGTTCATCCACGGGACGGGGGGCGGCAAGTACGACCGCGTGACCGAGGCGTGGTTTGGGTCGTGGCTCGGCGTTGAGCTTGCGCCGGCGGTGGTGGTCAGCGCGACGCTGCGGCTGGAGCTGGGGGGCGGCGAGGTTCCGACCGAGGCCGAGGTTGCCGAGGCTCGCCAGCGCGCGCACAAGGCGAAGCACGATCCGTCGGTTGTGGGCGATACGGCTTCGGCGGAGCGCAAGGCCGAACTTCTCCGCGAGATCGAGCGGTGCAAGGAAGCGGGCGAAGACCCTTCGCCGCTGTTTCGCGAGATGCACGCGTTGCTGGAGGAGTACAGAAACCGTTACGCCGAGGCGATCGCGGCGCTGGAGTCCGAGGCCGATCGTCTGGCGGCGGCGATCGACGGCGCATCGGTGGCGACGGCGCGGGACTGGGCGTTTGCCTTGTACGAGCCGCGGCAGATCGAGGCGTTGCGGGCCGAGATCGATCGGGCGTACGCTGGGGCGTGAGAAACGCGCCCGTGTTCATTCCAAGATGTATGCAAGCCCCGGAGCGGCGCAGGGTTGTAGCCGCGGGTGGAGGTGTGCGAAGCACGCCGGAACCCGTGGAAGGGTGGCAGAAGAATTCACCCGCCCTGAAGGGGCGGAGGTTTTTTTATCCAAGCAACGATCCTCGATCTGCGAACTCGAGTACTCCTCCGCCCCTTCAGGGCGGCTCAGATAGCGCACGCTTTCCACGGGTTGCGCTGCGTCCGACGCTTTGCGTCGGCCTGCGCTCCACCCGTGGCTACAGCCCATCGCCCCTTTGGGGCGAGTTGATCGCGGAGCACCGACCTCGCGGAGCCGAGGTCGGTGGCACGGAAGATCGCTTGAGCTTTCCGCGAAAAGAAACACTGGCGGGCGAGCCGGCAGTGCCACAGGTTCTTTGGCTGCTCTTTTTGCTCGTTGCGTTGTTTGCGGCGGGGTGTGGGCGGCAGGAGGCGCCCGAGACTTCGGGCGATCGGTTGGTGGTGCTCAGCCCGGGGCTGGCCGCGACACTCGTTGATCTGGGCGCGTCGGACTCGATCGTCGGGCGCCACGCGTACGACATGGCGCTCGACCCTTCCGTTCCGATCTGCGGCGATCAGTCGGGCGTCGATTACGAGAAGCTGCTGACTCTCCGCCCGACGCATGTGTTGCTGGAGTGGGGCGAGCGGCCGTTGCCCGAGCGGCTTGTGTCGCTCGCCGACGATCGCGGGTGGGAACTGGTCAACTACCGCCTGCGCACGCTCGACGAGCTGATCGACACAAGCGACGACCTCGCCCGACGCTTCGCCCCGGATCAACCGCCGCCCTCGGCCCGCTTCGCCGAGGCGTTGCGTCGTGAGCCGGGGCTTGAATCCCTCGGGCCGGTGCTGCTGCTCGCGTCGGTCGACCCGCCCTCGGTGGTCGGGCCGGGTTCGTTCCACCACGACATTCTCGTGCGCCTCGGCGGGATCCCCGCGATCGGGGACGAGCACCCGATGGCCGCGATGTGGATCGAGCTGGACGCCGAGGATGTGCTGACGCTCGACCCCGGCGCGATCGTGCTGATCCGGCCCCGGCCGGGCACAAGTTCGGGGGCGGACCCCGCGACGCCCGCCCGCAAGCCCGGGCCCGGCGAGCTCGGCGCGATCGGACGCCTGCCGATCCGGGCGGTCGAGCTGCAGCGCCTGGGCGTGATCGAGCAGCCCCTCGCGCTGACCCCCAGCACGGCGATGATCGATCTGGCCAACGAGCTCCGCGCCACGCTGGGCGCATGGGCGGACGGGGCCGGGCGCTGAAGCGCGGGCCGCGCCGAGAACCCCGCACAAAGCAGGGCGAACGCCCCACGGCTCCCCTACCATCGCCCGCGATGAGCGAGCACCACGCGCCCAAGCAGTTCGACCCGGTCGTGATCCTGTCGGAAAGGTTTGCGAGCGCGATCCGTGCGGCCTTCCCCGACGCGGCGGACGCGGACCCGATGATCACGCCCAGCCGCAGGGCGGAGTTCGGCGATTTCCAGTCCAACGCCGCGATGCCATTGGCGAAGAAGCTCGGCGTCAACCCGCGCGAGGCAGCCGCACGGATCATCGCCGAGCTCGACCTGGGCGACCTCGCCGAGCCCGTGAGCGACGCGGACATCGCCGGCCCGGGGTTCATCAATCTTCGGCTGAAGCCGCAGACGCTCGGCGCCATGCTCGGCGCGATGGACACGCCGTCGCTGGGCATCGACCCGCCCGAAGACCCGCCGACGGTCGTGGTGGATCTCTGCGGCGTCAACCTTGCCAAACAGATGCATGTCGGGCACCTCCGCTCGATGGTGATCGGCGACGCGGTGGCTCGCTCGCTGGAGCGGCTGGGCGCGAAGGTGGTGCGGCAGAACCATGTCGGCGATTGGGGCCTGCCGATCGCGATGGTGACCTCGCGCGTCCGGCGCGAGGCCGAGGCGGGGCGGCTGGAGCTCGATGCGCTCACGCTCGACGACTTGGATCGGCTGTACCGCGAGGCGCAGCTTGAGTGCTCGCCCGACGGGCGGGGTCTTGCCGCGGCCAGGAAGTGGGACATGGGGCCCAAGGCGATCGCCGAGCTGGAAGCCCAGGTCTCGGGCTCAGAAGAAGCCCTCGCCCGAGCCAAGGCCACGCTGCTCTCGCTGCAGAGCGGCGACGCGGAGACCGTCCGCGTCTGGCGCACGATCGCGGATGTGACGCTCAACGAGTGCCTGGCGATCTGCAAGCGGCTGCGCGTGCTGGTGAACGAGGAGCACTCGGCGGGCGAGTCGAGCTACGCCGAGGAGCTGTCGCCGCTGGTGCAGGATCTGATCGATCGGAAGGTCGCCGAGGAGGACACCGGGGCGTTGATCATCCGCGTGCGCGATGTGACGCAGCCCTGCCTGGTGCGCAAGAGCGACGGGGGCTTCCTGTACGCCACGACCGACCTGGCGGCGATCCGGCGGCGCGTGCAGAACTTCGGCGCGGACCGTGTGATCTACTGCGTCGACGCCCGCCAGTCGCTGCACTTCCAGCAAGTGTTCGGCGCCGCGATCCGCGCGGGGTACGCGACCAAGCCCGGGGCGCACTCGCACTCGAGCCTCGAACACGCGGGCTTCGGGATGGTGCTGGGCGAGGACCACCGGCCGTTCAAGACGCGGTCTGGCGAGAATGTCAAGCTCGCGGCGTTGCTCGTCGAGGCCGAGGAACGCGCCCTGCGCGTCGTCACCGAGAAGAACCCCGACCTGCCCGATGCGGAGCGCGGGCCGATCGCCTCGGACATCTCGGTCGCGGCGATCAAGTACGCCGACCTGAGCAACGACCGCGTGAAGGACTATGTCTTCAGCTTCGACCGGATGCTCTCGTTCGAGGGCAACACCGGGCCCTACCTGCTCTACGCGCTGGTGCGCGTGCGGAGCATCTTCCGCAAGGCGGCCGAGCGCGGGATCGAAGGCGCAGCAGGCGCAGAGCTGCTGCTGCGCGAGCCGGCGGAGCGGACGCTGGCGCTGACCTTGCTTCGCTACCCGTCGGTGTTGCGGGCGGTGGGCGAGACGCTTGAGCCGCACCGGCTGTGCAACTACCTGTACGAGCTCGCCTCGTCGTTCAGCGGGTTTTTCGACGCCTGCCCGGTGCTGATCGCCGAGGATCCGGCCGTGCGAGCTTCACGCCTGCGCCTGTGCGCCCTGACCGGACGCGTGCTGGAAGACGGGTTGACGACGCTGGGCATGCCGACGCCCGAGCGGATGTAGTTCGAAGAATCGCGAGCTCCGAAGGAGCGCCGGATCTTTGCCACGGGTGGAGCGATGCGCGATGCGAAGCATCGTGTGAAGCGGAACCCGTGGAGAACGGTTTTTTGAGCCGAGCTCTGAAGGATCGAAGGAAGGGATCTCGCCGTCGCTATTGCGCGATCAAGGGCTCGGCCTTCCTCCGCCCTTTCAGGGCGGATTGTAGTTAATCGCTCTCCACGGGCTTGCTCGGCTGCGCCTCGCCGCGCCCGTGGCAAAGTTCGCCCGCTCCTTCGGAGCGACAAGAGACGGCCGCGGACAACTCGTCAATGACAGAAAAACACTGGCGGGCGAGCCGCCAGT
>REET01000024.1 GCA_007694925.1 Phycisphaerales bacterium | reverse complement strand
GCCCTTTCAGGGCTCGGCTTGGATGGCGAGCTGCCCACGGGTTCGGCTTCGCCCGATGCTGCGCATCGCGCGGCGCTTCACCCGCGGCAAAGATCCTGCGCTCCTTCGGAGCTCTTGACGCGGCTCACTTCTTCAGCGCGACCGCCAGGCCACCGATCGCAGAGGCCGTGCTCGGCACGGCGCCCTTGACGAAATCGCCGAAGGAGGCGAACTGCGCCTGCGCCCATCCCGCGGCAGAGTCGTAGCCCCCGCGCACCTCGTCCCAGTTCACGCTGATCCACTCCATGTGTTCAAGCCCCAGGAGCGTGAACAAGAGCACGCCGGCGATAATCACCACGATCTTCATGAAGGTCTTCAGCGCGTACCCGAGCGCAAAGCCCACGAAGAACGCAAAGCCGAGGCGGAAGATCGCAGGCGAGTAGTCGTCCAGCCAGCGATCCTCGGCGTCCGGATCAGGAGCGGCCGGGTCGGCGGGGTCTCGCGGGTCGCCCACGCCCGGCTGGCCGGGCAGGAAGCCGGTCCTGCCGGGGTCGAGCTCGCCCGGGCCTTCGGGGGCGGTCGCGGCGGGTCGCTCGGGCGCAGTCACCCCCGAATAGACCATCAGCCCGAGCCCGCTGGCGGCGACAATGCCGGACACCAGCAGCGCCATGAGTTTCCACAACGGCATACCCGTAGATGCGTCGGGGGCCGGGCTCGCGGGTCCGTCGGCTTCGGTCATCACACCCTCCCGCTCGGGCCGCGGCCCGGGTTGGCAGGAAACTCTAGAACCCGCCGGGCTCCCCCGTCGCACCCGTGAAGGAGCGTCAGGAGAACGGACGACCCTCGGCCAGATCGTCGAGCCAGCCGGCGAGACGCTCGGCCTGTGCGGCCCACGACCCTTCCCGGAGGACCCGCTCGCGTGCCTCGGCGACCGGCGTGCCAGAGCCGTTCAGGGCCCGTTCGATCGCTGAGGACAGCTCTTGAAGCGTCGGATCGCTGAGCACCTCGACGCCCGGGAGCCTTCGGACAAAGTGCCGGTCGGACCTCGTGGGGTTGATTTCCAGAACTGGTTTGCCCGCGGCGACATACTCGAAGAGCTTGGTGCTCAGCAAAAGCGACCTCCGACGGTCGCTGTCGAGGTAGTTCACAAGCACATCCGCGCCGAGAATCGCGCTGAGCGCCCGCTCGTGCGGAACCTTGCCGACGATCTGCACACGGTCGCCGAGCACGCCCTCGATACGGTCGGCCGTCGCCGGCGTGCGGCCGACGAGCATGAGCGACACATCCAAGCCCTTGTCGGCGAGCGCTCTGACCGCTTGCGCGAGATGAACCATCTCCTCGGCGCCCATCGCGCCGACGACACGGACGGATCTGCGGCCCGCGGGATCACGCATCGGCTCGATCCCGCCGCCGGTCATCTTCAGCGGGAACGCGTTGGTGAGCGCCCGGATCCGAGGCCTCGCCTCGGGGTATCGCAATCTCGCCCACCGGCTCTCGATAGGGATGGTATGCACAACGAGCGAAGACTCTCTGTAGATCCTCGCCGATAGCGCCGCCAACGCGCGACCGTGGACGCTGCGCAGGCCGTACGGGCCGAACCTGTGGTCGATAAGGAACGGATCGCGCTGATCGACAACCAACGGCTTGCCGAGCCGCTTTGCGAGGCCCATCGCGGCGCCGACCTTTCCCCAGGGCGGCGCCGAAACCGCGACAATGTCCGGGCGCGCCGACAAAGCCTCATCGAGCAAGCGGGCCCTCGCTCTGCGCCAGAACACAACCGAAGGATCCGGCACGAAACACAGGCGTTCGGCCGCAACGCGGAGCGAGGAGAACGCCGAACGCCGAACGCCGGCGTTCCGCCCACCCGCGCCGGCGTTCGTCCCGGTCGGGGCGGGCTGACCGTCGGCCGGGTGATCGATGTAGCGGACCCGGACATCGGGGCCGAACTCATCGAGAATGCCTTCATCACCGGCGACAGAGCCGTAGCAGCGGGTCAGCACCACGACCCTCCAGCCGTGCCCCGGCAATGCCCTGGCAAGGCTGCTCCAACGGACCGCCGCGACCGTCATCGACGGATAGAAGTGCGTCGCCAGAAGCAGCAGGGTGCGATGGTCGCGGTCTTGCATAGACCTTCCCTCAGAAGGGCGGAAGCGGGAAAAGGACTTTCAGGCGGCGCCCGGCGCATAGCCTGGACAGTACAGCCTGACGACACGCGTCGTCCCGGGCAGCCGTCGCCAGAGGTGCTCGGTTCTTCGGAGGAAGTCTTCGGCCTGGTCCATCAAGAACACACGAACCAGGGCCGCGTACACGATGGTTCCCGCCGCGCCGCCGACAAGGATGTGCGCCAACGCCCCGAGCCTCGTCTCGGGAAGAAACAGGCCCGGAAGGTAAGCCGCGGCCCCGGCGAGGATCGAGCAGAGCACGGGCGTTGCAAAGATACCGATCGCGCCGGAAACGATCGAGCTCCCGCCCCGCATCGCCGAGAGCAGCAACGCGATCCCCATGAACGCCGACCCGAGGCCGACACCCAGCGCGCACCCCCACGCGCCCGCGAGCCAGGCCCCGGCGCCCGCGAGCAGCAGCAGCTGCACCGCGCTGACGGTCTGCCAGAAGAGATAGGTCTTGAAGCGCCCCTGCGCCTTGATCATCGGGACGGCCGCGAAGTTCAGCAGCTTGAAGGCCATCCCGATGCTGAGGAACATCAGCGGCAGCACCGCGCCCAGATACTCCGGCCGGAGAAGGCCGAGCACGAGCGCCTCGGCGAGCGCCGCCTGGATGAAGCAGACGGGGACACCCACGAGCATGAGGAGCTTGGCGGACCGGACAAACGCGGCCCTGAGGCGGTCCTCGTCCTCGATCAGATGCGCAAGCGCCGGCTGGAGCACCCGCCCAAGATTCAGGCCGAACATCGTGACAACCTGGATCCCAAGCGCGAACGCGATGTAATACACACCGACCTCGGACGAGTCGACGAACAACCCGAGCAGGAAGTAGTCGCCCTGCGCGATCACCGCCGACATCAGCCCCGCCAGGTACAGCATCCCCATCCCACCCAGCATCGACCTCGCCGACCCGAGACTGAACGACAGACGGAAACCGGACCTCGCCAGCGCGAGCATCAGCATCGCGCTGACGAACATGTACCCCAGCAACCCGAAGACGATCGCCTCGGCGCCGAAACCGATCATCGCCA
>REET01000068.1 GCA_007694925.1 Phycisphaerales bacterium | reverse complement strand
AGGGGGAGAGCACAGGTCGGAGACCCGTGCCACCGGGGAGCGGAGTTGGGGTAGCACTGGCGGGCTAGCCGCCGGTGCCACAGGAGAGGGGGGTAGGCAGCACTCGGCTCGGCGAGCCGGGCTGCCCGGAGCCCCCACGCCCTACGCCCAACTCCCCACCCCCTTCCTTTCCATCGAACCTGTGGGGTGAACGGCCGATAGGTGGGGTATGGACTCGTACACCAGCAAGCGGATGCACAACACGGACCTCTCGCCCGAGCTGGTCGAGCACATGCACGCGATCAAGGCGAAGGCGCGTGAGTACGGGCTCGACTTTTTCGAGGTGGTCTACGAGGTGCTCGACTTTGAGACGATGAACCAGATCGCGGCGTACGGGGGGTTTCCGATCCGCTACCCGCACTGGCGATGGGGGATGGAGTTCGAGAAGCTTTCGAAGCGTGATGCGTACGGGATGGGCCGCATCTACGAGATGGTGATCAACAACGATCCTTGCTACGCGTACCTGCAGGAGTCCAACAGCGTCACCGACCAGAAGCTGGTGATGGCGCATGTGTACGGGCACAGCGACTTCTTCAAGTGCAACGCGTGGTTCAGCAAGACCAACCGCAAGATGATGGACGAGATGGCCAACCACGCGACGCGCGTGCGACGGCACATCGAGAAGCACGGGCACGACGAGGTCGAGCGGTTCATCGACATGTGCCTGGCGGTCGAGCACCTGATCGACCCGCACAGCGTGTTCGTGCGGCGCGAGGGCGGGGCGGGGGGCGAGGAGGAATCGTTCACGCCCGACAAGCTGCCGGCCAAGAGCTACATGGACCCGTTCATCAACCCGCCCAAGGAGCTCGAACGCCAGCGCGCCGAGTTCGAAGAGCGGAAGAAGCAGGAGAAGGCGGCGTTCCCCAAGCGGCCGACGCGGGATGTGCTGCTGTTCCTGATGCGTCATGCGCCGCTTGAGGGTTGGCAGCAGGACATCCTTTCGATCGTGCGTGATGAGGCGTACTACTACGCGCCGCAGGCGATGACAAAGGTGATGAACGAGGGGTGGGCGACCTACTGGCACAGCAAGCTGATGACGCAGCATTTTCTGGAGGCGAAGGAGATTATTCACTACGCCGACCAGCACTCGGGGGTGGTGTTCATGCCGCCGGGGGGGTTCAACCCGTACAAGATCGGCGTCGAGTTGTTCAAGGACATCGAGCGTCGCTGGGACAGCGGGCGTCACGGGCCGGAGTGGGAGCGGCTGGAGGGGATCGGGGAGCGCGAGAAGTTCGACGACCGGTCGATGAAGGGTCGCGAGAAGATCTTCGAGGTGCGCCGGATCTACAACGATGTGAACTTCATCGACGAGTACCTGACGCCCGAGTTTGTCGAGCGTCACAACATGTACCAGTACAAGCGCGACCCGCGGACGGGCGAGCTGAAGATCGTGTCGCGCGATTTCAAGCGGATCAAGCAGACGCTGCTGTATCAGCTGACGAACATGGGGCAGCCGTTTATCTATGTGGTCGACGCGAACTATCTGAACCGGGGCGAGCTGTACCTGGCGCACGAGTTCAGCGGGCTGGAGGTCGACGCTGGGCGTGCGGTCGAGGTGCTGCGGGCGTTGCGGGCGTTGTGGGGCAGGCCGGTGCATCTGCAGGCGATCGTGAACGAGGAGATGACGCTCCTGAGCATCGATGAGCCGGGGGGCGAGCCGTCGAGCGAGAAGATCGGCGACGAGACGCCGCGGCCGGCGCATATGATCGCGTGATGCCAAGAGAAGCGGACAGCTACGACCCCGAAGCCGGCCCGTTCACGGGCGGCGACCCCGAGGGCCCGAGCGAGGCGGACATCGAACGCTTCGGCGATTCGTACCGCACCTGCCCGGCGTGCAAGAGCGAGGTGTGGGACCAGAACCCCGCGTGCCATGTGTGCGGCCACGACTTCGACACCGAAGCGGGCAAGACGCCTGCGTGGAAGATGGCGGTAGTGGTGCTCGTGCTGCTGGCGTTCATGCTGCTGCTGTTTGGCGGGATTCTTTGAGGCACGCCTTTGGCGTGCCTGGGCGCGGGGAGGGGGCACGCCGTCGGCGTGCCAGGGCGTGGGGAGGGGGGCGCGGGGCGCTGGGTGGCGGCGCTGAACGCTCCGAAGGAGCGTCGGATCCTTGCCATGGGTGGAGCGAAGCATGATGCGCAGCATCGGGCGGAGCGCAACCCGTGGACAACGCCGAACAAACAACCGCTCCGAAGGAGCGGAGGATTTGATTCCGCCCTTGATCTGACTCTCCGGCGCTGGAGGGTGCTGAACCTTCCTCCGACCCTTCGGGGCGGATTGGTTTGATGAACGCTGACCACGAGTTTGCTCGGCTGCGCCTCGCGGCACTCGTGGCAAGGTTCGTCCGCTCCTTCGGAGCGGGAGAAGAGTCGGCGATCGCGATCAGCACTTCGTGAAGGTAGCGTTGCCGGGTTCGTGCCACCGACCTCCGATGGAGGTCGGTGTGTTGGATCGGCGTGGTGTCTTGGTGGATCGAAGGAGATGTGGAGATCGGGCACCGACCTCCCGGGGGAGATCGGCGGTGTGGCTTCAGACCTGTGGCACTGGCGGCTTGTCCGCCAGTGGTTGTGCTTGTTTGGTCGAGAGAGCAGGTAGCCACAGGCGAGACGCCTGTGCCACGAGCTTTGGTAGAACCCGGCGCCCGCTGCGCGGGCGAGAGCAGGAGAAAGGCGATAGGCGAGCAGGCGAGCAGGCGAGCGGTAGGGGTGGTAGTTGGGGGAGCACTGGCGGGCGAGCCGCCAGTGTCACAGGTTGCCGGGGCGCGGCTCGGCGAGTTGGTTCGGTGGGAGACCCGACCCTTCGCTTTGCTCAGGGATCGGCGTCCAGGCTGTGGCGATCGCTGCTGGGGGAAGCTGGTTCAGGCGCTGCGGTCGATCACTTTGACATTCTCGCGCTTGTCTTTGGAGGCGTTGGAGAATCTGCGGCCCTGGATGCGGGCGATGACCTGGCCGATGGCGGCGAGGATGAGCAGGAGTGCCGCGAGGGGGAGGATGACCACCAGGGCGAGGATGAACCCGATCGCGATCGCGATCATCAGCAAGATGCGGACGATCAGCGGCGGACGCTGGATGATCATCGTCGTCTGCGTGTAGCGGGGGGTGTTCGTCCAGGTCTCGGGCATGGCTGATCGTAGAAGGCGGGGATC
>REET01000106.1 GCA_007694925.1 Phycisphaerales bacterium | reverse complement strand
TTTCCGACGCGGTCGCCGCGGCGATCGGTTCGCACCATGTCGACCCGGCGACCGGCCGGCTCGCGGCGATCGTGCTTGGGACCGGGGTCGGGCTGGCGGTGCTCGATGGGGGCGAGCCGGTGACGATCGGGGCGCGGGGGATCGGGCACCTGGGGCAGGTGGATGTGGGCGTCGAGCCGATGCCGCTGGGGCCCGACGGGGGGCGGGGCGGGCTTGAGGGGTACCTTGGATTGCGTGCGCTGGAGGCGAGGTTCGGCGAGCGGATCGCCGAAGGTCTGTCGGGGCTGGATGGTGAAGATCCGATCCTGCGTGCGCTGGCGAGGGCGTGCCGCATCGTGCACGCGATCTACACGCCCGACGAGATCCGGCTGTTGGGCGGGGTGGGGATGCTGCTTGAGCCGGTGCTCTGCAAGTTGGAGGGGCTTGTGCGCACGGAGTTGACGGGTGTGGCGCGGGAGGGCTGGACGATGCGCTGCGCCGATTCGGCGTATCTGGCCGCGATCGGCGCGGCGGTGCACGCCGGGCGATCGAGCGCGTAGCCCGCGCTCAGTCCTGCTTTGGCGGGACGAGGTCGACGGTCGGCTCGTTGTCTGATCTGTTGCTGCGGAGTTCGTTCTTGCGGGAGCGGCGCTTGCGCGGCCGGGGTTTCCTTTGCGGGGCGGGCTTTGGGTCTGTTTCTGGCTCGGGCTTGCTCACCGGGTTGTCGGTGGCCCTGCCCAGCATGCAGACGATCAGGGACAACGCCGCGGCGATCATGAACCGCCAAGGGAATGCGACATCGTTGGCGAGGGTCCGCCAGGGATCGGCGAATGCGGGTGGCAGGCCGGAGGCGAAGTTTCCCAGAGCCCAATTGGCGAACCAGGGCTGGAGCACGAGCGTCGCGCCGATGCCGACGATGAGGGCCGCGATCACCGATGCGGAACTCCCCCGCTTGGTGCAGATGACGGTGAGGAAGACCGCGACCATCCCGGCGTAGGCGAACGCCATGACGCCGAGGGCGAAGTCGATGAGCTGCTCTTCCGACGACCGCTGCCAATAGATGCACAGCCCCGCGAACCCTCCGAGCACCAGGCCCCAGAAGACGACGCCCAGGCGCCCGACGAAGAGGTAGTGCTTCTCGGATTTTTTCGGGGCGATGCGCCGGTAGAAGTCGTTGACGACGGTCGAGCTCATCGAGTTCAGGCCGGAGTTCAGGCTGCTGAGCCCCGCGGCGAAGAGGCCGGCGAGCATGAGGCCCGTCAGGCCGGCTGGCATCTCGCGCAGCACAAAGCTGAGGAAGATGCGGGCCGAGTCGTAGACCTCGTAGTCCGGCGCGTTCTCGCCCATGATGTCGGGGCGGTCGTAGAAGATGTACAGCAGCAGCCCCACGCCCATGAAGACGCCGACGACGGGGACGGCGATGATGTTGGCGCTGATGACCGACCACGAGCCGCGTGCGGCGGACTTGCAGGTGAGCATGCGCTGGACCATGTCCTGGTCGGTGCCGTAGGCCGCGACGCCCCAGAGGGTGAAGGCGAAGATTGAGGCCCAGAGCGTGAAGCTGGAGCCCCAGTCCATGCGGGTGTCGAAGACGGTGAGCTTGGAAGGCCCGTCCTCGCCGACGCGGGCCTCTCTGAGGGTCGAGACGATCTCGGAAGTGGGCACGGGGATCTGGGAGAACAGGACGAAGACGGCCGCGCCGATCGCGACCATGAAGACGAGCATCTGGACGACATCGGTCCAGATGACGCTGGCGACGCCCCCGACGAGCGTGTAAACGATGCCGACGACAACGAGCGCGCCGATCGCCATCAGCAGGTGGCTGTCGGGGATGGCCTCTTCGGGCTGGGCGCCGAACATGATGAGGGCGGCGGGGATGGCGACGATGTAGATCCTCGCGCCCGAGGCCATGATCCGCCCGAGGAGGAAGGCGCCGGAGGTCGCGACGACGCCCGCCGGGCCGCAGCGTTTGCCGATGAGCTCGTAGACCGTCGCGACATGGTGGCGGTAGAAGGCGGGGATGAAGAGCAGGCCGATGACGAGGGCCGCGAGGATCATCCCGATGTTGGTCGCGAGGTAGGTGAGGTTCCCGGCGTATGCCTGCTGCGGCCCGCCGATGAAGGTCGCGGCCGAGAGGCTGGTGGCGAGCACCGACACAGCGACGGCCCACACCGGCATCTTCCGTCCGCCGAGGAAGTAGTCCTCGGTGTTGCGGTTCTTGCGCATCGAGAACCAGACACCCGTCGCGACGAGCACGAGGAAGTAGAGCCCGAGCACGATGACATCGAGGATGCCGAAGCCGCCGGGTGTGTCCGCCTGGCCGTCCATGGTAACTGAGGGTACCTCCGGTCAGGGGTCGATGACGCGGTCGAGGCGTCCGCCGGCCGCCGACAGGCGTTTCTCGGCCTCGGCGAGATCGACGCCGAGCCTGTGCATGACGACCGCGGCTTTCACGCCGCCGCCCGCGAGGTCGAGCAGTTCGAGCGAGCCGGGGCGGTCGAGGCCTGTGAGCTCGGCGACGATGCGTGCCGCGCGGTCCTTGAGCTTGTCGTTGCTGGCCCGCAAATCGACCATGAGATTCTGATAGACGCGTCCGGACCGGACCATGAGCGTGGTGCTGATCGTGTTGAGGGCGAGCTTGGTGGCGGTGCCCGCCTTCATGCGTGTCGAGCCGGTGAGCACCTCGGGGCCGGTGGGGATGACGACGAGCCTGTCGCAGCCCGGGGGTTTTTCTGTAGGCGAGCAGGAGAGCATCGCCGTGAGACAGTTGGGGCAGAGGCGTTTGGCGATCGCCATCGCGCCGCGGACGAAGGGGGTGGTGCCACCCGCGGCAAGACCGATCACGGTGTCGCTCGGCGTCGGGGCGAGGGCTTGCAGTTCGGGGAGGGCGCCCTCGGGCTCGTCTTCCTTGTGCTCGCTGGAGCGGCGGAGGGCCGCGTCGCCCCCGGCGATGATGCCGACGATCCGCCCGGGCTCGACCTGAAAAGTCGGCGGCGCTTCAGAAGCGTCGAGCACGCCGAGGCGACCGGAGGTGCCGGCGCCGAGGTAGATCAGTCTGCCGCCGGCGATGAAACCGGGCTCTGCGGCTTCGATCAGGGCCGTGAGCTCGGGCAACGCGAGCTCGAACGCGTCGAGCATGCGCCGGTCTTCATCGTGGATGGCGCGGGCGATCTCGTCGACGGACATCGTGTGCAGCGAGCGGGTGCGTTCGTTGCGCTGCTCGGCGAGGACATGGGCGCGGTCGGGCGGGATCGACCCGGGAGCCTCTCTCGGTGTGCGCTGTGCCGGATCGTCGGTCATGCTGAAGCTCCGGCGGGGCGCGACGGGGCGGGGGTGAGCGAGCCCGCAAGCGGCGGCAGCGGCGAGCCGGTGACCCTCGTCAGCGTGATCGGTACGCCGTCGACGGAGAGCGCGCCCAGCACCGCCATCGCCGCCGCTTCACGAAAGGTCGCGGGGAGTCCGGCGCTGTCGGTCGGGCCGATGGTCGCTCCGGCCAGTCGCTTGCTGATGGCGGCGACGAGGGCGCGGTTGCGCGAGCCGCCGCCCGCCAGCAGCAGACGCGTGCAGCCCGCCAATCTCGACGCGACGGCGCCCCCCACCGCTTCTGCGGCCGTCGCGCACAGATCGCTCGGCGACAGCCCGCCCTTCCATCGCTCGACCCACGACGAGGCTTCGTCGCCGGTGCCGAGCGACCGTCCGGCGCGGCTCTGACCCTCCAGCAACGCGGCAAGGTCTCGCAACGCTTCCGGATCGGCAGCGCCCTTCAGGGCTTCGGCGCCGCCTTCGTCGAACGGGCGTTCAAGCGCGGCCCTCGCCGCCGCGTCGAGCACCTGGTTGCAGGCGCAGATGTCGAAGCCCTCGATGCTTTGCACGCCCGAGGCCCGGGATCCGAGCAGCGTCGCGTTGGCGAAGCCCCCGAGGTTGAGCACCGCCAGCGGCGACTCGTCGGCGAAAAAAACAAAGTCGGCCAACGGCGAGATCGGCGCGCCCTGCCCGCCCGAGGCGAGGTCCGCCCCGCGCAGGTCGGTCAGCACCGGCGAGCCCGTCGCGCTGGCGATGATCGCGGGATCGATCGCCTGCCAGCTCAGGGGCGGGTCGTGCAGCAGCGTCTGGCCGTGCGCGACGATCAGATCTGCCCGCCCGCCATCGAGCAGTCGCAAAGCGAGGTCGGCGTGCAGGCGCGAGAAGTCGTGCAGGGCCTGGACGATCGACCGGGCGGTCATCGCTTCGCCCTCCGCGAGCCTGCGCAACGGCTCGGCGCACGAACCCAGCCCGACGGTCGCGCCGCGCACGAACGACGCCCGCATGGTCAGGCCGGAACCCTCGATGCGCACGATCGAGCCGTCCAGCCCGTCGAGGCTGGTGCCGGACATGAAGCCGAGGACGGTGCGGGCGCTCACGCGGAGACCTCCCCCAGCAGACGCTCGTAGAACCCGAGGCTTTCGGCGAGCCCGCCCTCGCGGCTGCGGATGCGCCAGAGACGGGCGTGGTCGTGCATAATGTGCCTGAGCAAGCGTGCTGTGGCACTGGCGGCTTGCCCGCCAGTGTTCCGATCTTCCCGCGCAATCGCAAGGCTCGCCGCAAAGCTCCCAACATCGCACGCGTGCGACAGCTCATCGTGCAGCAACGAGCCCGCTTCACCAGGGATTGATTCACGAAGCGCTTCGATGCGCTCGCGCACCAGACCCCACGCAACCCCGTGGTCGAGCTTCAGCCCCTCGCCGGCCGGAAACATCACACTGAAGAGGGCCGAGGCGTTGTGCAGGCGTGTCGGGCCGGCCTCGCAGGGGACGCCCGAGATTTGTCTGAGGTCGAGATCGGCGTCGCCGAAGGCGTCGAGCCACTCGGCAGCACCCGGCGCGCCGAGCGCGTGCATGGATGTCGCTTCGGGTTCGAGCGGATCGTCGTCGAGCCCGCCCCTCCACGCGGCCTGCGCGCCCTGCGCGATCGCACGCAGCGCCACCGGCCAGACCTGGTGGTGCCCCGTGTCGCCCCAGTCGGTGATGAGGCAGCCGCTCGCGCCCGCGTCGAGCCCCTGCGCCGCCGCGGCGTGCAGGTTCGCCCGGCGCTCGCTCGCCCGCCCGGTGATCGACCGCCACGAGCTCGTGCCCGGGCAGACCCAGCCCTCCATGCCGCGGGCTCGCGCCTCGCGCAGCGGGCCGGCAAAGTCCGCGTCGGGCTCGTAGTTCCAGACCAGGGCGATCGCCTCTTTGGGAAGGAGGTCGAGCACGCGCGGGTGCTCTGCCGCGATGTCGGCCCAGAACGCCGGGCGTCGCCCGCGATCGGTCGCCAGCTTGCAGACCTGCGCGACGAACCTCGCGTAGACCTCCGCCTTGCCCCCGCGATCGACCGCTTCTCTCGAGCGGCCCTGACCGATGTCGTAGGTCTCGTCGCACCCGATGTTCACGAGCGACGACGAGAAGCAGGGCAAGAGGTCGTCAAGCATCTTCTCGACGAACCGAATCGAGCCCGGGTCGATCGGGCAGAGGCTGAACGGTCCCGAGCGCGGCACGCCCGCGAACGACCAGTCCCCGTGCGTCTCGGCGAGCGGGGCGAAACGCTCGTGCACCAGCCAGGGCTTGAGGTGGCCGAAGCAGTTCTGGTTGGCGACGAGCTCGACGCCGCGGCTCTTGCAGTGCGCGTCGAGGCGGCGCACCTCCTCGGGCGTCATCGGCGAGACGCCCGCCCAGACCTCCGGCGCCCACGAGTAGGCGAAGGCGTGCTCGGTGTAGAGCTGGAGGTGGTTGATCTTCAGCGAGGCGAGCAGGTCGACCGTATCGAAAAGTTCACGAATGGTCGGGACGCGGCAGCGTGAGACATCGAGCATGACGCCGCGGACGGCAAAGGCCGGCGCGTCCTCGATCTCGACGCACGGGACCTCGGGACCGGCGGCGCGGATGAGCTGGGCGAGCGTGCGGAGGGCGTTGCGGACGCCCGCGTCGGTCGGTGCGTCGATGGAGACGCCGTGCGGGTCGATGCGGAGGGTGTAGGCCTCGGGGGATCGGCCGGTCGAACCACTGGCGGGCGAGCCGCCAGTGCCACAGGTTTGGATGACGCCTCGGCCGTTCGCTGAGATGAGCGAGGTGGGCAGCCCGGCCGCGAGAGAGTCTCCTTCGGGATCGACCGGAGCCCTCAGCGGCAGGTCGAGCATCACGCTCCCTCCGAGCGGTCTGATCGACCTCGGTCTGGGCAAGAGCGGGATGGAGCTCGCATCGCGTCGCACGCAGCACACCTTACCCGCTCAGACCTTCAGGTAGATCTTGCGCCGGTGCAGCCACCAGACGAAGCACCAGCAAAGCAGCATGTACCCGATCGCGTGGGCCCACGCCCCGGCGTGGTCGCCGATCAGTCTCGCCCGCTCGGTGTCGCCCAAGGGCCCCGAGAGCAGGTGCACCGAGAGGTTCGCCCCCCACTCTCTCAGCCACGCCAGGACGCCACCGATCAGCGAGCCCGCGTGCCCGTTGGGATGCACGATCTGCCAGCGGGTGAAGACCAGCCGCCAGAGCATCTCGACGGTGAAGTAGAGCGCGATGGCGTTGAGGCCGAAGATCTGCATCCAGCGGAACTTGGTGACCCGCCACACATCGACCAGCGCGTACATCACCCCCAGCAGGCAGGCGCCCGTGCCCGCGGCCAGCAGCACATACGACGAGGTGAAGTAGTCCTTGCTGTAGGGCAGGCGGATACGGTCGATGAACGAGGCGAGGCCGGGGGCGCTTTCGCGCAGGCCCGCCCATGGCTGAAGCTGCCAGAGCCAGCTTGCGCCCCAGAAGAGCAGGCCGAAGGCGATCAGCCGCCCGGCCGTGGAGATCGATCGCCCGCCCTTGCGCAGGAGATCGCCTGCGAAGGCGCCGAGCAGGACGGTCGCCGCGGCCGGCAGCGCCTGCTGGAACCCGCCGAACCAGCCGAGCTGCGCGTTCAGCCAGCGGTGCACGCTTTCCTGCTGCGTCCAGACGATTTCACCCGTCGGCGGATGCGGAATGAAGCGCAGGATCGCCCACTTGGCCAACAGCACGACCACGATGAACGCGACGCGGACCGCAACCGGCGACTGGTAGAAGACCACGCCGAGGATGTACCCCGCGCCGATCAGCGGCAGGATGTCCCAGTGCAGGAAGGCCCGCCAGCCGATCGGGTCGCCACGGTTGGCGATCGTCGCCATCCAGATCAGGATCCCCAAGAGGTAGAGCACCAGCCCGCGCTTGAAGGCGATGAGCACCCGCTCCGTCGGCGTGCGGCTCTGCCCCCGGCCCGAGTGCATCGAGAACGGGATCGCAACGCCGACAATGAACAAGAACCACGGGAACACGAGGTCCGTCACCGTCGCGCCGAGGTTGCCGTCGTTCCAGCCGAGGTGGAACATCTGCTGGGGAAAGACGCTCTTGTCCCAGGTGACATTGACCAGGAGCATCGTGGCGATGACCAGACCCCTGAAGGCGTCGAGCGAGGCGAGGCGGGGGGATTCGCCGAGGGCGGGCGGGCGGAGAGGGGCTTCGCCCGTGTCGTGCTGGACCGGTGCCTCGTTCACGCCGTTGTCTCAGCGGGTTGCGGCCCGCAGGCCTCGGGTCCGAGGAGCATCGCCGCGACGCTCTGGCGGGCTCGGATCGTGCGCCAACTGCCTTTGTCGACGAGCACCTCGGCGGGGAGGGGGTGGTCGTTGTAGGTGCTGGCCATCGACATGCCGTAGGCCCCGGCGCTGAAGACCGCAAGCAGATCCCCCCGCTCGACAGGCGGCATCGGCCAGTCTCGGATGAACGCGTCGGCGGACTCGCAGATCGGGCCGACGACATGCGACGGAACCAGGCCCGGGCCCTCGGGCTTCTTGCTTCGCCGGGCTGGGGCCTGCCCCTCGCCGACGCGGACGGGCCAGACGAAGTGGAACGCGTCGTAGAGCGCGGGGCGGATCAACGCGTTCATCCCCGCGTCGCAGACGACAAAGCGCCCGCCCGAGGTCTCCTTGACATACTCGACACGCACGAGCAGCACGCCCGCGTTGGCGATCAGCGTTCGCCCGGGCTCCATCAGGATCTTGACGCCCCGCCCGACGAGGGGCAGCAGCATCGGGACGATGCGCTCGGCGTAGGTGGAATACGAGGGTGTCGAGCCCGTCTCGTAGTCCGCCCCGATCCCGCCCCCGATGTTCAGCCGGTCGATCCGGTGGCCGTTGCGCTCGATTTCATCGATCCTGATCAGGATGCGTTTGAGGGCCTCGGTGTAGGGGTCGGGCGAGTAGATCGGCGAGCCCAGGTGCATGTGCAGCCCGCGGAGATTGAGGTGGGGCGAGTCGCCGAAGCGGTCGAAGGCCGCGGGCGCGCGCGCAAGGTCGATCCCTAACTTGTTTTCCCGCTTGCCGGTGGTGGTATGCCTGTGGGTCTTGGCGTCGACATCCGGGTTGACGCGGAGGGTCGCCGACGCGACCACGCCCGCCTCCCTCGCGGCGTCTTCAAGAACCTCCAGCTCCTGCTCGCTCTCGACATTGAACAGGCCGATCGGGCCGCGTCCCTCCGGGCCCATCCCGTTCACCTTCACGCCGCTCCCGGCCAGCGGGCTGAAGCGTCCGTCGAGGGCGGCGAGCATCTCGTCGCGGCGTTTGCCGACACCGGCGAAGACCACCCCCGACATCGGCGCTCCAGACAGCCAGACGCGTTCGAGCTCCCCCACCGACACGACATCGAACCCGGCGCCCGCCCCGGCGACGAGGCGGCAGATCTCTGGGTTGCCGCAGGATTTGACGGCGAAGCAGATCGCCGGGTCGACGGGGGCGAAGGCTTCGGCCAGCCGCCGGTAGTGCCCGAGGAGGGTCGCCGACGAGTAGACGAATGTCGGTGTCCCGACCTTTGAGGCGATCTCGTCGACGGGCACGCCCTCGGCGTGAAGGCGTCCGTTGGTGTACGAAAAGTCGTCCATGCGGGGCGGTTCCGTGGGGTCGGGCGTGATGGCGGCCGCCAGTATACATTGTTCTATAAGCTTCGCGGCCCTCTCTTCTCGACACATCTCTTCACGACACCCCTGCGCACGCCCGGAGCGGCGGGCGCACAATGCCGCCCGGAATTCCGTGACCCGAGCCCCCAAAGGCGACCCGATGCTCTGCAATACCACCCGATCGATCCTGATGCTCGCGATGGCCCTGGCCTGCCTGCTCGGCGTGGGGTGCGCTCCGCAGCAGCGGGCGGTTGAGGCGGGGCCGCGGATCGGCGACCCGGCGCCGCGGGTGGGCGACGAGATCATGGTCGCCGGGCGGATGTTCCACACCGGGGCGCCGGTGGTGCTCTGGTTCGACCCGGGGGGGTACGACGCGTATCGGGTGGAGCGCCGGTTCGTCCCGCTCGACCAGGCGTCGTGGGCGGAGTCGAGCTCGGTGCTGCGATCGCCCAACCGCTACAGCACGCGGCGCGTCGGCATGAGCCCCGAGGACCAGGAACGCACCCGGCACGGCAACTGGACGCTCGACGATGTGCGCACGCATGTCGATCAGTTCGTGATCCATTACGATGTCTGCGGCGTCAGCCGTCGGTGCTTCCGCGTGCTGCACGATCTGCGGGGGCTGTCGGTGCACTTCATGCTCGACATCGACGGGACGATCTACCAGACGCTGGATGTGCAGGAACGGGCGTGGCACGCGGGCACGGCCAACGACCGCTCGGTGGGCATCGAGATCGCCAACATGGGCGCGTACCGCGACCCCGACGACCGCACCCTCCGCCAGTGGTACGCGCGTGATGAACAAGGCACACGGATCACGATCCCGGGTTCGCTCGGCGACGGGGGCGTGCGCACGCAGGGGTTTGTGGGCAGGCCCTCGCGCCCCGAGCCGGTCAGCGGCGAGATCCACGGGACCACGCTGCATCAATACGACCTGACCGACGAGCAGTACGACTCGCTCATCAAGCTCACCGCGGCGCTGCACCTGGCGCTGCCCGGGATTGAGCTCGACTACCCGCGCGAGAGCGACGGCTCGCTGGCGACGCGGGAGCTGACGCAGGAGGAGTACGACGACTTCCGGGGCCTGATCGGCCATTACCATGTCACGCGGGGGAAGATCGATCCGGGCCCGGCGTTCGACTGGGACCGCGTGGTCGAGGGGGCGCGGAAGATCGTCTCTGATCGGGCCCGCGAGGGCGCCCGCTATGTGCGGGGCGGGCGTTGAGCACAGCATCATGACACCCCCCACCGAGCTGCAACGCTGGATCGGGCGCTTCGAGGCGTACCTGCGCGAGGTCATCTCGCGGTCGGTGTACGCCGACCGCGAGCCGTTGCGGGTGGGCGCGCACCTGTGCGAGGGTTCGCCCTCGTTGATTGAAGCCGAGGGCTTCGACTTCGAGCCCGTCGAGCCGGGCTGGCGTTGGGGCCCGGCGTGGCGGACCTGCTGGTTCAGGCTCGAAGGCGTCGTGCCCGAGCGGTTCGACGCGGGAACCGGGCGGTCGGTGGTGCTGCGTTTCAGCACCGGGACGGAGGGGCTGGTCTACCTCGACGGCAAGCCCGTACACGGCGTGGATGTGAACCGCGATCGCGTGCGCCTCGAAGGTGTTTCGCCCGGAAAGCCGGTCAGCGCCCTTGTGGAGGCGGTCTGCGTGCACCCGTGGGGCGCGAGCGTCTTCGACTGGGACACCGCCGAGACGCGGGCGCGCTGGACGGACCGCGAGCCGGGGAGGCTGGAAGCCGCGGAGCTGGCGCTGCTCGACGAGGGCGTGCTGCGCCTGTCGCGTGCGTTCGGCTTTGCGATCTCGCTGCTGAAGGAGTTGCCCGAGCGGACGCCGAGGGCTGGAGAGCTCTGCCGCGCGTTGCGTGAGGCGGTGACGACGCTCGACGACACCGACATCGCCTCGGGCGCCGGTGACGCCGCGGCTCACATCGAATCCGCGCTGTCGCGCGGTGCATCGCCCTCGGCGACAGAGTGCGTCGCGGTCGGGCACGCGCACATCGACACGGCCTGGCTCTGGACGCTCGAAGAGAGCCGGCGCAAGTGCCTGCGTTCCTTCAGCAATGTGCTGCGCCTGATGGAGGCCGACCGGGCGTTCTGCTTCCTCTGCTCGCAGGCGCAGCACTACGCCTGGATCGAGGAAGACTCGCCGGAGCTGTTTGCGCAGATCGCTGAGCGCGTACGCGAGGGGCGCTGGGAGCCGGGCGGGAGCATGTGGGTCGAGCCGGACACCAACGCTCCCAGCGGCGAGTCGCTGATCCGCCAGCTCCAGCACGGCGTCGCGTACTGGACGGACCGCTTCGGCGAGATGGGCGGGCAGCGCCACCTGTACCTGCCTGACACCTTCGGGTTTGCAGCGTGTTTGCCGCAGATTATGAAGCTCGGCGGGCTGGACACTTTCATCACCAACAAGCTGCACTGGAACGACACGACGGAGTTCCCGCACACCACCTTCCGCTGGGTGGGGCTCGGCGGGCACGGAGTGCTGGCCCACCTGACGCCCGGGGGCGATTACAACTCGACGCTCTCGCCCAAGGAGCTGCGCAAGGGCGAGGCGAGGGCGGCGGAGCAGCTCGACAGCGCCGCGGACCTCTGGCTGCAGCCGTTCGGCTTTGGCGACGGGGGCGGCGGGCCGACCGAAGAGATGCTCAGCAACGCGCGGCTCGCGGCGGCGTGCGAAGGGCTGCCCCGCGTGAGGTTCGGCACTGCGCGGGAGCTTTGCGAAGACCTGCACGATCACGCCGAGGCGATCGAGAGCGCGGGGCGGGCGCTGCCGGTCTGGCGGGGCGAGCTCGATCTTGAGTACCACCGCGGCACACTGACGAGCCAACGCGAGATCAAGCGGCTGAACAGGGCGTGCGAGGAGTCGCTGCGTCTCGCCGAGTTTCTGGCGTTTTTCGGCCCCGAGCCCTTGCCGCAGCGCGACGCGGAGCAACTGCACGCCCGGCTGGACAAGCTGTGGAGGACGCTGCTGCTCAACCAGTTCCACGACATCCTGCCCGGTTCGTCGATCGCGCCGGTGAACGAGCGGGCGCGGGCGGACCTGAACGAGGTGCTGCAGGGTTCCGAGGCGATCATCGTCGAGCATGCGCCGAGGTGGGCCGCGAAGATCGGCGTCAAAGACGCTCTCTTCTGCCCCGCGAGCCTGGCGTGCGTGCTCGATCGCGACGCCCCTCCGCCCATGTCGGTCTTTGCCCCGTCGGACCGAGCGAACCCCGATGTCGTCCGGCTCGATCCGGACGCGTTGGAGGTCGAGAACAGTCAGGTGCGGGTTGTCCTCGACGATCGCGGACGCATCGTCGAGTTCCGCAACAAGCACGACGGCTTCGATCTGTGCTCCAGCGGCCCGACGAGATTCATCGAGCTCTTCGAAGACCGGCCTCGCACTTACGACGCGTGGGAGCTGGAAGAGAACTACATCGACAAGCAGCTCTGGACCAACGACCGGACGGCGAAGGTCTCCATCGCCACAGGCAAAGACGAAGCCTCGCTGATCTTCGAGCACACGCTGCCCTGCGGCTCCACGATCCTCGACACCTTCACGCTCCGCGCCGGCTCGCCGATCGTCGAGATCGAGACGACGGTCGATTGGAAAGCCTCGGCCCGCGTGCTCCGCGTGCGGTACCCGACCGGGATCGAAGGCGCGTCGGCCAGGCACGGCACGCAGTTCGGGACGATCCACGACGAAGCGACGCGCAATACACCGCGAGACCGGGCCCGGTTCGAACGCTGCGGCCACCGCTTCAGCGAGCTGCGCCAGACCGGACGCGTCTTCACGCTCCTCGACGACGGGACGATCCACGGGCGGTCGGCCAACGGATCGGAGCTCGGCCTCACGCTGCTCCGCGCCTCCAACTGGCCCGACCCCGACGCCGACCGCGGCGAGCATGTCTTCCGAACCGGGCTCTGGCTGCACGACGGGAGCGCGCCGACAACGCGGGTCGCCGAGCGGTTCGCCAGGCCGATGCAGGACTTTCTGGATAACTCGCCGTACAGGTTGAGCGGCGCGTCGTGGGCCCCCTTCTCGATTCAGGCCGTCAGCGTCGAGGTCGCTTCGGCGACCGGATTGCCCGACGGCACGCTCCGCCTGCGACTCGTCGAGACCGAGGGCCTGGAACAGCCCTGCAAGATCGAGTGGAACATCCCCGCATCGAAAGTCGAAGGGGTCGACCTGCTCGACAGGCCCTCCCCCGTCGACCGCCTGCGGCACGACGGCGCCGAGACGAGCTTCATGCTCAAGCCGTTCCAGATCGTGACGCTGAAAGTCGTTCGCGGCTGAAGTCGGGTTGAACGTTCTGCACAGGCTTACAAGCGGAACACAGACTCGCCCCGCTCCCAGGGCCAGGCCAGCGGCATGCCGCCGGCGATCAGCATCCGCTGCACCTCCGCGGTGCGCACTCCAAGGTCGCACGCGTCGGCGGGCGTGCGGTTTTCGAGCACGCACCACGCCGCGAGCGTTCCCGCGGCTTCCCCGATCATCCACTCGCAGGCGTGCGTCCGCGTCGCGCCGTTGACGACATGGCTCACCCCCAGACACTTGCCCCCCGCCACCAAGTTCCCGCCTCCGGCCGGAACGAGCGATCGCAGCGGCACGCGGAATGGCGAGCACGCGACATACACCGACTGACGCCCCGAGCACGAAGGATGCAGGTCGATCGGGTAGTGGCCGATCGCGACGCTGTCTGCAAAGAGCTCGCCGACGCCCCACGGGTTTTCAAGAGCCGACGCGGCATCGACACCGGCCGCGGCGCCCGACTCAGAGCGCTGCTTCGTGCCGATGTGCCCCTCGTGCATCACGAGCATGGCCTTGAGGCGGCGCGGCTCGCGGATGTAGGGCGCCATGGCGAAGCCGTCGTCGGCGCCGAGCTCGTTGCCGCGTAGGCGCAGGCCGGGGTAACCGTTACCCCCGTCGTGGCGCGGCGCTTCGGTCTGCATCCAGTAGAGAAAGCACATCGCCTGCACAACAGCCTCGATGAAGGCGTCCGGATCGCGTCCGCCCCCCGGGCTCAAAAGCGGGCGCAGCCAGTAATCCGTCTGCACGCAATTGATGAGCGAGACTTCGGGCGGCGATTCGCCCGACCCAGGCGCATAGATCGACCGATCGACGATGCGCCGGTAGCGCCAGAGTTCGAGCTCGCCCGCTTGCGGCTCGTCGGGCCAGGGGATCAGCGGCAGATCAAGCCGTCCCGATTCGTTGTGGCTCGGGACGGTCCACGAGAAGAGCGGGCCCGTCCAGGGCGTCTCGCCCTCGCGCATCTGCGGCACAAACTCCCGCCAACGGCGGTACGCCTCCGGTTCGGGGATCGTGCAATCCTCGCCCGGGCGGTGCTCGATCGCGAAGCAGTGCGAAAACCCCTGCTGGTCGAAGGGATCGATCTCATCGCCCGAGGGCGTGGATTCCGGGGCGTGCAGCTCGCCGAAGACGCGGCGCGACTCGCCCCCGAGCGCAAAGGGGATCGAGGCGAGTTCGAGCAGGTCGCCGGTTTCGGTCGCGTCGATGACGATCGGCGCTTCGATCGTCCGTTCCGACCCATCGGAACGATCCCGGAAGGTGACCGAGCGGACGCGACCGCGGTCGGCGTCGGCGCTGATCGGCTCCAGCCCGGTCAGCACCGTGATGGAGCCCGCGTGCTCGGCGAGCATCTCGCGCATGACTTCGTGGAAGACGCGGGGCTCGGCGCACAGGCGGCTGACCCACCCGCCGCCGGGGTTGAGCGGTTCGTTCGCCGAAGCCTCGGGCGTCAGGGAACGGCTGTCCTTGTACCAGCGCCGGACGCGCCGCCTCAGCTCAGCATACAGACGCGAGGCGCCGAACGACTCGACCCAGCGGTTCTCATCCGGCGGGACGCCCTGGGAGGTGAACTGCCCGCCGACCCACTGGTAAGGCTCGGTCACGACGCACTTGACGCCGGCGCGCGCGCAAGCGAGGGCCGCCGCGACGCCCCCCGCCCCGCCCCCAACTATCAGCACCTCGGTCTTCATCCCTTCACCGCCCCGGCAAACAGGCTCGGCTTGAGCCAGCGTTCCATCGCGAGGAAGAAGACGACGATCGGCACCAGCGCCAGCACGCTGCCCGCGTACGCGTAGCGCGGGTTGGTGGCGAACTGGCCGAGCAACTCGTTGATCGCAAGCGGCAGCGTGTATTTCTCGGGGCTGTTGAGCACGACGAGCGGCCAGAGCAGGTCGGACCACGCCGCGATGATGCTGAAGAGCGCGAGCGTCGCGAGCGTCGGGGCTGAGAGCGGGATCATGACATTCCACCAGGTGCGCAGCGGCCCGGCGCCGTCGATGCGGGCCGCCTCCTCCAGCTCCCAGGGCACCTGCAAGAACGCCTGGCGGCAGAGGAAGATCCCGAACGCCGAGACGCCGAAAGGCACGACGAGCGCCGCCAGCGTGTCGAACATCCCCATCCCCGCGACGATGCGGAAGAGGGGGACGACGATCACCTGCTCTGGGATCATCGTCGTCGCGAGGATGAGGACGAAGCAGACATCGCGCCCGCGAAAGCTCATGCGCGCGAGGGGGTAGGCCGCGAGGGCCGCGAGGAGGACATTGAGCCCGGCGCGGGAGAAGGTGACCAGCACGCTGTTGAGCGTGGCCGAGGCGAGGCCGCCCTCGGCCCAGGCGCCGCGGAAGTTGTTGAGCGTGAAGCCGCCCCCGACGGAGCGGAGGTCGGCGTCGGCGGGCTGGACCGCGATCATCGCCAGCCAGATCGCCGGGACGATCGCCAGCGCCACCAGCCCCAGGGCGCAAACGATGCGGAGGGCGACGAGCCACGGGGGCGTGCGGCTCACGGGCGGCCCCCCTTCACAGCGCCCGTCAGGCGCAGGTTGATCACGCTGAAGACCAGGATGATCACAAAGAGCACCAGCCCCATCGCGCAGGCGAGCCCGAAGTCGCCCGTGCCCTGCACGAACGCGACCTCGTAGACGAGCGGGACGACGGTCTGGTGCTCGATCGGCGTGCCCTTGATGGTGATGAACAGCTCGTCAAACACTTTCAGGGCCGAGATCGAGCTGATGATGCCCACCAGCACGACGACCGGCCAGATCGTGGGCAGCACGACTGCGAAGAAAGAACGCACAGGCCCTGCCCCGTCGAGCGCACAGGCTTCTTCGAGCTCTTTGGGCACCGCCAGCAGACCGGCGATGAAGATCATCATGTAGAAGCCGAAGCCCTTCCAGAGCGTGACGGTCATGGCGGTGATGAGCGTCCAGGGGCGCTGGGTCAGCCAGCCGATCGGGTCGAGGCCGGCGAGGGCGATGATGCTGTTGATCAGGCCCTGGTCTTCAAAGAGCAGGCGCCACGCGACGGCCGCGACGATCGTCGGCGTCACGACCGGAAGAAAGAACAGCAGGCGGAGCCATCGTCCGGTGCGGATGCTGTGGCGGACGATCAACGCCGCGGCGAGGCTCAGCAGGATCAGCGCCGGCGTGACGAGCAGGTAGATGAAGCTGTTGAGCAGGCACCACCAGAAGCGATCGTCGGCGAGGACACGCTTGTAGTTGTCCAGCCCGACGAACTC
>REET01000025.1 GCA_007694925.1 Phycisphaerales bacterium | reverse complement strand
TGGAGGAAGAGGAAGAAGTCGTCGGCGTCGACGACGCCGTCGCCGTTGAGGTCGGGCGGGCAGGTTCCGCCGGCGGAATCAGCGGCGTAGATGAGCGCGTTGGCGAAGATGGTGTCGCCGTCGGTGGTGGCTGCGGACCAGCTGTTTGGGGAGGTGACTGTGGAGAGGGGGTAGAGGCCGAGGTCGACGACACCGGCGCGCGTGTCGCTGACGGCGATGAGGGGGCGGCCGTCGTCCCAGGTGGCGATCATGCGTCCGCCCGGGCCGAGGTTGAAGGTGGTGGGACGGAAGGCGCTGTTGGCCGAGAGTGTGCTGACATTTGCGGCGGTGGGGTGGCCGGGCTCGAGGACGGTGCCGAGGGAAGCGGCGGTGCTGGTGTTGCCGCCGCGGGGCTGGATGATCCAGTACTGCTCGGCGTCCCATCGGCCGGCGAGGGAGCGCCCGGCGGTGAGCGTGCTGACGGTAAAGACGGCGCTGACGACGCCGCCGCCCTGATCGACATAGTCGGCGAGGACATTGCCGAGATCGACATCGCTGGCGTAGGTGCCGTTGCTCCAGACGAGGACAGCGTCGTAGTCGAGCAGTTGCGCGAGTGTGGGGGTTGTGCCGGAGGTTGACGCGTTGTGGAAGTCGACCTGGTCGAAGCGGTTGGTGCTCAGGAGGTACGACTGCACATCGAGAAACTGGGGCGTGGGGTCGGCGGTCCCCGACGGGGCGCCGGTGAGCAGGACGCGGTAGCCGATGGCGCCAGACGCGGGGAGGGCGAGGCCCGCGGCGAGGGCTGCGGCGAGCCAGACACTGGTTGATTTGCGGGGCATGGTTCAGAACCTCTCTTCTCTTTCCATTGCGGTGGAACTACCGCTCCGCGTCCTCCACCGGCCTACGCGGATGGCGGAGGGTCGCGGGTTCGGGGTGGTCCGAGCGTAACGGCTGGGTGTTGGGCTTGTCAACGGAGAAATATCGGGCTTGGACGGGATCCTGAAAGAAACGCCCCCGCCGGGGTGTGCCGGCGGGGGCGGAGTGAGCGGTGTGTGCGCCGCTCGGGTTCATCGAGGTGTGCGGTTCAGCAGCCGGCCGCGAACTCGTTGAGGAAGATGAAGAAGTCGTCGGCGTCGATGATGCCGTCGTTGTTGAAGTCGGCGCGGAGGTCTCCGGCGGCGAAGAACTGGAGGAAGAGGAAGAAGTCGTCTGCGTCGACGACGCCGTCGCCGTTGAGGTCGGGGCGGCATGTTGGCGCACCGCCTGAGGCGGCGTACTTGAGGGCGTTGGCCATGATGACAGCGCCGTCGGTGCCGACCTGCCACCATCCCCCGCCGGTGTCGGACGAGGGCGGGTGCATGCCGAGGTCGACGCGTCCGGGCATGGCGTCGTTGACGGCGATGAGGGGGATGCCGTCGTCCCATGTGGCGATGGTCTGGCCACCGGGGACGAGCATGGTGGTGCTCGGCCTGAAGGCGGTGCTGGCGGTCAGCGAGCTGACGCCCTGGACGGTCGGGTGGGTGGGGTCGTTGATGGTGCCGAGGGAGGCGAAGGAGGAGAGGTTGCCCGAGCGCTGCTGAATGATCCAGTAGTTCTCGTCGGCCCAGCGTCCGAGGAGTGAGCGGCCGATGGTGGTGGTGGAGGTCTCGAAGACGGCGCAGACCACGGCGCCGCCGGCGTCGACATAGTCGGCGAGCAGGTTGCCGAGGTCGAAGTCGCTGATGTAGGTGCCGTTGGACCAGACCATGACGGCGTCGTACTGCTGGAGCTGTGCGAGGGTGGGCAGTGTGCCGCCGGTGCTGGCGTCGTGGGCGTCGACAGCGATGAACTCGCCGGTGTCGAGGAGCTTGTTCTGGGTGTCGACGAATCCGGCGGTGCCCGAGATGTCCGCGGCGCCGGTGAGCAGGACGCGGAGGGTGGCGTCGATGACGCGGATCTCGACGGAGGCGGAGTTGTTGCCCGGGTTGGGATCGGGCTCGTTGGCGGCGGCTTCGCCGGTGATGGTGTAGAGGTCTGCGGCATCGCCCTTGAGGGTGAGATTCAGGGTGGTGTCGTCGCCGGCGTTGAGGTTGCCGAGACTGGCGGTGAAGGTGCCGGCCGAGACGCTGCCGCCGCGGTCGTCAGAGACATAGCTCATGCCGGTGGGGATGTCGACGGTGACCGTGACGCCGGTGACATTCTCTTCGCTGGGGTTGCGGACGAGGTAGGTGATGGTTGCGTTCTCGTCGAGTGCGATGCGGTCGTTGTCGACGCTGGCGGACATGCGGATGTCAAAGGGGTCGGCGGGGCCGGAGGGCTCGTAGTAGACCGTGCCGGAGAAGGTTCGGGGGGTGAAGATGCTGCCCGAGAAGGGGATATCCCCGATTCTGGCGATATCGCCGGAGAGGCTGATGTCGGCGTTGCTCCAGAAGGTGGTGGGGGGCGCGGCGCCGGTGCCGTTGTAGCGGATGCCGCCGCCGGTGGTGATGCAGTGGAGGTAGACGCCGGTGACCTCTCCGACCGGGAGCTCGATGGGCTCGCTGAGCATGAGAGGCGAGGGGACGGCGGTGCCCTGACGGATGCCAGGAACGGTCTCGTGGAGGGTCCAGGCCGAGGGGTCGCTTTCGAAGCCGACATAGCTGCCCGAACGGATCCAGATCTCGACATCGACGGGCGAGCCGATGGTGCCGGTGTACTCGACATCGAACTGGGTGACGCGAAGGTTCTGGTTGAGGGCGGTCAGGTCCATATAGACGCCGCCGCTGCCGTTGTTGGACGGAGCGGTGGTCAGGGATTGCCCGAGCGCCACGGTGGTGAGGCATGCGCCGGCCGCCGCGGCCATGAGAACGGTGTTTCTGGCCTTGAACATCATCGATCCTCCGTACTGCTGATCTCAGCAACTGTGCGCGCACACCGACCGCGCCGGTGTGAACAGATTCAGCCGCGCCGAACCGGCCGGTGGCCGGTCGGCATCAACTCCCAGAAGGATGAAGTGGTTGCCCCACGACGGGCGTCTCTACGCACTCCACCCACGATGCTCTTCAATGTACAGAAGGGCGGCGCTGTGTCAAGCCCTTTGTGAGGGGTTGAAGGGGGGCTGCCGGCGTGGGGATGAAAAACGCCGCCGCCGGGGAGCGTTCCCGGCGGCGGCGGAGACTTGTTTACATTTGGCTAGGGGTGTCTTAGCAGCCCGCTGCGAAGAGGGCGAGGTAGTCGAAGAAGTCGTCGGCGTCGATGATGCCGTCGT
>REET01000093.1 GCA_007694925.1 Phycisphaerales bacterium | reverse complement strand
GCCGATGCCCTGGCGGGTGCCGAAGGCCGTCTCATGGAGCGTCCAACCGGCGGGGTCGGCATCAAAGCCCTCGTAGCTGCCGTCGCGGACCCACACCTCGACCTCGACGGGCGTGCCGACAGTGCCGGCGTAGGGGATCTCGAACGAAGTGACCGCCAGCGTGCCGTCCAGCGCCGTCAGATCCATGAAGATCCCGCCGCTGCTGTTGTTGTCCGGCGCCGTGGTGAGCGACCCGGTCTGAGCGGAGGCGACGCCCCCGAGAAGACCCGCCGCCAGAATCGCAATGTTCTTACCGCGCATCATCATCCCCTTCCGCGTCCCGGCCGCTTTGGGGCCGAAGAACGCACAGCGCACACACCGACACCCCACCCGAGTCCAGAGAATACCGGCCGCTGGCCGCAGCTCCGGATCCCGCGAGGGCGCCAAACCGGGGTTGAAGCGCCGCCCCACGAAAGGGCAAGACACCCTCCACCCACGACACGCCCAACATACCGGAAACAGCGAGGCGGTCAAGCCAAAATTCCGGTGATGGACCACCGAGCCTCCCGATCCCACTGCCGAGCAAAGACCCACCCTCAGGTCGCCTTGATTCGCTATACGACGGCTCGATTGTGCGGGGTGACGGGAGCTGAGCCAGCCCATCAAGATCCGGGCAGCCAGTCCTTCCTCGAACGATCCTTCAGCTTCACACGGATCGCGTCGGCCAGCCTCGCGTCGTTCAGGCCTTCGATGCGCCGGGCGACCTTCGCGTCCCAGCACGCCCAGAGACGGGCGTAGACCACACACCGCTCGGCGAGATCCTCGCCGTCCAGCAGCACGCAAGCCTCGTACCCGCGCTCTTCGATCTGCGCCTCAAGCCACGAACCGACCGGCTCGTCAGGCTCGATCGGGATCTTCGGGAACGGCGGCGAGACGCCGCAGGACCGCTGGTGATGGTCGAACTCCTCCCACCACACCGGCAGTGGCGAGGAATACGGATCAACGATCGCATCGCGGACGGGGATGTCGCGCGTGTCCAGGCGTGGCCAACGCTTCCGATCGCGAAGCTCGGCACGCTCCACCGCCGACCGCGGGACCAGGAGCATCGCGACATCTGCCGAAGCCTTCTCGCCCGCGGCCTCCTGCGCATGCAGATACCACGCTTGGCCGCCTGGCCTATCGAGCAGCCTCCCGCACTCGCGGCAGGCCTCGTAAGTCGCACTTCCGATGTATTTGAACCAACCCTGCGTGAACACCGGCCGCAAACGCTTCCACAGTGACTCGGGATCGATGATCGTGCAGAGTTCATCGATCTCGCCGCCGCCCCGCACAAGCACGCGCCCGATCAGCCACCGGTCCGGCACATCCGGCCCCATCGCTTCGAGCAGGCTCCGCTTGGCCACGAGCGTCGGTGACCCGATCGGGCGTTCCATCGTCTTGTATCGGAGCACCCGCCGATCGATCGGATTGCCCTTGAGGGTTTGCGGATTGACCTCAAGGTCGTAAGGGCCGGCGACGCCCTTGGGGTCCCAACGCTCGCAGGCGATGCATGCGCCGGTGAACGCTTCGATGTCTTCAGAAAGCAGCGTCGGCGACATGCCGATCGGGTCGAGCGGGCCCAAGACACACGAGGCGACGAGGTCGTTGGTCGACGGACCCCCGTCCATCAGATAGAACCACTCACCGAGCCGAGCCGGCGACTTGCTCGAAGGCGTCCACCAGCGCTTGACCACCCCTCACCCCCCAAGCGTGCTCGCCCCCTCTTTCGCCTGCTCGCCTGCTCAACCCTCTCGCTCGCCAAAAGGCGAGCGCCTCATTTCCCCTCGTAATACTCCAGGTTGATCTGCACATACTTGTTCCACTCGCTCGGCAGGTCTTCCTCGGGGTAGATCGCCTTCACCGGGCACTCGTCCACGCACAGGCCGCAGTCGATGCAGGTGTCCGGGTCGATGTACAGCATGTCCGTCGTCTCGAAGTCTTCCTCGTCCTTGGTCGGGTGGATGCAGTCCACCGGGCAGACCTCGACGCACGAGGTGTCCTTGGTGCCGATGCAGGGCTCAGCGATGATGTGCGGCATAAGGCTCGCTCCAGTCTTGATCCGGCCGCGGGGCCCTCGCCCTGCGCCGGTGGTCGCTTCTCGTTTGTCCGCCCCGGGGCCGCGATCATACGCGGCGTCCCGAGGCACTCAGCCGAACGGGCCGTTCCACATCCGATCCGCCCTCCCCGCCAAACCGCCCTGAGCGGTCCTGAGCGGGGCCATGCGGATCCATGATTTAGAACCGTTCTAGATTACGAGCCGTACGCCCGCCCGTCTACCCGGTGTGTCCACGGGGCCCGCCCTCCCCGTCCTCATCCGGATAGCACCGCTCCAGCACCTCCGGCCCGTGACGCTCGACCAAGAGCTCGATCACATCCACCGGCGTGCGGCAGCCCCGGCAGTGCCTCGCCCCCGCGTCGAGCGGCAGCGTCACGCCGCAGGCCGGGCAGTGCGGCGCCAGCGACGGATCCAGCCTCGACAAATCGGGCTTTGCCTGCTCCTCCCACCCCTCCTCGAACTCCGGCGGGTCGGCGTAGAAGTCCTCGAGCAGGAGCTCGGCGAGCTCCTTGTCCCGCTTGTCGGCGATGTAAACAGCGAAGCGCCCGCGCGTGTCGACCGACACGCCCATCAGCACCGCCAGCGTGTCGACGCTCTCGACCGCAGTCGCGTTGACGCCCTCGCGGCGCAGCAATTCCGCCGCGGAGTCCGCCTCGAACCGGGTCTGGTATCGGCACAACTCAAGCATGGGTCACGGTCGGCCCCTTCAGCCCGCGGGCTTGACGCCCGGCTCGGGCTCGGCGGGGTCGGCCCGCATAAACAGCGGCTCGCCCTTCTCGATGTGCTGGCCCGGCTTGAGCGCGTGGGGCCCGCCCCACTGCGCCAGCTCCTCCAGCGGCGCGACAAAGCCCGAGTCGGCGTTGTTCGCGTCGGTGAGCGGCGAGCACCGCCACCTGCGCCACAGCTCGGCGACCCTGTCGGGCATCGCGGGGTAAAGCAGCAGCGAGGCGATCCGCAACGCTTCGGCGCAGTGGTACAGGATCGCCGCCAGGCGCGGGCCCGCGTGCGCATCCTGCTCGATCGTCTTGGCCAGGCGGAAGGGCTCGGTCGTGTTGATGTACCCGTCGACGGCGCGCACCAGCGAGAGCCCGGCCTTGAGCATCGTCGCGACATCCAGCCGCCCCGAGGCGTCGATCGCC
>REET01000100.1 GCA_007694925.1 Phycisphaerales bacterium | reverse complement strand
GCTATCCGGTCGGCTGCCGCTTCTGCGCTTCGGGCATGGGCGGGCTGGACGGGAATCTGTCTGCGGGGCGGATCGTCGAGCAGGTCTGGAGGCTCGGGCGGCTGGAGGGTGTGGGCCGCATCAGCAACATCGTGTTTATGGGCATGGGCGAGCCCTTGAGCAACTTCCGCCCGGTGGTCGACGCCGTGCGCACGATCGCCGCGCCTTGGGGTCTGGGCATCGGGGCGAGGCGGATCACGATCTCGACGGTCGGCCTGCCCAAGGCGATCGAGAAGCTCGCCGATGAGCTGGAGCTGCCGGTGACGCTGGCGCTCTCGCTGCACGCCCCGGACGATGCGCTGCGGCGTCAGCTCATCCCGTGGGCGGAGTACACGACGATCGAGGAACTGCTGGCGGCCTGCTCGAAGTGGTTCAAGAAGACCGGGCGTGAGATCACGCTGGAGTACACGCTCCTGCGGGGCGTGAACGACCGGGCCGAGCACGCGATACGACTGGCGGCGATCGCCAAGACACTGCGTGCGAATGTCAACCTGATCCGGTACAACGAGGTGGACGGGACGCCCTACAAGCGGCCCCGGGCCTCGGATGTGCACGAGTTCCAGGCGTTGCTCCGCGAGCGGGGGGTCAACGCCCACATCCGGGCGAGCCGGGGTCGAGACATCGCCGCGGCGTGTGGGCAGCTCCGCCACGAGCACGCCCGGACGGGCTGAGGCCGCCGGCCCCGCCTCCAGCCAAAGACGGCCTACTGATTCCGACTGTGCGCGACGAACTGGACAAACTCTCCAAACTGCTGAACCAGGCGATGGGGGCCGACAAGCCCCGGATCGCACGGCGTCTGCGCGGGCTGCGCGAGGCACGCCGGCCGGACGCCCAAGCGGTCGCTTCGGTCCGCAAGGCGATCGAGGACTCGATCGCCCTGCGCGAGAAGCGGGTGGCGATCCGCCCGACCCTGGTCTACCCCTCCGACCTGCCGGTAAGCGGGCGGAAGGACGAGATCGCTTCGGCGATCCGCGAGCACCAGGCGGTGGTGATCTGCGGCGAGACGGGCTCGGGCAAGTCGACCCAGCTCCCCAAGATCTGCCTGGAGCTCGGGCTCGGGGTCGACGGGACGATCGCCCACACCCAGCCGAGGCGGATCGCCGCGAGGTCGATCGCGCGTCGCGTCGCCGAGGAAACACAGCTCGGGTACGGGAGGGCGGTGGGGGCGAAGGTCCGCTTCTCCGACGAGACGGCGCCCGAGACGCTGGTCAAGGTGATGACCGACGGCATCCTGCTCGCCGAGACGCAGACCGACCGGATGCTCCGCCGCTACAGCGCGATCATCATCGACGAGGCGCACGAGCGCAGCCTGAACATCGACTTTCTGCTCGGGTACATCAAGCAGCTGCTGCCCAAGCGCCCGGACCTGAAGGTGATCGTCACCAGCGCGACGATCGATCCGGAGCGGTTCAGCGAGCACTTCGACGGGTGCCCGATCATCGAGGTCTCGGGCAGGACCTATCAGGTCGAGGTGCGCTACCGCCCGCCTTCGGGCACCGACGACCCCGATCGCGACGAGCTCGCGTCGGGCCTGGTCGAGGCGGTGGAGGAACTCGAACGCACGCACCCGGGCGATTCGCTGGTGTTTTTCTCGGGCGAGCGAGAGATCCGCGAGGCGGCCAGAGCGCTGCGCAAGTACGAGTCGCGGGGGTGGGAGATCCTGCCGCTGTACGCGAGGCTGAGCGTCGAGGAGCAGCAGCGGGTCTTTGCGAGGGCGGGGCGGGGGCGTCGGATCGTGCTGGCGACGAATGTCGCCGAGACCTCGCTGACGGTGCCGGGCATCCGGTCTGTGATCGACACGGGCGTGGCGAGGATCAGCCGCTACAGCCATCGCAACAAGGTGCAGCGGCTGGAGGTCGAGCCGATCAGCCGCGCATCGGCCGAGCAGCGCAAGGGGCGTTGCGGCAGAGTCGGCCCGGGCGTCTGCATCCGCCTCTACAGCGAGCAGTCGTACATCGAGCGCCCGGAGTTCACCGAGCCGGAGATCCTCAGGACGAGCCTGGCGGGCGTGATCCTGCAGATGAAGGCGCTGCGACTGGGCCGGATCGACCGCTTCCCGTTCGTTGAAAAGCCGGACATCCGGGCGATCCGCGACGGGTACCGCACGCTGCTGGAGCTCGGGGCGGTCGACGAGGAGGAGGAGATCACGCCGCTGGGCGAGCGTCTGGCCCGCCTGCCGATCGACCCGAAGATCGGGCGGATGGTGATTGAGGCGGGGGAGTACGGGTGCGTGCGCGAGGTGCTGATCATCGCGGCTGCGCTCTCGGTGCAGGACCCGCGCGACAGGCCGATGGACCGTCAGCAGCAGGCCGACGAGGCGCACGCCCGGTTCCGCGAAGAAGAGTCGGACTTCCTGAGCTACATCCGGCTGTGGGACATCGTGAAGGTCGAGCAGAAGAAGCTCAACCAGCGCCGCATGCGCGCGTGGTGCAAGGACAACTTTCTGTCGTACACGCGTCTGCGCGAGTGGCAGGATGTGCACCGGCAACTCCGGGACCTGGCCGGAGAGATCGGGCTGCGGGCCGGCTCGCACGAGGCGCTGCCCGAGGCGGTCCACCGCGCCATCCTGCCCGGGCTGGTCGCCCAGGTCGGGCGCAAGGGCGAGAAGCACGAGTACGAGGCGCCGCACGGCGTCCGCTTCCACCTCTTCCCGGGCTCGGCGCTCTTTGAGGCCAAGCCGGCGTGGGTGATGGCGGGGGAGATCGTGCGCACGACACGCATGTATGCGCGCACGATCGCGCCGGTGCAGCCCGAGTGGATCGAGAAGGCGGCGATGCACCTGGTCAAGCGCACGCACCACGAACCCTTCTGGGAGACGCGTCGCGCCCGCGTCAACGCGTGGGAGCGGATCAGCCTGTACGGGCTGGAGATCATTCCGAAGCGCAAGGTGCACTACGGGCCGCTCAACCCGCAGACTTGCCGCGAGATGTTCATCCAACGCGCGCTGGTCGACGGGGACTACAAGTCCAGCGCCCCGTATGTGCGCCACAACCGCAAGCTGATCAAAGAGATCGAGAGGATGGAGGCGAGGCTGCGGCGGAAGGACCTGCTCGCCTCGCCCAGAGCGATCTATGACTTCTTTGACAAGCGCGTCCCGCACGATGTTTACACCGGCGAGAAGTTCGAGCGCTGGCGCAGGCACGCGGAGAAGTCCGAGCCCCGCCTGCTCTTCATGTCGCACGAGGACATCGTCAACGAGCGGCC
>REET01000076.1 GCA_007694925.1 Phycisphaerales bacterium | reverse complement strand
ACACAACGATGACCTTCTGGACGGGCGGGCGGGCGAGGGAGGTTCCCGCGAGCAGCCGCATCGATTACGGGGCGGGGGTGTCGCTGCGGCGTGTGGTTGCGATGCTCGAAGCGACGCCGGACCGTGAGATCGACCCGCACTTTCGGCCGCAGCGGTGGTTCACCAAGGGGTTCGGGTTCGACATCGTGGGCACGCTGGAGACCTTGGGCGAGACGCTGGCGGAGGTGGCGAGGCGGTCGGGGATCCGGACGCCGCCGCCGAAGGCGAGACCCGCGAGGTCTGGGCAGGCGGGCGAGGGGGGCGTGTGCTACGCCGACGAACCGAGCGGGTCGCTGCGTGAGCGCGGCGTGCGTCCGACTGTGGCGAACATGCTCGACGACGAGCTGCGGGAACGGGTGCGGCGGAGGTTTGAGAAGGATTTCAGGCTGCTTGAGGGCGCAGGATTTTGACAGTTGTTCGTGTGCCGCCGCACAGGCTGCTCGCGAACGACGACGGAAAGACCAACGAACCGGCTCAACACCGGTCCATGCGACATACGCTTCGCTCCGCACGGAGATTCAAGACCATGGCCATCAACGTCACCATGCCCCGCCTTTCGGACACGATGGAGGCCGGCACCGTCGTCAAGTGGAATGTCAAGGAGGGGGACAAGGTCTCGGTGGGCGATGTCCTCGCCGATATCGAGACCGACAAGGCGACGATGGAGCTGGAGGCCTTCGACGACGGTGTCGTGGCGAAGCTCGCGGCCCAGGAGGGCGAGCAGGTGTCGGTGGGCGATCTGATCCTCGTGATCGCCGAGGACGGTGAGGATCCCGACGAGGCGGCCAAGGGCGGGGGCGAGGCCTCGTCCGACAAAGCCGAGGAAAAGTCGGAGCCCAAGGAGAAGGGCAAGGATGAGGCCAAGTCAGAAGGCAAGGCGAAGGCCGAGGGCTCGGACGACGACGAAGACGATGAGGACGAGGGCGGCTCGACCAAGACCGCGGTGAGCGAGAAGAAGGGGACGAGCTCGGCTGCGTCTTCCGCTCCGGCGTCGTCAGGGGGCTCTGGTTCTTCCAACGGGAGCGCCGGGGGGCGGATCTTTGCGTCGCCGCTGGCCCGCAAGATCGCCGAGGAGAAGGGCATCGACCTGTCGGCGATCGAGGGGAGCGGTCCTTCGGGGCGGATTGTGCGGAAGGATGTCGAAGCCGCGGCCGAGGGCGGCAAGGCCGAGACGAAGGCGCGGGATGCGGAGCGCGCGGCGCCCGAGCCGCTGCCGCCCTTGGGCGCGACGCTGGAGGCGAAGTCGGTCCCGCTGAGCAACATGCGTTCGACGATCGCCAAGCGGCTGGTCGAATCCAAGCAGTCGATCCCCCACTACCAGGTCACGATCGAGGTCGACATGGACGCGCTGCTGGAGCTGCGCGAGCAACTGAACACGCAGCTGGAGTCTCAGGGCGTCAAGTTGAGCGTCAACGACTTCCTGGTGCGGGCGTGCGCGCTGGCGATGCACCAGCACCCGTTCGTGAACGCCTCGTGGGGCAAGGACGGCAAGACGATCGAGATCAACGCGGAGGTGAATGTCGGCGTCGCGATCGCGCTGCCGGTCAAGGAAGATCTCACTGGGGGCGGGCTGGTCGTCGCGACGCTGCGCCACGCGGACCGGATCGGCCTGCGCCAGATCTCGACCGAGACCCGGCGCCTGGCCAAGAAGGCCCGCGAGAAGGGCCTCACGACCGAAGAACTGTCCGGCTCGACCTTCACGATCTCGAACCTGGGCATGTTCGGCGTCGACCACTTCACCGCGATCATCAACCCGCCGAACACCGCGATCCTTGCCGTGGGGCGTGCGGCCGAGCGGCCGGTCGTCCGCGACGGGCAGATCGTCGTCGGGCATGTGATGGCGATGACGATGTCGAGCGACCACCGCGTGATCGACGGGGCGATGGCGGCGCAGTACCTCCAGACCGTCAAGGAGTTGCTGGAGGCGCCGGCGACATTGCTGGTTTAAAGGGTGTAGGGCGTGGGGATTGGGGTGTGGGGCGCGAGCCTTTGGCTCGCGAGAGGGGAGAGGGTGGAGAGGCGAGCAGGTGAGGGGGAGGCCTGCGGTCTTCCTACAATGGGGCATGCGCGGTGATGAAGCTGACATCCGGCCTCGGGGGGACTCGGGGCGTCCTGCGCCGGAGCCTTCCGGTCCGATGATCGTCGGACCGGGGCTGGCGTCGGGTCAGCGTGAGCTAGAACGGGGGCCTCAATCCGGCCCTCATGACGCCCCCGCTCCCGCCCGGCGGCTTTGCGTCGCCGACGAGGAACTGGCCGATCTCGCGAGCGACGAGGACGAGCAGGCGCAGGCGGCCAAGCGTGTTCTTTTTGCGATGTTGCTGGCGATCATCGCGACGCCGGCGATCCTGCTGCTGCTTGTGTGGGCGAAGATCGAGATGTCGCCGATGCTTGTAGTGCTGATCGTGGGCGTGGTTGTGGGCGGTGCGATCCTCGGGGCGGGGCAGGGACAGAAGCCGCGGGTGAGGCGTCCGTTGGATGATGGCCGGCCGATCGGGTGCTGTGGTCCTCGGCCGTTGCGGAGTTTTCGGGATCGGGAGCGGTGAGGGGCGAGACCTTGGTCGTGATGGTGGATTGGTCGGCGTCCTCGACGAGGGGGCCGAAGCGTCCGTCGCCGGATCGGTGCTGGCTGGCGTTCGCGTCTACATCGGAGAACGCTCCGTCTCGCCCGCCGCCGGAGTACTTCAGAACGCGGCTGGAGTGCGAGGCTCGCGTCGCGTCGTTGATTGGCGCGCACGCCGGGCCGGCGCTGGTGGGCTTTGACTTTCCGATCGGGTATCCGCGGAGTGCTCAAGGCGTGCCGGTGCTGCCGGAAGGACGCGGGCTCTGCGCGTTGTTTCACGAGCTGATCGAAGACAATGAGAACGGCGGCAACAATCGTTTCGAAGTCGCGGCGGCACTGAACGGGCGGATCCGTACGCTGACCGGCGCCGAGGAAGGGCCCTTCTGGGGCCACCCAGTCAAACGGAAGTACGACGGGCTTTCGTTCAGAAAGACTCGATCGACCGGTATCGAAGAGTACAGAGCGATCGAGCAACGGCTGCGGGCTCAGAAGCGCAACATCCAATCGGCGTGGAAGTTGATGGGCGCCGGGGCGGTCGGCTCGCAGTCGCTGCTCGGGCTGGGTGCGGTGCACCGGCTGCTGGCCCACCCGGCGTTCGGCTCCAGAACCCGGTTGTGGCCGTTTGAGCCGAGCGGGGAAACGTCCGACGAGATTACGAT
>REET01000254.1 GCA_007694925.1 Phycisphaerales bacterium | reverse complement strand
AAAGTCGCCGCCTCATCAACCACATCGTGCAGCACCGCTCGCCGAGCCAGGTCCGGGTGCAGGCGGGCGATCTGGCGATCGATCTCGAACAGGGCGTTCTCGGACCGCTCCATCAGCACCAGCTTCGAGGGGGCAAACCCCGCCGCCAGCCGCGCCAGCTCCGACCCGATCGACCCCCCAGCCCCGGTCACCACCACGCAGCGTCCGGCCAGCGTCCGCTCGACCTGGGCCCGGTCCAGCTCGTGCGGCTCGCGGTCGATCAGGGCGCAGAAATCGACCCCCGCCCGCCGCAGCGTCGGCGCCGGCTCGTCGATCGCACGCGCCTCGGCGATCGCATCGGTCAGCGCCGGCACCTGCGCCACACGCACCCCGTGCTCGCGCAAGACCGCTCTCGCCCCCGAGCCGAGCTCCGGCCCGTCCGACGCCAGACAGACGATCGCCAGCCCGACGCGCAGGGCCGGGCAGATCCGCCCGAGCTCATCCAGCCCGCCGAGCACCGGCAGCTCGCCGATCGAGCCTTTCATCCTCCCGCCCCCCACCAGCACGATCCCCGCCGGGCGAGCCTCGCCGGGCGGCGAGGCCACCAACGCAGCCAGGCCCGGGGCCGTTTCGGCCGAGGCGATCAGGATCGTGGCGCCGGGGTCGGAATTGGTGCTGGGTTCGGGCATCGCTTGCGGCTCTCGTGTGGATCGGAAGGCTCGGGCACTCGCCCAACACCCGGTATCGGCCGCGAGGCCGCTTTGCGGTCAGCCGATGGGCGGGGGCGATCGCCGCTATCGTGCCCGCTGCATGATCACGCGCATTTCCGGCAGACTGGCGGGCGTCGACGGGCTCTCGATCACGATCGATCTGGAGGGTGGCCTCGCCTACGAGGTGCTGACGCCGACCTACCTCGCCGAACAGCTCGCCTCTGGCCGCCTCGTCGAGGGCAGCCGGATCGGGGGGGGCGGCGACGGCCGCATCACGCTCTGGACGCTCCAGTACCTCGAAGCCCAGGGCCAGGGCTCCTCGTTCATTCCCCGGCTCGTCGGCTTCGCCTCGCCCGACGAACGCCGCTTCTTCACCGTCTTCACGACCGTCAAGGGCCTGGGCAACCGCAAGGCGCTGCGGGCGCTGGCGGTCCCGCCGGCGCAGATCGCTTCGGCGATCCAGCGCAAGGACACCGCCGCGCTGCAAAAACTCCCCGAGATCGGCAAGCGTCTGGCCGACACGATCGTCGCGGAGCTCTCGGGCAAGATCGCACCGTTCCTCGACGCCTCGCTTGAGAAGTCGCTCGAATCGGCGTCGGTCGCAGAAGCCAAGCCTCTGGGCGGCCCCGCCTCCGAAGCGGTCGACGCCCTCGTCGCGCTGGGGGAAACCCGCGCCGAGGCGGAACGCAAGGTCGCCAGGGCGATCGAACGCCTCGAACCCGAGGCGGACGCCTCGACGATCGTCGCCGCGGCGTTCGGCGCGAGCTGACGCGCAGTCCCCCACCCCGCACTACCCTGATCGCATGAGCGACCACCGCTACGCGATGATCATGGCCGGAGGATCGGGCACGAGGCTCTGGCCCCTCTCCCGCAAGGACCTGCCCAAACAACTCATCCCGCTGTTTCGAAGCCCGGGCGAGGAGCGGGCCCGCTCGCTGCTGGAGATCGCGGCCGACCGCCTCGAAGGCCTCATCCCCGCCGAGCGTCGCTACATCTGCGCCGGCGAACGCTACCGCGAACAGATCAAGGCCGCCCTGCCCGGCTTTGCCGACCCGCAGATCCTCGGCGAGCCCGAGGGGCGCGACACGGTCAACGCCGTGGGCTTCGGTGCTGCGATCCTCAACAAGCTCGACCAGGACGCCGTCTTCTGCGTCCTCACGGCCGACCACATCATCGACCCGCCCGAGGCGTTCCGCCGCGCGGTCGAGACGGGCTTCCGCCTGATCGATCAGGACTGGTACCGCTTCGTTTCCTTCGCGATCGCGCCGACCTACCCCGCGACCGGCTTCGGATACATCGAGCATGGCGAACCGTTCAACGCCTTCCCCGACGCGTTCAAGGTCAAACGCTTCGTCGAGAAGCCCGACCTCAAACGCGCGACGGAGTATGTCCGCTCGGGCCTGTTCTCGTGGAACAGCGGGATGTTCGTCTTCCACTCCGGCGCGTTCATGAAAGCGCTCAAGAAATTCAAGCCCGAGAGCTACGAGGGCCTCAAGAAGATCGCCGACGCGTGGGGCACGCCCGACCAGGAACGCGTGCTGAGCGAGATCTACCCCAAACTGCCCAAGACCAGCGTCGATTACGCGGTGATGGAACCCGCGTCGTCCGACGACGAGTTCTCGATCTGCGGCGTCTCCATGCCGGTCCGCTGGCTCGATGTCGGCTCGTGGCCGAGCTACGCCGAAACACTCCCCGCCGACGACCAGGGCAACAGAGTGAGCGGGAATGTGACCCTGACCGACAGCCGCGGCAATCTCGTGGTCGGCCCGGACGATCACACGATCGCGCTGCTCGGCTGCGACAACCTCGTGGTGGTGCACACGCCCAAGGCGACGCTGGTGATGCCGCGCGAACGGGCGCAGGATCTGAAACTGCTGCACGCGGAACTGGACGAAGAGTTGCAATGAGGCGGACCGCGGTCGATCAGAGATCTGTGGCACTGGCGGCTCGCCCGCGAGTGTTTGCGTTCGGGGAGTGGGGTGTGGGGCGTGGAGCGTGGGGTAAAGGCGGCACAGGTCTCCGATCCGTGTCTGATCGGCCCGCTTCTTTCACCCAGATTCCGTCAGCCAAGCGATCCCTCGCTCCGAAGGAGCGAAGGGCTGTAGCCACGGGTGGAGCACAACCCGACGCGGAGCGTCGGCGTGTGCGCAACCCGTGGAAAGCAACAAACAATTCCAAAGAGCCCCGAAGGGGCGAAGGAATCCTTGGATCGCGCAGTTCCGCCGCCCCTTCAGGGCGGACTGAATTTTCGCATCTCTTTCCACGGGTTGCGCGGCGCCCTGCGCTTCGCTCTGGGCGGCGCTTCACCCGTGGCTACAACCCATCGCCCCGTTGGGGCGACCGAGCCTCGCGCGAAGCCGAGCAACACATTTGCACAGTCGGATCCCTCGCGCCGAAGGAGCGAAGGAACTTTGCCGCGGGTGGAGCACATTCCGACGCGAAGCATCGGTGTGTGCGCAACCCGTGGAAAACGACAAACAAATCGAAAGAGCCCCGAAGGGGCGAAGGAACTCTTGGATCGCGCATTTCCGCCGCCCCTTCAGGGCGGGTTCAATGCTCGCGACTCAATCCACGGGTTCAGCTTCGCTTCACCCGTGGCAAGGATCCGGCGATCCTTCGGATCGCACACACACTCCTCGGATCGCCGCTCACCCGCTCGGGGCCTCAACCATGACCCCCGGCTTCGCTCCGCGCAGCTCTAGCACCCGCTACCTCGCCATCGACCTCGGCGACAAGCGCACCGGCATCGCCGTCGGTGATCTCGTCACCGGTTCCAGCCCCATCGGCGTGATCGAGACGCCAATCGCCCACGACTCGGGCGAGGCGCTCCTCCGCGACCTGCTCGACGCGATCGACGAGCACCTCGACCCCTCCGGCGAGCTCGTCTTCGGCCTGCCCCTGAACATGGACGGCACAGAGGGCCCGCGTGCAAGAACCGTCCGCTCGTTCGCCGCACGACTCGCCGAACGCTCGGGTCGCAAGACCCACTTTCAGGACGAACGCCTCACCAGCGCCGAGGCGGACTGGGCGATGGCGGGCAGCGGGCTGACCCACGCCCAGAAAAAGCGGCTCCGCGACGCGCTGGCCGCCGCCGCGATCCTCCGCGACTTCCTCGCCTCCCTCGACCGGGCCGCCCCCCCCGATCCCGACGGGGCCCCCGACGACGCATGAGGATCCGGATTCAGGCCCGGACCATCCGGGAATGTGCGCAATATCGGGCCGGTTGTCGCTCTTGAAGCCCTCCCGCCCGATACAACCAGCCGAGGGTGCGGACAATCACCGCCAGGAGGGTGCCCACGATGACAACGCTTGCGACCTTATTGGTAATGGCCCTCACCACGCTCCAGAGCGCGATGCTGACTCTCTCTGGATCCGAGCCCGCCGAGCCGGAGGCCCCGATCCGCACCGCCGACGACCTTCTGCTCGCCCTGGAGCGCGAGGGCGAGGGCATCCGCACCCTCCGCGCCGGCATCCGCTACCAGCGAGAGTTCGCCGTCGCGGGCGACATCCAGACCCGCACCGGCACGCTCTACTACCGCTCGGCGCCGTCCGACGAGGGCGGGCCCGACAGCCGCGCGTTTGCCGTCAACTTCGACACGATGCAGGTCGGCGGCGTCCTCCACCGTGACCGCGAGATGGTCTACATCTTCGACGGCTCGTGGGTTGTCGAGAAGCACCCCCGCGAGCGCCAGTTCATCAAGCGCCGCGTCGTGCCCGAGGGCCAGGCGTTCGACCCCCTCCGCCTCGGCGAGGGTCCGTTCCCGATCCCCATCGGCCAGAAGCGCGACGACATCGTCGAACGCTTCGAAGCGACGCTCGTCCCCGTCGAGGAGGGGCTGTGGGACGACGAACTGGTCGACTTCGCCGCGCGGAGAACAACCTTCCAGCTCCGCCTGGTCCCCCGCGCCGCATACGCGCGGGAACTGGAGTTGACCGAGGTGCGGATCTGGTACGAGCAGAGCAGCGAAGGCCCGCTGAGGCTTCTGCCCCGCATGGCCTGGACCAAAACCGCCGACGAGGACGAATCGATCGTGCAACTGATCAATGTGCGTTTCAACGAGCCGCTGCCCGAGGGCGTGATCGACACCGAGCCCCCGGGCGCGGGCTGGGATGTCGACATCCGCGACGACTTCGCAGAGAGGCGCCGATGAGGCGGCGGCTCGCTCCGGCCATCACGCTCTTTGTCTCGGCGCTGCTGCCCGCGTACGCGCTGGCGCAGGCCGAGGGGCGTCCGAGCACGGCCCCAGAGGGCGCGCTCGACGCGCCGGCGCCGACAGAACGCCGCGACATCTCGCCGACCGTCCGGCGCCTTTTGGAATCAGAATTCATCGACGAAGAGAGCGCCCGCCAGCTGCGCCTCTTCCACGGGCTCTGGACCACCGAAGACCTGCAAGCACCCGGCGCGATGGCGACGGTCGCGCTGCGCCGGGGCCTGCTCGACCACCCCGCCCTCGAAGACGAGCTGACGCCGACGCTCGTGCGCGCCGAGGCAAAGGTGCTGCGGGGCGAGTTGCCCGAGGCGCTGGCGCTGCTCGATGGCGACGGCTCTGTCCGGGCCGCCGCACTGCGCGCCGAGGCGCTCTTGCTGGCGGGCCGGCTGCAAGAGGCGGAGGCGGAGACCGCCCGCCTGCTGCGCGACACCCCTCGCCGTGCGCTCACCGACGACGCGGGCGCGATCGCGGCGTTCGCTACCGCGATGACGCTCCGCCTGAACTACTTCGGCCCCGGCTCCGCCGAGGCCGGCGTCGCGTCGGACTTCCAGGCGCTCATGCGTCTGCTCGCCCGCGGGCGCGACGAGGTCGACCGCCTCGACTGGACCGTCCGCCTCGCCGAGGCCGAGCTGCTCTTCAGCAAGCGTCAGTTTTCCGAGGCGGCAGACGCGCTCAACGAGGTCATCCGCCTGAACCCGGGCATCGCCCGCGCGTGGTACCTCGCCGGCCGGATGCGCGTCGAGGGATTCGACTTCGCCGGCGCGACGCAGATCGCGGCACGACTCGACGCCCTCGCCTCGGAAGTCCCCGGGGCCGCACGACGCACCAGCGTCTACGCCGACATGCTGCGTGCCAGAACGATGCTGCGCCAGGGCGACTGGCGGGCCGGGCTCGAAGCGTTGCGCCCCACGCTCGCCCGCTACCCGAAGATGCGCGAGGCGCTCGCGGTCGAGGCGGCGCTGGTCGCTTCGTCGTTCGCCTTCGCCGACGCCGAGGCGCTGCTTAGCGCGTTCGACGCCCGCTCGCCCGGCTCGCCCCTGGCGCTCTACGAGGCCGGGCGTGAGCTGGCGTTCGGTCGTCAGTACGAGGAAGCGGCGGACCTGCTCGAACGCGCCAATGCGCTCCTGCCCACCTGGGCAGACCCCGTCCTCGAACTCGGGCTCTTAGAGATGCAGTCGGGGCGCGACGACCGCGCCCGCCTCTGGCTGCGCCGCGCGGTCCGCATGGACCCGTTCAACCGGCGCGCCGAAAACAGCTTCCGCGTGATCGAAGAGCTCGCGAGCTACAACACGCTCGAGAGCGAGCACTTCATCGTCCGCTACAAGCCCGGCATCGACGCGTTGCTCGCCCGCGAGATGATCGAGGAGGCCGAACGGATCCACGAGCGCGTCGCCGGCGACGGGCCCGGCGGGATCGACCACACGCCCCTGCGCAAAACCACCATCGAGCTCATGCCCGACCACGAGTGGTTCAGCGTCCGCATCACCGGCATGCCCGCGATCCACACGATGGCCGCGGCGACCGGCCCGGTGATCGCCATGGAATCGCCCCGCGGCGGCGCTCGCCAGTCCGTCGGGTTCTACGACTGGGCGCGCGTCCTCCAGCACGAGTACGCCCACACCGTGACGCTCAGCCGCACGCGCAACCGCATCCCCCACTGGTTCACCGAAGCCGCGGCGGTCCACCTCGAAGACCGGCCGATGCCCCCCGAGTGGATCGGCCTGCTCGCCTCGGCGTACCGCGAGGGCCGCCTGTTCGACCTCGACAAGATCAACCTCGGCTTCATCCGCCCCGAGCGTCCCGCCGACCGCTCGCTCGCGTACGCGCAGGGGGCGTGGATGTACCGCTTCATCATCGACGCGTGGGGCGACCGGGCGCCGCTGGAGCTCATGGACCAGTACGCCAAGGGTCGCTCCGAACGCGAGGCGGTGCGCGAGGTGCTCGGCGTCGAGGTCCACGAGTTCATGAAGCTGTTCATGGTCCGCGCCCGCGAGGACCTGCAAGCCTGGGGCGTGCTCCCCGAAGAGGGCGTGCCCGACGCGGCGGAATTGCTCGGATCGTTCGTCAAGGAGTCCTACGGCGGCGGGCCCGACCCGCTCCGCCTGCGCATCCTCCTTTCAGAACACCCCGACCACACCGGGCTCCTGCGGGCCGTCGCGGCTTCGCGTTCCGACGGCAACCGGCTCGACGGCGAGACACGGGCGCTCTGGGAACGCCTCGCGACGCTCATGCCCCACGACCCCGAGCCCCGCCGACGCCTCGTCCGCCACGCACGCGCCAGCGGCGAGGACGAGATCGCCATCGAGCACCTCGAATGGCTCGACGAACGCGAACAGCATTCCCCGGCGTACGCCGCTGAGCTTGCAAGGCGGTACGCCGAACTCGAACAGTTCGAAGCCGCGCTGGCGAAGGCGAACCGAGCCGCGACGATTGCGCCCTTCGACGCTTCGACGCGTGAGTTTGCCGCGACGATCGCGCTGCGGGCGGGCGAGCATCGCCACGCCGAGCGTCACCTGGTCGCCCTCGGCGAGATCGAGCCGGGTCGTGAGATCCACAAGCGACGCCTGGAGGCGGTGCGACGGCTGATCGAGGAGTCGTCCCCAGCGCCCCAATCAGGTCGCGACTCAGGATGATTCCTGCGACGATCGCCGCGATGCTCGTTTGGATGAACCCTTGCCCCCGCGCGCGTCGGGCGGCGCCGGCTCGTCGCTGACCTCCCAGCCCGTCCACTCCCGGTAGAGGTTCTGCAGCTCGGCCGCGATCTCGTTCGGGGCGTGGTCAGTCTTGAGCTCGACGGGCTCTCTGATGTGCACCGTGAATCGCCCGGGCCTCCACAGGCTCGCCCACGCCGGGTCGACCGTCCGCCCGCCCTCGATCAAGAGCGGCAGCACCGGCGCCTTGGTCTTCCGAACCAGGACGCCGACCCCGGGCAGAAACGGGCGGAGTGTCTTGGCGGGTCGCTCCAGCCCGCCCTCGGGGAAGATGCCCAGCACGCCGCCGTCGTTGAGGTGGCGGACCGCCTCGCGCAGGCCGCCGGAGGTCGGGCGCTCGCGATCGACGAAGATGACTCGGTGCCACTTCCAGATCGGTTCGAGCCACGGGTGGCGCATGTCCTGGGCCATCACCCAGCGGATGGGGAAGGGGCAGACCGCTTGGACGAGCAGCGGGTCGACCCCGGCGGTGTGGTTGGCGACGACGATCAGGGGTCCGGGCGCGCGCACCTTGGGCATGTACTCGGCGCCACGCACGCGAAGACCCTGGAACAGGAGGGTGTACCCCCGGCCGAACCGGTAGAGCAGCCCGCCGGCGACATTCCCCCACGGGTTGTCCAAGAGCCAGCGCGTGACGAAGCCGGCAAACACGAGGGCGGCAAGGCCCGCGATGATCCAGAGGGCCACGCTCACGGCGGCCGATGTTAGCAAGCGTTTACGAACGGGGGCTGAATCCCCGGCCCAATCCGCGAGCAATTCCGCGAAGTTTGCGCACAACCGAACGCTTACTGTTCGGCCGATGGCCGACCTCTTCCAAGCCCGCCGGGACCAGGCCCGCTCGCGCGTCGAGCCGCTGGCGGTCCGCGTGCGCCCGCGCACGCTCGACGAGGTCGCCGGCCAGCGCCACATCATCGGCGAGGGCAAGCTCCTGCGTCGGATGGTCGACGCCGACGCGATCACCAGCCTCATCCTCCACGGCCCCCCCGGAACCGGCAAGACCACCCTCGCGGGCGTGATCGCCGGGGCGACGAAGCGCCGGTTCGAGCGCGAGAACGCCGCGAGTGTCGGCGTGAAGCGCATCCGCGAGATCATCGACGAGGCGACGAGACGCGTCGAGGACGGGGGGCCCCGGACGATCCTGTTTCTGGATGAGATCCACCGCTTTACCAAGGCCCAGCAGGATGTCTTGCTCGGCGATGTCGAGCGGGGGCTGATCACGCTGATCGGGGCGACGACGGAGAACCCGATGTTCGCGTGCAATTCGGCGCTGGTCAGCCGCAGCACGCTCTTCCGCCTCGAACCCCTCTCCGAGGACGACATCGTCGAGGTGCTCCGCCGAGCCATCGCCGACCCCGAGCGGGGCTACGGCAACCTCAAGATCCGCGCCGACGATGACGCCCTGCGCGTCTGGGCGACCAAGAGCGACGGGGACGCGCGACGGGCGCTCACGGCGCTGGAGGTCGCGGTGCTGTCTTCGGCCACTCCCTCGGGCGGCGAGCCGGGGCAGGCCGGCGAGATCGTGATCGATCGGCAAGTCGCAGAGGACTCGATCCAGCAGAAGGCGGCGGTCTATGACGGGACGGGCGACGAGCACTACGACGCCGCGAGCGCCATGATCAAATCGGTCAGAGGCTCTGATCCGGACGCGGCGGTCTACTGGATCGCCCGGATGCTCGAAGCGGGCGAGGACCCCCGATTCATCGCGCGACGCCTGGCGATCCTCGCCAGCGAAGACATCGGCAATGCCGAGCCCCGGGCGATCATGGTCGCCCAGACCGCGTGGCAGCTCGTCGAACGGATCGGCATGCCAGAGGCTCGGATCACGCTGGCCCAGGCGGCGATCTTCCTCGCGCTCAGCCCCAAGAGCAACGCCTCTTACATGGCGATCGAGAAAGCCTCCGAGGACCTGCGCGAAGGACGCACGCGCCCCGTGCCCCCGTTCATCCAAGACACCAACACCCTCAAGGGCGTGCACACGCCGGGGCAGAAGCTCGCCAAGGGCAAGGGGTACCAGTACAGCCACGACGCGGCGTATGTCGCGATCGGGGGCGTCACGCCCCAGGACTACCTCGGCGTCGAGCAGCGGTACTACCTCCCCACCGAGAGCGGCTACGAGAGGACGCTCAAGGAACGCCTCGAACTCGTCCGCGAGGCCCGGGCGGCCATGCGTCGCGATGCGGAACAGAAAGGCGGCGCATGAGCGAGCGGGAAGAAAAGGCACGCCTGCGGGCGGAGATGAAGCGGGTGCTGGCGGGGATCGACGAGCCGAGTGCCGCGGCACGCTCGCGAGAACTCTGCGACCGTCTGCTCGGCTCGGACCTCTTGGGCGGGGGCCCGGTCATGGTCTTTGCGCCGATCCCGGGCGAGGTGGACCTCGGGCCGCTGGCGGAGGCTCTGGTCGCCTCGGGTCGGGCGGTCTGCCTGCCCCGGATCGACTGGAAGACGAAGTCGATGGCGCCGGCGCTGGTCACCTCGATCGACCGGGAGCGCGGCGGGCTGGTGGTTCGCCGACACGATGTCCCCGAACCATCCACATCGGCGCCGATTGTCGAGGTCGGGTCGCTTTCCTGCGTGCTTGTGCCCGGTCTGGCGTTTGATCGCGAGGGCGGGCGGCTGGGGAGGGGTGCGGGCTTCTACGATCGGTTCGTCCAGCGCTGCCGCGAGGGCGCCACCGGCCCTGGCGGAACGCACGGACCGATCGCAGTCGGCGTGTGTTTCGACGAACAACTGATCGACCGTGTGCCGACGGAGGGGCACGACCTGATGCTCGACGCGGTCGCGACGCCGACGAAGATCCGGCGTCGATCTGGCGGGCTTTCGCCGCAACCGCCGAAGGGTGATACTGAAGACTGATCACAGGACATCGCCCCGGATCGCGCCGGGGCGGAAACAACGGCAGGGATGCACCGATGTCACTTCCTTCTCAGCAGCGTTCGAGCAGATCCTGGGCGATGACGATGGGCGGGCGGCGTCGCCGCCGTCGCAACTGGAAGCGACCCGCGATCTTCGCGCTGGCGGTCGTCTGCGCAAGTTCGCTGGCGTGGGCGGTCTTCCGCGACCGCTCGGGGGCGGAAGCGCCCGAGCTGGCTGCGGTCGGTGAGGCGCCGATCCAGTCTCCCGCCTACCTCGCGACCAACAACACCGGCGACGCGGGCCCCAGGACACGCGAGCTGCTCGCCGACCCGCCCACGCAGACTCGCGAGCGTCGGCCGGAGCCCGAGCCTGTGCTGATCTCCCAGGCGACGACGCCAACGATCTTCCCCCAGGCGTCGGAGACCCAGCCGGCAACCCGGACCGAGACCCGGTCTGAACCCCGGCCCGAAACCCGCACCGAGCCCTCGCGCGAGACCCGCACCGAGACCCCGTCTCGGGAGACGGCCCCGATGGTCTCGCGCGGCACGGTCTCCAACGAGACCCAACGCGAGCTGGAGCGGGCCGAACGCCTCGTGCGCGAGAACCGCCTCGTCGAGGCCCGCGGCGTGCTGACCGAAGCGCTCCGGCGCACCGACGGCCGCCCCGCCGACGGCGCCAAGCTCCGCGAGCGGCTGGGCTCTCTGAACGAAGAGCTGGTCTTTTCCCCCCGCGTGCACCCGGGCGACCCGGTGACGATGAACTACAGCGTGCGTTCGGGCGATGTGCTCAGCCGCATCGTGCGTCGCGAGTCGCTGGCGGTGGACTGGCGTCTGATCACGCGTGTGAACCGGATCGACTCGCCGCAGCGGATCCGTGCGGGCCAGTCGCTGAAGCTGGTGCGCGGTCCGTTCCACGCGGTGGTGCACAAGGGCGACTACCGGCTGGACCTGTGGTGGGGCGACCCGGACCGGCCGCAGTCTTGGCTGTTCATCCGCTCGTTCGATGTGGGGCTGGGTGAAGAGAACAGCACGCCGGTGGGCGAGTTCCGCGTGATGAGCGGTTCGAAGGTGATCAACCCGGGCTGGACCAACCCTCGGACCTTCGAGAGCTACAAGCCCAACGACCCCAAGAACCCGATCGGGCGCTACTGGATCGGGATCGAGGGGATCGGCGACGCGTCGGTGCACACCAGCTACGGGCTGCACGGGACGATCGAGCCCGACTCGATCGGGCGGAGCATGTCGATGGGCTGCGTGCGGATGCACGACGACGACATCGAGCTGATGTACGAACTCCTGAGCGAGGGCCGGAGCCGGGTGCGGATCGTGCCGTAACGGCCGGGTCCGGGCCATCGCCCGATCGGGAACGACCCCTGACAACTGTGGCCGGTTGGGCAGCGCCGTAAGGGCGCGTGCGCTATAATGATGGGCTCGCCGGAAGGGGCGGTGCTCCGCCTCCGGCGCGGGCCGCCCGCCACCTTTCAAGATGCAAACGCAACGCGACCAACCGACGGTCTAGAGCCGTTCGGGTGGCGGAGAAAGCGACGGTATGCCAGAGACGACACAGCCCGGCAAAGGCGCGTACGACGCGGAGCAGATTTCCGTCCTCGAAGGCCTGGAAGCGGTCCGCAAAAGGCCCGGCATGTACATCGGCGGGACGGGCATCGGCGCGCTGCACCACCTCGTCTACGAGGTCGCCGACAACTCGATCGACGAGGCCATGGCCGGGCACGCGACGATGATCAGCGTCACGGTCCAGGCCGACGGCTCCGTCCGCGTCGTCGACGACGGGCGAGGCATCCCCGTGGGCCCCATGAAGCACGAGAACCCGGCCCTGGACGGCAAGCCCGCCGTCGAGGTCGTCATGACCATCCTCCACGCCGGCGGCAAGTTCGGCCAGGAGGGCTCGGCGTACAAGGTCTCGGGCGGTCTGCACGGCGTGGGCGTCTCGTGCGTTAACGCGCTCAGCGAGTTCCTCGAGTGCGAGATCTACCGCGACGGGAAGGTCTACCGCATCGTCTTCGAGCGCGGACGCGTCACCGAGCCGCTCGTCGTTGTCGGCCCGATCCCCAAGGACGCGGCCAGGACCACCGGCACCGCCGTCGTCTTCAGGCCCGACTCGACGATCTTCCCCGACACGACCTTCGACTACGGCATCCTGCAGGCCCGCCTGCGCGAGCTGGCGTTCCTCAACCCCGGCGTGACGATCCGCCTCTCCGACGAGCGCGTGGGCGCCGACGGCAAGCCCCGCTCGGAGACCTTCCGGGCCGAGAACGGGCTGGTCGAGTATGTCCAGCACCTGATGGCGAACAAGACGCCCGTCTGCCGCCCGATCCACGCCCAGCGGGTGGACGAGGAACGCAACCTGATCTGCGAAGTGGCGATGCAGTACCACGACGGGTACAACGAGATGCTGCTGACCTTCGCCAACAACATCAACAATGTCGACGGCGGCACGCACGGGCAGGGCTTCAAGGCGGCACTGACGCGCACGCTGAACAACTACGCCAAGAAGTCCGGCATCCTCCGCGAGAAAGACCCGAGCCCGTCTGGCGAGGACCTCCGCGAGGGCATGATCGCGATCGTCTCGGTCAAGCTGCCGGACCCCGCGTTCAACAACCAGCCCAAAGAGAAGCTGCTGAACCCCGAGATCGAGGCGTTCACCGCCCAGGCCGTCTCCGACGCGCTGAACCAGTGGCTCGAAGAGAACCCGGCCGAGGCGAAGCGCCTCTGCCAGAAGGGCGTGATGGCCGCCCAGGCGCGCGAGGCGGCACGCAAGGCCCGCGAGCTGACCAGGCGAAAGAGCGCCCTCGACTCGGGCTCGATGCCCCACAAACTCCGCGACTGCAAGACCAAGGACGTCGAGCGGAGCGAGATGTTCATCGTCGAGGGTGATTCTGCAGGCGGCAGCGCCACACAGTGCCGCGATGTCGAGACGCAGGCGATCCTCCCCCTCCGAGGCAAGCTGCTCAATGTCGAGAAGGCCCGCATCGACAGGATCCTCGCCTTCGAGGAGATCAGGACGCTGATCGCGGCGCTCCGCTGCGGCATCGGCGGGGACTTCGACATCAGCCGCCTGCGCTACGGCAAGGTCGTCATCATGACCGACGCCGATGTGGACGGGAGCCACATCCGCACGCTGCTGCTGACCTTCTTCTTCCGCCAGATGCCCGAGCTGATCCGCAAGGGGCATGTGTACATCGCCCAGCCCCCGCTCTTCCAGCTCGCGCGGGGCAAGAAGACGGCGTATGTCGTCAACCAGCGCGAGATGTCCGACCGCCTGACGGAGATCGGGCTCGAATCCTCGGCGCTGATCGTGCGCGACATCACGGGGCTGACCGAGATCGGGGGCGAGGCGCCCGAGATGCGTCGGATCGAGGGCCAGGACCTCCGTCGCGCCGTCAGCCGCCTGCGCAGGCTCGGCGAGCTTGTGGAGATCGCCGAACGCCGGGGCGTCCGCTTCACCGACCTGCTGGAAACGCGGGGTCAGGACCCCGAGGGCAAGGGCCGCCTCCCCCGCTTCCGCCTGACCTGGCAGGGGCCGGAGGGGTCGGGCCAGGTCTTCTGCTGGTCGGAGGCCGAGGCGCACGCGCGTGTCGAGGCCGAGGGCCTGCGCCTCGCCGACGACAGCCCCGACGAGCCCGCAGAAGACGGCGTCGAAGCGGGCGAGGCCGAGGGACCGGCCTCCAACCTGGGCGTCGCGACGATCCGCGAGCTGCACGAGAACCGCGAGCTCGAGCGTGTGTTCGAAGAACTCGCAGCCGTCGGCCTGGAGATCGACGACTACGGGCTCAAGCAGGAAGAGTCGATCACCGGCGCGACGCTGCCGGCCCGCTTCGCCTGGGTGACCGAGGCGAAGGGCGCGATCCGGCGTCCGGCGTCGTCGCCCGAAGAGGCCGAGGGCGAGGAGTCGGGCGAATCGCCGGCGGAGAAGTTCGTCGAGGCGGAGAACATCCCCGCGATCCTCGATGCGCTGCACGAGATCGGGCGGCGCGGGCTGGAGGTCAAGCGCTTCAAGGGCCTGGGCGAGATGGACGCCGAGCAGCTCTGGGTCACCACGATGGACCCCGAGCGGCGCGTGCTGCTCCGCGTCACCTGGGACATGGGCCAGGAGGCCGAGTACCTGTTCACCACGCTGATGGGCGAGCATGTCGAGCCGCGGCGCAAGTTCATCGAGGACCACGCGCTGGATGTAAAAAACCTCGATGTCTGAGGCCGTGTCGGCGGGCCGCTGCCGATACGGACCTTGCCCTTCCTGCGTGAGGCACGCGCCGCGGGCGTCGGGGTCCGAGAACGCCCCGGCGATTGCAGCAACGACCGAGTCGAACCGATCTCCCGCCTGACGCCCGAGACCCTTCGGGCCAACGGACCGGGGAGGTTTTCGGCATGGATTATGGCACACAGAGCCGCACCGGCGGGACGAACTGCGGACGCGTCAACTCGCTGGGCATCAGCGGGCACGAGCTCGACCGCACGCTCGAATCGATCGAACTGGGCAAGGCGGAGGCCTCGTCCAAAGGAAGATCGTTCGTCCGTCACCCGTTCCGCCTGGACAAGGTCCACATGCGGATCAAACGCGACGGGGGCGGGACGAACATCCGCGTCGCCTGCCGCAACCTCTCGCGCGGCGGCATCTCGGTGCTGCACAACGCGTATGTGCACCCCGACACGCCGGTGGCGATGGTGCTGCCCCATGTGACCGACGGGCCGAAGCTCATCGAGGGCGTGGTGCGCCGCTGCCGCTATGTGCGCAGCACGATCCACGAGGTGGGCGTCGAGTTCCTCAAGCCGATCAAGGTCTCCGACTTCCTGCAAGCCGACCCGTTCAGCGACTGGTACAGCCTCGAATCGGTCGACCCGACGAGCCTGGTCGGCACGGTGGTGCTGGTCGACAGCTCCGAGCTGGACCGTCGCGTGGTCGAGCACTTCCTGCGCCGCACGCAGCTGCGCATCCGCACCGCGAACGGTGTCGAGGACGCGATCGCCAAGATCAAGGAAGGGTGCGACCTGGTGATCTCCGAGTTCTCGCTGGGCGAAAAGACGGGGCGCGATCTGATCGCCGCGATGTGGGAGATCGGCGCGTCTTCGCCGGTGATCCTGACCACCTGCGACGCGTCGGAGGGCGCCAAGGCCCGGATGACCGCCTCCGGCGCCGACGCGTTCCTGCTCAAGCCGATGGACGAGTCGTTGCTGCTGCGTGCAGCGGCGGAGTTCCTGATCGTCCAACGCGACTGCCGCAAGCAGGCCAGCGACAGCCGCAGAGCCGCGGACCTGCCACCGGCCCTGCTCGACAGCTTCACCGAAGAACTCTCGCGCATGGCCGACGAGCTGGAAGAGGCGGTCGCCGCTTCGGATGTCGAACGCTGCCGAGGCATCTCGATGCGCCTCCAGAGCTCCGCGGCGACCTTCGGCTTCGCGGCCCTCGGACGCCTCGCGGCCGAGAGCGCCGGCTGCCTGACGGCCGGGGGGAGCGTCGAGTCTTCGTCGGACCAGCTCGAAGCCCTGGTCGAGGCCTGCCGCACGCCCGTTCGGGGTTGAGGTTGAAGCGGTGAGGTTGACATCGCGCGCCGCTCCGCCGACGCTGCCTGCATGAGCGGAGCCGCGGGATCGATCGAGGACCGGATTCAAGCGTCGCTCGGCGCAAGTGTTGAGCGGTCTGAACGCCTCTCGGGCGGGTGCGTGGCGGATGTGCGCCTCGCGAGCCTCGCCGACGGGCGGCGCGTCGTCGTCAAGGCGGGCGAGCCGGGCTCGAAGCTCGATGTCGAGGGGCGGATGCTCGGCTACCTCGCCGAGCACTCGTCGCTGCCCGTGCCCGAGGTCTTCGTCGGCGACGACGACTTGCTCGTGATGGCGTACATCGAGCACGGGGGCGGGCTGGGGCGTGAGGGCGAGCGCCACGCCGCGGAGATCCTCGCCGCCCTGCACGACATCAAGCCGACCGACGCGGGCGAGGCGCAGGACGCCTACGGCCTCGGCTTCGACACACTGATCGGGGGCCTGCCGCAACCCAACGGGTGGGACGATTCGTGGGCGTCGTTTTTCGGGAAGCGACGTCTGATCGAGATGGCCGAGCAGGCCGCCCGCGCCGGACAGGCCGACGCCAAGCTGGTCGCCCGGGTCGAGTCGCTCTCTGGGGAGCTGGACGGGTTGATCGGCGACGCCTCGCCCCCGGGGCTGATTCACGGGGATGTCTGGTCGGGCA
>REET01000238.1 GCA_007694925.1 Phycisphaerales bacterium | reverse complement strand
ACCGGCCTGCCGATCTCCATGACCAAGTAAAAAGGGTGCTTCATGAGACTGTGCCCGTGGTCAATGATTCGCTGTAACTCTCGAAGCCAGCCGACATCTCCTGTCGAATGCGTGGTGCGCCAAGGCCGAGTATCTCAAGGCCTGTTGTCATAAGCCAATCGCTCTTCGGCCTTCTCCCGCGTCGCAAACAGCGTCCCCATCTCCAATCGTTTAACATCGGCGACATCGATGATATCGCACCCCGGGCCCGGAATGCGGTCTAAAGTGCAAATGTCAACGATGTACTCGTCGGCCACTGTCTGCTCCAGACTCCACTCGTCGATGGTCACGAGCAGGAGCTTATCCGCGAAATACCGCGCGCCGAGGTAATCAACGCCTTCCACATGGGGATCAATGGCGACAAGATGCATCTGTGTGTTCGTGGGCTTTGTCAGAAACGTGCGCAGGTACACACACTCGCGGACCGCGATCGGATCGCCGCAGCTGATGGATACCAGATAGAACGGCTGCTTCATCGTCCCTCCTCGCCCTCAGCCCCCGTCCCGCTTTCTTGCCGCCTCCATCAGCAGGGCTTTCGCCTCGCCGACGAGGTAGAACGAGCCGGTGACGACGATCAGGTCGTCGCGTCCTACGGCCTGGGCCGCGGTGTTGAGCGCTTCTTTCAGCGTCGGCACGGCCTGGGTCATTTTGCCGGCCTGTTGGCCGAAGCGGCGTTGCAGCTCTTCGGGGTCGCAGGCTCTTGGGTTGCTTGCCGCCTTTGTGAAGATGATTTTGTCGGCGCCGATGGCGACCTTTTCGAGCATGCCGGCCATGTCTTTGTCGGCGGCGCAGCCGAAGACGCAGACCATCGAGTCGTAGCGCATGTGGGCGCCGATGGCGCGCATCGCCGCCTCGACGCTTTCGGGCGTGTGGGCGCCGTCGAGGATGATGCGGGGGCGGTCCCATGCGATTTCGAGGCGCCCGGTGTCGGGCGTTGAGGCGAGGCCGAGGGCGACATCGCGTTCGGGGGCTTCGAAGCCGCGTTCGCGGAGGGCGTCGAGTGCGGCGAGTGCGAGGCCGCAGTTTGCCGCCTGGTGCTGGCCCTTCAGGGGCACGGGCAGGTGCTCGTACACGCAGCGGGGTGTGCTGACGGAGACGCGCATGTGCGGGCCGAGCTCGGGGCTGGACTCGAAGCGTTCTGAATAGTCGATGTCCTGGCCGAGCACGCGGAGCTCGGCGCCGGTCTCTTCGGCTTTGGCGCGGAAGACTTCCATGACGCTGTCGGGCTGGGGCGTGGTGATGGCGGGGACGCCTCGCTTCATGATGCCGGCCTTTTCGGCGGCGATCTCTTCGAGGGTGTCGCCGAGGATCTCGGTGTGCTCGCGCTGGATGGGTGCGAGGAGGCAGACCTCGGGGGTGACGATGTTTGTTGAGTCGAGCCTGCCGCCGAGGCCGACTTCGAGGATGGCGATGTCGACGGCTTCTTCTGCGAAGTAGAGCATTGCCGCGGCGGTCATGAGCTCGAAGTAGGTGGCCGGGCCGTGGTCTTTGGGGAGTTTTTCGGAGGCGGTGACGGCTCGGTCGACATGGCGGGCGAAGGCGGTCTCGGGGATCATGGCGCCGGAGATGCGGATGCGTTCGCGCGGCGTGACCAGGTGCGGGCTGGTGTAGACGCCCACGGCGTAGTGGCACGCGCTGAGGCAGGAGGCGAGCATCTCGACGGTGCTGCCCTTGCCCTTGCTGCCGGCGACATGGACGAAGCGGCTGTCGCGTTCGGGGTTGCCGAGGGCGGTCGCGAGGGCTCGCATGCGGTCGAGCTTGAAGGCCCGCTCGGGGTCGATGCGGCTTGGGCGGGTCTTTTCGAGGTTGATCCGGGCGTTGAGGCGGTCGAGGACGGTGTTGTAGTCCGGCGCGCCGCGTCCGGAGGAGCCGCCCGCGCCGGGGGATTGCGCTGTTGTTGTGCCTGTTTCACCCATGCCGCCATGAGTTTAGAGGGGCGCGGCCCTGAAACAATGGCTTTGTGCCGATCGGCCGGATTGTGGTATCTTCCCCTCCCGAACGCCCAACGACCGAAGCTGAAAGGATCCCGGATGCTGCCTACAGGCCCCGACGCACGCGACTCGTGGCATGTCTTGAAGGTGATGGCCGAGTTTGTCCAGTCGATCGAGGTGCTGAGCCGTTTGCCGCCGGGGGTGTCGGTGTTCGGCTCTGCGAGAACGCCGGAGGGGCGTGAGGACTACGGCCTGGCCCGGGCGTTCGGCGCGGAGATGGCGCGGCGGGGGCGGACCATCATCACCGGCGGGGGCCCGGGGATCATGGAGGCTGCGAACCGGGGCGCCCATGAGAACGGGGGCGTGTCGGTGGGGCTCAACATCACGCTGCCGCACGAGCAGTTGCCCAACCCGTATCAGACGCATGAGCTGGAGTTCAACTACTTCTTTGTCCGCAAGGTGATGTTTCTGCGCTACTCGCAGGCGCTGGTGGCGTTTCCGGGCGGGTTTGGGACGATGGACGAGTTTTTCGAGGTGATGACGCTGATCCAGACGTTGAAGACGGATCCGTTTCCGGTTGTGCTCGTTGGTGTCGACTTCTGGTCGGGGCTGATCGGCTGGATGCGTGAGACGATGCTGGAGCGTTACGCGAGTATCTCTTCCGGCGACATGGATCTGTTCAAACTGACAGATGATGTCGACGAGGCGGTCGAGATCGTCGAGTGCTTCCTGGCGGGCGAGGCGTGCGCGCCGGACCTGCCGAGGCCGACGGGCCCTGCGGCGGAGATGACCGCCGAGGGGACGCGCGTGGGCGTGAACCCTCGCTACCCGGTCGGGCAGGGCGAGCATCCGGAGCCGGGGATCTGAGGCGTCAGCCCGCCCGCCGGAGCGGCGTCGCTTCTGCGCCGTGCAACGCGTTGCAGTGCTCGATGAACCGATCGACGCGGAACGGCATGCGCAGACGCCGATGCACCCGGCCCTCCAAGAGCGACTGGTCTGGCATGATCGTTTCGGCGGGCGAGAGCACGAGCATGGGGAGCCTGCGGCCGATGTCTTCGGCCTCGGCGGTGCGGATGAGGTTCGAGACCGCCGCACGCTGGCCCGCGTCGGGCAGGTGTACGACGAGCAGGTTCGCCTCGCTGGCTTCGCCGATGCCGGATCGGAGCTCGTTGCAGAGCAGTTGCACGGGGTCGCCGAGGGGGTCGGGCGAGATCACCACGGGGTCGAAGCGTCCGTTCAGGCGTTCGCGGAGGCTGTCGGCCCGAGTGCGCCAGACATCGGCGTCCTCGCCCGCCAGCATCGCGAGCTTCAGCTCCGAGAGCTCGCTGGGCACCTGCTCGATGATCCTTGTGAGTACACGGTCGGGCACCGTCAGCGCCTCGATGAACGACCTGGTCGAGTAGACCGAGCCCGAGCCGCTGTGGCCGAGCAGCATCGCCGAGGCCAGGCGGTCGGCCAGCGCCAGCGTCGCGGACTCGACCATCCGCGAGGGGCTCTGGCGTCGGATCGTCCCCATCGAGGCGTGGTGGAGCACGATCGGCTCGGCGAGGTCGCGCGGCATCCCCCAGGTCCGCAGCAGACGCTCCATCACCTCCGCGTGGTCGTCGAGCAGCATGCGCTTCTCGACCTCGTGCAGCGAGAGGCCGGACCGCTGGGCGACGCCCGCCACCTCGGCGTACTTCTCGGGGAGTTGCTCGGCGAGCACGAGGCGCCCGACATCGTGCAGCAGCCCGAGGGTGAACGCGGTCTCGGCGTCGAAGGCCTTGTTCTCGGCGGCGATCTCGGCGGCGATCAGCCCGACCGCCATGGCGTGCTGCCAGAAGCCCGGGAGCGTCATCCCCTCGGGCAGGGCGGCGTTGGCGAAGCTCTCCATCACGCCGATGTTCATCACCACCTGGCGGACCTGCTCCATGCCCAGTCGGGTCACCGCGCGCTGGACGCTGGAGACCGGCTCGCCCCGCGCAAAGACCGACGAGTTGGCGAGCTTCATGATCTTCAGCGCGACGGCGTGGTCGAGCTTGATCGTCTTGACGACCGAATCGGCCGAGACGCGTGGGTTGCTCGTGAGCTTGAGGATCTGCGTGACCGTGGGTGACATGGCGCGCAGCTCCCCGCCCCGCTCGACCGCCTCGACCAGATCCGGGCGGGCCAGCACGGGCTTGAGCGCCCGGAGCGTCTCGGCGGGGTCGGCTTCGGGCGGGGACTCCAAGGCCGGCGAAGGCTTCCCGCTTGCTCGGGGTTCAGGGTCAGAGCCGACCACCGTGGGTGTTCCGACCCGTACCCACCTGGCCGCCTGCAACTTCGCGTCGAGCTGCGAGAGCGAGAACGCCTGTTTGAGCAGGTACCCGCAGGCGCCGAGCTCGGCCGCCCGCAGCACGGTCTGCTTGTCGGCGCGGCGCGTGAGGATCACGGCGGGGATGTGGGCGAGCTGCTCGGACGCTCGCATCGCCTCCAGCAGTCCCAGACCATCGGCGTCGGGCAGGTCCAGGTCCAGCAGCACAATCCCGGGGGGGTGGTGCACCGCCCGCAGCATCGCGTCCTTGACTGTCGCGGCCATCTCGGGCCGGTACCCCTGCGAGCGCAGCCAGAACGCCAGCGGCTCGGCCAGCGAGAGATCCGGTTCGACGAGGAGGACTTGCCTTTGTTTCATGTCTCTGAACGCTGACTTCCCGCCACGCGCGGACGGGCGCCGCGTTGCTCCGTTGACCCGGTAGAACTATCGGCATGTATCGGTGCGGAATGCGAGTCATCCCGACCGTCTTCGGCGCCGGAGGGTCGAATCGGGGAGTTTCACCCATGCCGGCCCGGGTCCGCCGGGCACCGATAAGAGTCAGGAACGCGCTGTGTTGCAACGCCGGATTTGGGTACATTGATCTCCGCAGCGGGACGGGCCGGGCGGCCCTCCCAGATCAGGTTCCCAATGAGGAGCATGCAGATGGCCACACGCGTCGCAAAGAAGAAGACCAGGTCCGCGGCCAAGCCCGCCTCGCCGAGGGCGGCCGCCAAACGGACCACCGCGGTCAAGGCCCCCAAGAAGACAGCCGGCAAGACAGCCAAGAAGTTCGCCGCAAAGGCCGCCCCCAGGAAGGCGACGGGCGCAAAGGGGTCGGCACGACCGGCGAAGAAGCCCGCGGCCAAGCCCGCGGCGAAGAAGCCCGCAAAGAAGGCCGACCCCACCGCCCCGCGCCCGGTCTCCTCGGGCAAGGGGCCCACACCGACAGAGGTCGGCGCCGGCGTCGTCGAGATGCTCAAGGCGGGCAAGCCCGAGAGCGAGATCTGGGCCAAGTGGTTCAGCCCCAAGCTCGTCTCGATCGAGAACATGCCCACCGGCGGCTTGGCGTGGCACGGCATCAAGGCGGTCAGGGCCAAGGGCGAGGCCTGGATGCAGGAGCACGCGGTGCACGGCGTCGAGGTCGAAGGCCCGTACGCCGGCGCCACGGGCTTTGCCGTCCGCTACACCATGAACATCGAGCACAAGCCCACCGGCAACACCCAGTCGATGACCGAGGTCGGTGTCTACACCGTCAGGAACGGCAAGGTTGTCCTCGAGGAGTTCATGTACGGGCGGTGAGCCCGGGGCAGCCCGCACAGCGACAACGCCGCGCTCCTGGAGGGAACGCGGCGTTGTTTTTTCTCTGTCGGCGGGCTCAGGCCGCGTCGGCGATGTCGTCGTCCTCGTCGTCGAACCGGTCGGCCCATCGTTCGGGGCGTACCTCCGAGGGCGCGTTGGGGGGCTCGCGCCAGTCCTCGGCCCGAGGGAGCTCGATCTCGCTGCGCATGGTCTTGCGATAACCCAGGAGCCTCACGACCTCGAGCACATCCGTCCACGAGGGGTACTGCACCCCGTTGGCCTTTTTGAACTCGTCGATGGCGACGACGAAGAGGTACTGCTCTTTGGTGAGTCTGCCCTCTTCGGCGGCTCTGGTGTAGTCGCTCAGGCGCCGACCGGGGCCTCGCCGGCGTTCAAAGCCGTTGGGCGGCTGCCCGTTGGGGTTCTGGCGACGATCGGGTCCGCGTGGGGGGGAATCTTGCTGGGCCATGGCTGGAGGCTCCGGGCGACCCCCGGAAGTCCGGCCCATGACGGGATCCGGATCCGCAGGCCCGATCGCGGGCCTCAGAGGTCGTCGTCCTCTTCATCGTCCATGTCGGCGTCGTCGTCGTCCTCGTCTTCATCGTCGAGCAGATCGTCGTCGTACTCGTCGTCATATTCGTCGTCGTCGTCACCGGAGGCGAAATCGTCGTCCTCGTAATCATCCTCATCTTCGTCACGGGCCATAACCGGGCCCGCGTGAACCGGGGCGTTCAGCAGCGCAAGCCCCGCCCGATTCTCGGCCTCGTCCGCCGACCACACGCCCCAGGCCTGCAAGGTGATGTTCGACATCGCGTCCTCTTCTTCTTCCGTCAATCGCTGTCGTCGCTGGTTCTTCGCCCGGCCCCCCGGCCGGACCCGCTGAAGATTCGCCTCCGGATCCCCCGGGACGGATCGGCGGTACACTACTGCCCGCGCCGGCGTTGTCAATCCCGACCCGCGCTTTCCTGACGCAACCGTGTTCGGGCGACCCTGCCCGCGACCGACACCGCCCCTCTCAGATGACCGACCAGCACCCCAAGGAAAACCCTGCCCACGACGCCGACCGGGCGACTGCAGGATTCGACCCCGCCGCGGGCGTCCTCGCCTGGGTGCTCCCCGGGCTCGGTCATTTCGTGGCCGGCCGAAAGGCCCGCGGCGTGGGTGTTTGCGTCGGCGTGCTGGGCCTCTTCCTCGGCGGGCTGCTCATCGGGGGCATCACCGTCGTCGACAGCCGCTCGGACCGGACGGAGACCCGACTCTCCTTCTACGGCATGTTTTTCGTGGGCCCCGTCGCCATCGTGGTCGACCGCGTCCACCAGGCCGCGTTCAAGGGCGTCGACCCGATGCGCCCATCCCACGCACCGACCCGCCACGCCCTGCCCCACGAGACGCTCGACAACGGCACGATCCGCTCGGCCGGGCCGGGCGAGGGCCCGCCGATCAGGCGTTCGGTCGGCAAGGTCAACGAGATCGGCGTCCTCTACTGCCTCATCGCGGGCATGCTCAACTTCATCGCCATCCTCGACGCCCTGCTCCCCCCCGGGAGATCGGCGCGGCGGGGCGCCAAGTCCAAGGACGCGCCGAAGCGATCGAGCGTGCTCGACTCGGTCAGAACCGGCGACGCGGGGGGCGAGCAATGAACCTCGCGACCTACCTCGGTCCCTTCGTTGCGGCCTACACGCCGTTGGTCGACCCGCTGAACCTCCACCGCCAGTGGTACCTGCTCCTGGTGCCCCTGGCGCTGCTGACGGCGGTCGCGTACAAGGCCGTCCGGACGCGCGACATGCGCCGGTACCCCGTCGAGGTGCTGGTGATGGCCGCCCAGATCCTGCTGGGCATGATCGCGCTGGCCCTGGGTTTCCTGCTGTTTGTTGAGGTGCTGATCCCGCTGCTCGCTCCCACGCCCCGCGTGTAGGCGTCGTGCGGCGCGGTCACTCTTCGTCGAAGCCCCGCTCGATCAGGGCCTTGAGCTTGTCGCAGCACTCCTGGGCGTCGTCGCCGTCGCAGATGATTTCGAGGCTGGTGCCCTTGGTCGCGGCGAGCATCATGACCTCCATGATCGACTTGCCGTTGACGGTCTGATCGCTCTTGACGATGGTGACATCGCACTTGTGTCCGTTTGCGAGGTCGACCAACGCCATGGCCGGCCTGGCGTGCAGGCCGAGGCGGTTGACGATGGAGACCTGCACGCTCGTGCGCATCGATAGCGTCCTGGCTTCGGGCGTGGGCCGCCCGGCGAGCCCGGGTTTGGGGCCCTGAGAGGGGATCAGCACGCGAGCTGCTGGGTGTCTGCCTCGTCGAGCAGTGTGGTGACATCCTCGACGCTGCGTGCCTGGCGGAGGAAGCGCCGGAAGGTCTGCTTGCCCAGGTTGTGGAAGATGACCTCCATCGCCTGGAGGTGATCGTCCGGGCTGTCCTCGGGGCTGACCAGGAGGAAGACGGAGAAGACCGGCTGGCGGTCCAGGGCGTTGAAATCGATGCCCTGCTCGCTCAGGCCGATCGCGGCGGCGACCCGCGTCGCCTCCTTGTGGCGCACATGAGGGACGGCGACGCCCTTGCCGAAGCCCGTCGATCCCTTCGCCTCGCGCTCCAGCACCCGCTGGACGAGGGTGTCCCGCGCGCCCTCTGGGACGGCGCCGGACTTGACGAGGGCGTCGATCAGCTCGGAGATGGCGTCGTCGCGCTCTCCCGCCTGCAGCTGGGTGACGATGGCTTCGGTGACGACAATTTCGGTCAGCTTCATCCGCGCGATGCTCCGGCGGGGGCCGCGAAACCCGGGTGGGTCAGCGGTTGCCCGTCTTCAGCTTCTCCTTGAAGTCGGTCAGTTGGCGGACCGCCTTCTCCTGCGCGCGGTCGATCCCCGCGTACAGGTCCCCGTCCTCGGCCCGGGCGACGAAGCTCGGGTGATGTTCGACATCGACCAGAAACTCCACATCGAACTCACGCCCGGACTTGTGCTCGGTCGACTCGACCGTCACCGTGATCTGCTGGATCTGATCGAAGAAGCGTGTCAGCTTCTCGCACTTCTTCTCAGCGTACTCACGGATCGCGTCGGTGATCTCGATCTGCCGCCCAACAACATCGATTCGCATACTCACTCCCGATGTTCTCCCCTCGACCTCTCGGCGTCGGGGTCAAGACCCATCATAGCGGTCTCCGACGCCGGCGCGACCCCTCTCCGCCCCGCTTCCGACTGTCCGACGAGTCAGAGGCGCCGAGCCCGCTGACCCGCTCTAGTCGTCCTTGGGGCGTTCGGCGTCGCCCGGGGTTGCGTCCTGCTCAGGGTCTTGTTCGGGCATTGTGCCGGGCTTCGTCCCCGGCATCGCGTCGGGGAGGATCTGGCTCAGCGGCTTCTTCTCTGGCGTCCCCTTGGCGGGAAGCCCCTTCCCGGGCAGGCCCTTGCCCGGCGTGTCGCCCATCTGGTTGAGCACGCCGGCGGTGATGATGAAGCGGATCGCCTGGTCGATCGTGATCGGCAGGTCGATGGCTTCGTCCTTGGGGACATTGATCGTGAACCCGGTGAACGGCGTCGGTGTTGAGGGGATGAAGACCGAGACCACAGGCCCGCCGGCCTGTTCGACCACCGTCTTCAGCGAGTCGCCGGTGACGAGCCCGACCGTCCAGATCCCCTTGCGGGGGTACTGCACGAGCACGGCCTTGTTGAAGGCCATCGCCCGCTCGCCCATGATCAGGTCGACCACCTGCTTGACATGGGGGTAGACCTGCTTGAACCCGGGGATCTTCGCCAGCCAGCGTTCCATCGCGGTGTAGATCTTCCGGCCCAGGAGGTTCCCGAGGAGCAGGCCGGCGAGGTAGATCAGGATGATCGCGACGAACAGCCCCGCCGCCTCCAGGTACCAGTGGCTGTTCCACCACTCGCCGAACTGCTCTCGCCGGAGCTCGTTGCGTCCCCGGTCGAAGGCCATGGCGTACCCGGGATCGCCCTCCAGGGGGATGTTGGCGCCCCGCTGGCGCTGGTGGCGGAGGTAGTTGACGATCTGGGACTCTCTGACGACATACCAGTCGGGCACGCGGATGCGCCGGGTTCCGTCGGGCGCCGCCTCGCCCGCGCCTGCGACCTTGGGCACGACCTCGATGATGACCAGCCGGATGCCGGCGTTGATCGGCTCGCCGACATTCTGGTAGACGAAGCGGAAGAGGGTCCAGAGGATCCAGAGCGTGAGGATCGAGGGCAGCAGGATGGCCAAGCCGCGCCCGAAAAACTTTCGGAAGTCGCTCGCGAAGCCTCGCTTCTTCTCTTTAGTGGTCGTGCCCTCAGACAACCCACGCCTCCCGGTTGACACCGCCGCTGTGCGTCGAGTCTACGGGGCGGGCTGCGCGGTGTCGGCCTTGCCGAACCTCTCACGCGACATTCGCACGCGGGACGCTCAAGGAAAATGGGCCTGGACAGATTCGAACTGTCGACCTCACCCTTATCAGGGGTGCGCTCTAACCAGCTGAGCTACAGGCCCGAGATGTCGTCCGGCGGGGAACGGCGTACCGGACAGGCTCACACAATAAGCCGCCACGCCCCCGCTGTCATCCCCTCTCCGGCCGGATCGGGGGCAGAATTCGTCGCGGGTCCCGTGCGGCCGGATCGCGCCGCCCCGGTACAATCCCCCCGATGCGATGGGCACGACCGAGCTGGGGTTTCTGGCAGGGACGCGGCGCCCAGTACCGCAAGATGCACTCTGAGTGGCTGACGATGGCCTCCCGGGGGGAGCTCCGCTCGCCCCGCATCCCGATCCGCGAGGTGAGCCGAGGCGGGTTCTCGGGCTTTCTTTCAAGACCCGGGGGGCGGGTGCTTCTGGAGTGGTGGTGGGCCGCAACGCTCGACAGCGTCGAAGATCTGCCGCGCCGACGCCGATAGCCTCATCAGGACCGCCTCTTGGGCGAACCCTCGCCCCCGCCCGACCGAACAACCGCTGGAGCTCTCCCCCTATGGCGGAACTGCAAAGCACGACCCTGCGCCCCGGCTGGCGGCTGAAGATCAGCATCATCGTCGCCGTGCTCGTCGGGTTCAGCCTCTGGTGTCTGTACGACGCGACGATCGCCTACCCCAATCGGGGGATGGAGTACGCCGAGTACATGGAGCGGGCGTACCTCGAAACCCGCGCCTCAACCGTCGGCCGGACGCTCCGCGTCGACGATGTCGCGGTCACCGATCCGAGGGCGGAACTTGAACGCCTCCGTGACCGGCGCGATACGGGCGTCACCCTGACCGAGACCGAAGCGGCCCGGAAGGAGTGGCTCCGGTCCCTTGGGGTGGTGGGGCGGCTGGACCCGGAGCGGACGAGCTACGCGGGTGTTGAGCCGCAGGAGAGGCTGAGCGAGTTGCAGGCCCGGTTCGGGACGAGCAACCCGCCCAAGCGTTTGAGCAGCTTCGACATCCCGGTGCAGTGGATCATGCTCGCGATTTCGATGGTGCTGGCGATCTACTGCGTCGGGCGGATCGTGATGGTCCGGAGCAAGGTGTACAAGTGGGATCCGGAGGAGCAGCGTCTGATCTTCCCCGACGGGCTGGAGCTGACGCCCGACGACCTGGCGGATGTCGACAAGCGGCTTTGGCGCAAGTTTTATGTGGATCTTGAGGTCCGTGAGGATCACCCCCAGGCGGGGGGCAAGACGATCCGCGTCGACCTGTACCGGCGGGCGCACATCGAGGACTGGATCCTGGATATGGAGCGCACGCGGTTCCCCGATCGGGCCGAGGAAGAGGCCGAGGCGGTCGCCGCCGAGGAGGCCGAAGCCCCCGACGACGCCGGGCAGGACCACGAAGCAGAAGAGACTCGGGCGGGCGCCGACGCGCGCTGAGCCCGAGCGGCGGTGAACGACAGGCCCGGCGTGGGCCGGGCGGGCGGTATGCTGGGCAAAGAGCCGGACGGATCCGGCCCTCTGATTCATGCCTCCGGAGCGAGCGCAACGCCCATGATCAAAACGCAGGACCGGTCCATGGATGCTGGTCGGCAGAGCGTGGCGGAGGATGTGAAGCACTTCGTGATCGACACGAATGTGTTGCTGCACAACCCAGACGCCGTCTTCGTGTTCGAAGAAAACCATGTCGTGATCCCGTTCCAGGTCATCGAGGAACTGGACACGATGAAGCGTCGCGAGGACGACATCGGTCGCAACGCGCGGCAGGCGATCCGCCACCTCGACGCGCTTCGGCAGTTGGGCAAGCTGACCTCCGGGGTGAGCTGGGGGGAGTTGGGCCCGCGTCCCGGCGCCGCCTTCAGCACCGGCCCCGACGGGCAGACGGGGACCGTGCGCATCGACCTTGGCGACCACGAACGCCCGGGCGCGATCTCGACGGACACGCCCGACAACCGGATCATCGCGGTCGCCCACAGCCTGCACAGCGAGGGCAAGCGGGCGGTGTTTGTCTCCAAGGACCTCTCGGCGCGGATCAAGAGCGATTCGCTGGGCGTCAAGACCGAGGACTTCGAGAACCAGAAGGTCGACGCCGACCGCCTCTACACCGGGTATGTCACCCTGACCGCCGACCACGAGCTGGTGACGGAGATGTACGAGGAGAAGATGCTCCCGATCGCCCGCCTGTCGCAGCCGGGCGTGATCGACGAGCAGGGCAACCCCTTCTCCGGGCGATTGACGCCCAACCAGTTCGTGATCTTCAAGGACACGGGCGGGCTGGGTCGGCGCCTGGCCGACACCGACCACATCGTCCCGGTCGCCAAGCACCGCTCGGCGCGCCATGTCTCGGGCATCGCCCCGCGCAACACGCAGCAGACGATGGCGCTTGATCTTCTCTTGGACGATTCGATCCAGCTCGTCACGCTCTTGGGCTCGGCGGGCACGGGCAAGACGCTGCTGGCGATCGCCGCGGGCATGGCCAAGGTCTTCGGCGAGGAGCGTTACGACAAGCTGCTGGTCGCGAGGCCGATCATGCCGCTGGGGCGCGACATCGGCTACCTGCCCGGCGACAAGGACGAGAAGCTGACGGCGTGGATGCAGCCGATCTTCGACAACCTGGGCTACCTGCTCTCGACGCGCGGGGCGGGCTCGCAGACGGCCGAGAGCCACTCGACCGAGCAGCGGATCGACAAGCTGATCGCCGACGGGCGGCTGGTGCTCGAACCTTTGACCTACATCCGCGGGCGCTCGATCCCGCACCAGTTCATGATCGTGGATGAAGCGCAGAACCTGACGCCGCACGAGGTCAAGACGATCATCAGCCGCGTGGGCGAGGGGACGAAGCTGATCCTGACGGGCGACATCGGGCAGATCGACAACCCGTACCTCGACGGGTCGTCGAACGGGCTGTCGTACGCGATCGAGAAGCTTCGGGGCGTCGGCCTCGTCGGGCATGTGACGCTGCAGAAGAGCGAGCGGTCGGAGCTGGCGAGCATCGCGATTGAGAAGCTTTAGGAGGGGTGTGGGGTGTGGCCTTACGCCCCGTAGAGCCTGTAGACGCGGACGCCGCGTGTGCGGTGGGGGAGTGACCGCTCCCAGATCTGGTCTTCGAACGAGTCGCTGGCGATCAGCACGAACGCGCCGGGCTCGGCCGCCTCTGGTCTTGTGATCGCCAGCCCGCGGAGCTCGCCCGTTGCCTGATCGTCGATGAGGCCGTTGATCGGCAGGCCGAGGTCGCCCGCGTGGTCGAGGATCCATTCGGCGTGCGAGCCGGCGCCCCAGAGCGTGACTGATGCGGCTCCGGCGTTGCGAAGCTCGGCCCCGACCTCGCGCAGGCGGCTTCTGCGGCAAATCTCCACCGCCCTCGCCGTCATCGGCGGGACGCGGGCGCTCGCCCAGAGCGCCGCGACCATCGCGCCGAGGGTCGGGCCCCGCTCACGGATCAGCCGATCGATTCCGTCGCGGCTGGCGGGGTCGTCGGTGCGCTCCAGCACTTCTGCAACGGCGTCGATCAGTTCCGCGTGGTCGGCCTCGTCATCGCCTCGGGGGAGTGCCGCCCAGGCGCGGGCGAGGACGGTTGCCGCGGCGTGCGCCTGCTCGCGCGAGGTCGAGAGCGCGGCGTTCTCCTCGCGCAAGCAATGTGTATAGAGGATGTCGGGCACGGCGCCGATGCGGCCCGTCGTGGAGAGCCTCAGCCAGAGGTCGAGGTCCTGGGCCTTGTCGAGGGTTTCGTCGTAGCCGCCGGCGTCGAGGACGCTTCGGCGGCGGAGCAGCATCGAGCCGTGGGCGAGGCAGTTGCCTTGCAGCAGGCGGGCGTGCAGCGGGTTCGGCTCGGTCGGTGGGCGGACGATTGCGATTGGCTTGGAATCTGGCTTGGAATCTGGCTTGGAATTGGGCCCGAGCACGCGCCAGGCGCAGCCGACGGCGGCGAGGTCCGGCCGCTCGCGCATCCGCCGCAACTGGGTGTGCAGGCGGTGTGGCTCGCAGAGGTCGTCGTCGTCCATGCGTGCGACGAACTCGGCGTCGGTCGAGCGGAGCGCAAGATTGAGCGCCCCCGAGAGTCCCGGCGACTCACGAAAGAGCACCCTGATCCGGGCGTTGTTTGCGTCGAGCCTCTCTGCGGCCCGAATCGCTTGCGCGTCTGTTCCGTTGACGACCAACAGCAGCTCGGTCTCGACGCCCTCTTGGTTGAGCGCGCAGGCGACGGCGCGTTCGAGGCTCGGGTGGGCGCGGGAGATGGCCATGGCGACGGGGATCATCGATCCCGAGCATCGGCCCTCCCCGCCGGAGCCCGAAAATATTGGCCCGGCCCGTCGATCCGGCCGATCCTCGCTTCGATGCGTCGCCGCCGGAACAACCACTGGGTCAGCCTCGGGGCGGGGGGTGCGTCTTGAGCGAACGGACCGCCGACGCGCTGGTGCTCGTCTTCACGCAGGGCGTCTCGCTGAAGCAGTGGGATCGGACGGGGCTGCTCGGGCGTGAGAGCCTGCTGTACGAGCCTCTGGCGTCGGGCTTCGGGACGGTCGTGTTTGTGACCGACGGGGATCATTCGGACATCACGATCGCCGAGAAGCTGCCCTTCCGGGCCCTGGTGGTCTGCAACGAGTCGAGGCTGCCCGAGCACGAGCACCACGCCGCCCTGCCCGAGCGTGTGGCGGGCCTGCTGCGCGGATCGAAGTCGGCGATCGTCAAAACGAATCAGATGGTGGGGGGCGAGCGGGCGATCGCGATCGCTTCGGCGCTCCGCGATTCGGGCGTTCGCACGGGGCTGATCGCCCGGGGCGGGTACCTGCATTCGAGGTTCGTCGCTTCGCAGTGCGGGCCAGAGTCCGCCGAGGCGGTCGAGGCGGGGGCGTCGGAGGGGGAGCTCTGCCGTGCGGCCGATGTGGTGGTCGCCAGCACCGAGACGATGATCGACGACCTGCGTTGGCGGTACGGGCTCTCGGTGGGGCGGACGGTTGTGCAGCCGAACTTTGTCGCCGACGCGGACCCGGGCTACGCCGAGGCGGAGCGCGAGCCGGGCGAGATCCTCTACGCCGGGCAGCTCGTCAGAAGAAAGCGTGTCGACATCCTGATCGACGCGATGTCGTACCTTCCCGATGTGACGCGCAACGGCGCCTATCTGACGGTGATCGGCGACGGCGAGGAACGCGAGAACCTGCAAGAGCACGCCAGGCGCCTCGGCGTCGATGTGCGCTTCGAGGGGCGGATCCCGCACCTCGAACTGATCGAGCGGCTGAAGTGCTGCGCGATCTACGCGCAGGCGTCGGAGCTGGAGGGCCATCCCAAGACGGTTCTGGAGGCGATGGGTGCTGGGTGTGCCGTGGTCGTCGCCGACACGCCGGGCCAGCGCGAGGTCGTCGAGCACGGGGTCAACGGGCTGCGGATCGCGTCCGACCCCTTGGTGTTCGCCCGGACCTTCGATGTGTTGCTGAACGACCGCGAGCTGTGCGTCGGGCTCGGGATGTCCGCGGCGAACGGGGTCTCGGCCCGCTTGGGCCTCGCCCAGACGATCGAGCTTGAGCGACGGATCCACAGGATTGCGCTGGAGCGTGCCGGCGCGTCGGTGCAGACGCCGCCGGGTGCGGTGCGCTGGGGGGCGGAGTTGCTCAAGTCGCCCGCCGATCAGCAGGTCGAGGCGTGGTCGCGGAGCCTGTCGGGGTTCGCCCGGAGGCTGGCGCCGAAGGATCGCGCGCGGTTCCTGCTCGGGCTGGACGACCCGCTCTACAAGCTGCAGGGGCTGGCGGCCGTCGAGGCCGATGGCGGCCTGCACCCCAAGCACCGCCTCATGCGCTACCACGATTTTTTCACCCAACGCATCGAGCCCGGGCAGCGTGTGCTCGACCTCGGCTGCGGCGTCGGGGCGCTCGGCGCTTCGATCGCCTCGGCCTGCGGCGCGACGGTTGTGGGCATGGACCTTTCGGAGCCGGCGCTGGAACGGGCGAGGGAGCGGGCGGCGTCGGACGACATCGCCGGGCGCATGACGCTCGTGCATGGCGACATCACCAAAGACCGGGCGGAGGGCTCGTTCGATGTGGTCGTGCTCTCCAATGTGCTCGAGCACCTCGCCGACCGGCCGGGGCTGCTGGCGAAGTACGCCTCGTGGTACGGGCCGAAGAGGTTTCTGATCCGCGTGCCGGCGTTCGATCGCGAGTGGCGTGTGCCGTGGAAGCGTGAGCTGGGCGTCGAGTGGCGCCTGGACCCGACGCACGAGACCGAGCACACGCGCGAGCAGCTTGAAACCGAGCTGAGCGCCGCGGGGCTGCGGATCACCGAGTTTCTGAGCAACTGGGGCGAGTACTGGCTGATCGCGGTTCCTGAGGCGCTAGAGCAGCGCAGGGCGGGTTGAAGCGCGACATTGCGGAGAAGCAGTTGATGCAGCGTGAGCAGTGGCCTGGCCGTCGAGTTGTGGTGACCGGCGGGGCCGGGATGATCGGTTCTGCGCTGGTGCGCGTGCTGCTCGGGCTCGGGTGCGAGGTGACGGTGGCCGACAACCTCTCGCGGGGTCGCGTCGAGCACCTGCCCGGCGACGGTGCGGAGCGGCTTCGCTTCGTCCGTGTCGACCTGTCCGATCCGGGCGCCGCCGAGGCGGTGGTCGAAGGCTGCGACACGGTCTACCACCTCGCCGACATCGTCGCGGGCATCGGCTTTGTGTTCGGCAACGAGTTTCCGATCTTCTCGCACAACATCGCGCTGGACCGGGCTGTGCTCGACGCGTGCGTGCGCTTGCGCGTGCCGAACTACATCTACGCGGGCAGCGCCT
>REET01000172.1 GCA_007694925.1 Phycisphaerales bacterium | reverse complement strand
GCCGAGCCGTGTCGGGCGAACGGTCAGGGACCGGTGTCGGTAATCAACGGACAACCGCCGGCGTTCAGCGCCGATCGTCCTCGTCATCGAAGTACGCCTCGGGGTCGTCGGGCATCGCAGCCAGGATGTCTTCCTGCTCCGGGTCGGCCTCCAGCGCCAGCCGCACCTCAGCCTCGGCCTCCTCGGGCGACGCCGCGGCGAAGTCGATCATCTGCACTTCCTCGTCGCGCGTGTCGTGCGACCGGTCGTCGCGGCTCTTCCTCGGCCGGACGATCAGCTTGATCGGCACTTCCTCGAACGGCAACGCCTCGTGCAAACGGTTCAGCAGGAACCGCTCGTAGTTGGGCGTAAACAGTTCCGGCCGGTTGACCACCAGCGCGATCGTCGGCGGGTTGGTCGCCACCTGCGCCACGAAGTACACCTTCACCTGCGTGCCCAGCTTGTTCGTCGGCCCCCGCGTCTCCAGGATCCCGCGGATCAGGCGGTTCAGCTCGCCCGTCGAGACTCGCGTCGACGCCTGCTCGAACAGCTCGAACGCGAGGTCCATCGTCTGCTTGATGTTCAGCCCGTCCCTGGCCGCCATGATCGCGATCGGGGCGTCCCGCAGGCCCTTGAGCTCTTCGCGCAGGTAGCGGTCGAAGAGCTGGGGCGTGATCGGCCTGCCGTCGCGCCCCTTCTTCCCGTCGACAAGGTCCCACTTGTTGATCACCAGCACGCACGGCTTGTACGCCTTCTGCGCCAGCATCGCGATCTGCTCGTCGACCTGGCTCACCGGCTCGGTCGCGTCGATCATGAACAGCACGACATCGGCCCGCAGAATCGCCCGCTGCGTCCGGTCCAGCGCGAACCACTCGACCCGGCCCTGAAAACTCTTCTTCTTGCGCAAGCCCGCGGTGTCGATCGCGACGACAGACTTGCCGTCGTAGTCGAAGCGGATGTCCACCGCGTCGCGCGTCGTCCCGGGGATCTCGCTGACGATCACGCGTTCCTCGCCGGCGAGCTTGTTCAGCAGCGTGCTCTTGCCCGCGTTGCGCTTGCCAACGATCGCCACACGCAGGTCCGCCCTGGCCACCCGCTCGTCCTCGGGAGATGGCTGGGGCAGAAGGTCGTACAGCGCGTCGCTGAACATCCGGCGCTGGTAGTTGTTCTTCGCCGAGACCATCATGGGCTCGCCGAAGCCCAGCGCCGCGAACTCCAGCCCGTGCGCCTCCCAGCCCTCGCCGTCGCACTTGTTGGCCACCACGCGGATCGGCGCCGGGCTCCCCTCGCGATCGGGCAGCGGGCGCGAGCCCATCCGACGCTCGCGCAGCATCTTGGCGATCGCCTCGTCCTGCGGCGTCGGCCCCGCCTGGCAATCCACCACGAACAGCACCAGGTCCGCGTCCGCCACCGCCTCGGCGATCTGCTTCTCGATGTCCGGCGTCAGCCGCCCGAGGTCGTTGCCGATCTCGTCGTGGCGCTGCCCCTCGGCGGTGTAGACGCCGTACCCCCCCGTGTCGGTCAGCTCGACGGGCTTGTCCGGCCGCTCCCCGTCGGGCGAGGGCAGCGTGACGACATTGGTCACCCGGTCGCGCGTGACGCCCGGCAGATCGTCAACGATCGACACACGCTGGCGGGCCAGCATGTTCATGATGGAGCTTTTGCCGACATTGGGCCGGCCGACGATGGCAACGCGTGGGAGGGGCATGGCAGGGATTCTAGGGGTCCGCCCGCGAAAACCCGACCGAGCCGCAACAATCCCGCCCAGATGCCCCAAGATCGACAACAGATCCGCCGCTTCCCCCTCATCGTCGGCCCGACCGCCGGCGGCAAGACCGCCCTCGCTGTCGAAGCCGCCCTCGCCTTTGAAACTCTCACCGGCGTCCGGGGCGAGGTCGTTTCCGCCGATTCCATGCAGATCTACCGGGGGCTGGACATCGGCTCGGCCAAGCCGACCCCGGCCGAACGCCGCGGCGTCCGCCACCACCTCATCGACATCGCCGAGCCGACCGAGTCGTTCTCCGTCCACCAGTGGCTCGAAGCCGCCGAAGCCGCGATCGACGAGATCAAGGCCCGCGGCGCGACCCCGATCGTCGCGGGGGGCACGCATCTGTACATCAAGGCCCTCCTCGACGGGCTTTTCGAGGGCCCCGGCGCCGACGAGGCGCTCCGCCAGAAGCTCGCGGCCATCCCCGCCGCCGAGCGCCGCGCCGAGCTCGAACGCGTCGACCCCGAAGCCGCGGCACGCATCCACCCAAACGACGAGCGACGCACCATCCGTGCCCTGGAGGTCTACCGCCTCACCGGCACACCGATCAGCGAGCATCAGCGCCAGTGGGACCGGGGGCGCGAGCGGTCCGACAGGGTGCTCATCGGGCTGGACTGGCCCGCCGAGGCCCTGAGCCGCCGCATCAACGCCCGGGTCAGGCAGATGGTTGAGCAAGGGCTCATCGAGGAGGCCCGGGCTCTCTGGCAGGCGGGTCGCCTGGGCCCCCAGGCCCGCGAGGCACTGGGGTACAAGCAGCTCATTGAACACTTCGAGGGCCGCAATGGTTTGGACGACGCGATCGAGGCGATCAAGATCGAGACCCGACGATTCGCAAAAAACCAGCGGACCTGGCTGAGGCGCCTGAAAGCCACCCCCGGCTCGGTCTGGATCGACGCGGCGAACACCCCGCCCGCCGAGTGGGCGCAAGTCGTTGTCAATACTTGTCTTAGCGGTGCCTGACCCCCGCCCGCCCGCGGGGTGCGATCCGGGCCGATCTCCGCCTCGGTCTGGAGGGATCCGCCCGGACCAGCCGAGAAGAAATCACCCCGCTCCGGCCCTGTCGGTGCTTGACTCCGGGCATGGTGGCGGGATGTTGTTCGCGGGCATCTGCCCGGCCGGGGCGCCGTAAGCCGCCGGCGGAAAACCGACGGCATGGCAAAGAAAACCACCAAAAAGTCCTCAAAGAAGACCGCCAGCAAGACCTCCAAGAAGGTGGCCTCCAAGGCCGCCGGGGGCGGCGGACGCAAGCGCGGCGGCAAAGGCACTGGCCTCGGCGTCAAAGCCGGCGACGCCAAGGGCAAGCACCTCGTCATCGTCGAGTCGCCCGCCAAGGCCAAGACCATCAATAGGTATCTGGGCCAGGACTACATCGTCCTCGCCTCGATCGGCCATGTCCGCGACCTGCCCAGCAAGGCCCCAAAGGGCTCCAAGCAGCCCGTCCCCGGCGTCGACCTCGACAAGAATTTCCATCCCACCTACGAGATCCTCGACGGCAAAGACGCCGTGATGCGCGACCTCAAGCGGGCCGCCAAGGAATCGATCGACTCGGGTCGCCAGGTCTGGTTCGCGACCGACCTCGACCGAGAGGGCGAGGCGATCGCCTGGCACCTCGCCCAGGAGATCGGCATCCCCTCCAAGGACGCCAAGCGCGTCGTCTTCCCCGCCATCACCAAGGCCGAGATCGAGAAGGCGTTCGGTTCGCCCCACCCGATCGATGAGGACCGCGTCAACGCCCAGCAGGCGCGCCGCATCCTCGACCGCATCGTCGGCTACCAGGTCTCGCCCCTGCTCTGGAAGAAGGTCGCCCGTGGCCTGAGCGCGGGACGCGTGCAGTCGGTCGCGGTCCTGCTTGTTGTCGAGCGCGAGCGCGAGATCCGCGCCTTCGTCCCCGACGAGTACTGGTCGGTCCAGGCCAACTTCGCGCTCTCCGAGGCCGACGCCAAGCGCCTCGGCCCCGCGTGGCAGGCCCTGCTCGCCGAGCGCGACGAGAAGAACAACGCCCCGACCATCAAACGCCAGAACGCATGGCTCGCCGACAACAAGGCCATCAGAGCCGAGCTCGTCGAGGTCGGGGGCGAGAAGTTCGACATCCGCCAGTCCGGCGGCGCCGGCGTTGTTTCGCCCGTCGACCGCGCCGCGCCCGACAAGGCGCTGCCCGACGACGCGAAGAGCAACATCGCCGCGAAGTTCAAGAGCGCAGACGGCTGCGACCTGACCCCCGGCGTCCTCGAAGTGCTCGGCCTCGCCGGCATGACCGGCCTCCAAACCAACACCGAGGAAGACGCCGAGGCCAAGGGCCCCGCCCGCTGGAAGCGCACCATCAGCGGCAAAGTTGACCCCGCCACGCCCTACAAGATCCGCTCGATCGAGACCAAGCGCACGAGCGTCCGTCCCCCTGCGCCGTTCATCACCTCGACGATGCAGCAGGCCGCCAGCAGCCGCCTGAGCTTCGGCGCCCAGCGGACGATGCGCGCCGCCCAGCAGCTCTACGAGGGCGTGGACATCCCCGGCGAAGGCCCCGTCGGCCTGATCACCTACATGCGTACCGACTCGACGCACCTCAGCCGCGACGCGATCGACATGGCCCGCGGGTACATCACCAAGACCTTCGGCGACAAGTACCTCCCCGAGAAGCCCAACTTCTTCACCTCCTCCAACAAAAGCGCGCAGGAGGCCCACGAGGCGATCCGCCCGACCAACGCCTCGCTCACGCCCGAGCGTGTCCGCTCGGCCCTCAAGCCCGACCAGTTCCGCCTGTACCAGATCATCTGGGAGCGCTTCGTCGCCTGCCAGATGACCCCGGCGCAGTGGGATTCGACCGCCGTTCTGATCGAGGGCGGGACCGACGCCTCCCGTCCCGTGGTTTTCCGCGCGACCGGGCGCGTGCTCGCCTTCGACGGGTTCTACAAGGTCGCCGGCGTGCCGACCGCCAGCGACACCGCGACACTGCCCCAGATCAACAAGGGCGACGCGATGCGCCCCTTCGCGATCGAGCCCGACCAGAAGTTCACCAGCCCGCCCCCGCGCTACACCGAGGCCGGCCTGATCAAGAAGCTCGAAGAAGAAGGCATCGGCCGCCCCTCGACCTACGCCGCGATCATCCAGACCATCCAGGACCGCAACTATGTCGAGCAGATCGAGCGCCGCTTCTACGCGACCGACCTCGGCGAGGTCGTGACCGACAAGCTCATCGAGGCCTTCCCCGGCATCATGGATGTCGGCTACACCCGCGAGATGGAGTCAGAGCTCGACAAGATCGAGGAAGAACACCTCGACTGGATCGAGATGCTCCGGCGCTTCTACAGCGGCTTCAAAGCCAGCCTCGAACGCGCCCACGACGAGCTCAAGCACGCCAAGGCCGAGTCCCTCCCCGCCCCAGACAAGTACCGCTGCGCCACCTGCGGCGCCGGCCTCGTCTACCGCTTCGGCAAGAACGGCCGCTTCCTCAGCTGCGAGCGCTACCCCGACTGCAGCTACGCCTGCCCCGTCGACCGCGAGGGCCGGCCCCGCCCCGCCGAGTTCGTCAATGTCCGCTGCCCCAAGACCGGCCGCCCGATGGTCAGAAAGACCGGCCGCTTCGGCCCCTTCATCACCACGCTGCTGGAAGAGGGCGAGACCTCCGAGGACGGCCTCATCCTCAACCTCGACAAGAAGGGCCGCGTCCAGGCCCCGTCGGTCCCCCCGCTGGAAACCGACCTCCCCTGCCCGACCTGCGAATCGCCCCTGAACCTCCGCTCGGGCGTCCGCGGGCCATGGCTCGGCTGCTCACGCTTCCCCAAGTGCCGCGGTCGCGGCAAGTGGACCGAGCTCGAAGACGCCCAGCGCGAAGCCCTCGAAAAGCGCCTCGAAGCGCACGAACGCGCCAACCCCGTCCCGATCATCGAGACCCTCGACGGCAAGCCGCTCACCGATGCCAAGGGCAAACCCCTCGACAACGCGCCCGCCGTCGCCGACCTCCTCCTCGAACACGACCCCCGCGAGGAACCGGTAGGGAGCAGGTAGCACTGGGCGCGGGTAGCGGGGCGCTGGGCGCAGGGTGCAGCGACAGACCGTGGCCCGAGCGTCCCGCCCGGGCGAACGCGCCGTCATCGACACCCTCACCCTTGACGCCGGCCCCTGAGCGCAGCGAAGGGTCGGGTCCCCCCTCACCACAGCACGCGCACGCGCACCGTCTCGGGGATCTCGCGCAGCCTCGACAGCAGCTGCGCGCTGTCGGTCGGGCTCACATCCAGCACGACATACCCCAGCTCGTCCTGCGTCCGCAGGTACTCGCCGGAGATGTTCGCGCCCAGCTCGGTCGTGATCGCGTGGATCTGCCCCAGCACACCCGGCACGTTCTTGTGAAAGTGCAGCACGCGGTGCGGGCGCCCCGCGTCGGTCTCCTGCATCGGCAGCTCGACCTGCGGCACATTCACCGCCGCCGTCGTCGTCCCCACATTCATAAAACGCACCAGCTTCGTCGCGACATCCTCGGCGATCGCCTCCTGCGCCTCGGCCGTGCTCCCCCCGATGTGCGGCGTCAGGATCACATTCTCAAGGCCCCGCAGCTCGCAATCGAACGGATCCCCGCTCGAACGCGGCTCCTCGGGGAACACATCCACCGCGGCGCCGGCCAGATGCCCCGAACGCAACGCCTCGGCGAGCGCCGAGACATCGACCACCTCGCCCCGCGCGTTGTTGATCAGGTGCGAGCCCTTGCGCATCGACGCCAGCTCGCGAGCGCCGATCATCCCGCGCGTCAGCGGCGTCGATGGCACATGCAGCGTCACAATGTCCGACTCGGCCAGCAACTCGTGCAGCGAGTCGCACGGGCGCGCGTTGCCCAAGGGCAGCTTGGGCAGCACATCGTAGAAGATCACGCGCATGCCCATCGCCTCGGCCAGCACCGAGACCTGCGCACCGATGTGCCCGTACCCGACGATGCCCAGCGTCCTTCCCCGGACCTCGCGCGAGCCGCTTGCGCTTTTGAACCAGCGCCCCGCGTGCATCTGCGACGACTTCTCGAACGCTCGGCGCATCAGGCAGACCGCCTCGGCGATTGTCAGCTCCGCCACGCTCCGCGTGTTGCTGAAGGGCGAGTTGAAGACGGGGATCCCAAGACGCCTGGCGGCGCCGAGGTCGACCTGGTTCGTCCCGATGCAGAAGCAGCCGATGCCCAGCAGGCGCGGGGCGCCCGCGATCAATTCCTCGGTCAGCGTGGTTTTCGAGCGCACGCCGATCAGGTGCGCCTCGGCCAGCAGCGAGCGCAGGTCCTCGGGCGAAGGCGAACCCGGGACGCACGCGACATCGAACCCCTCGCGGGCGAGCAGATCCACCCCGCGCTGGTGCACGCTCTCGAGCAGGACAACGCGGATGCGGTCCTTGGGGAACGAGGTGCGTTGCGGGGCGTTGTGCGGCTGGGACTGGTCCTGGGCGGTCATCGGCAAGGGCGTTCCTCCTGCGGGTCGGTTCGCGGGCTCAGAAAGCATTCAACGCAGCCCGCACCACTCAATCGACCACATGCACCACACCCATCAGGCCCAAAGTCAGCAGCACGGCCCCGACAATGATCCGGTAGTACCCGAACGGCGCCAGCCCGTGCTTGTTCAGAAACCCGATCAGCCACTTCACCGCGATGATCGCCGTGATCGTCGTCACGAAGGTGCCCACCAAAAGGGGCATCCACCCGAGCTGTTCGAACATGTTCGGCTCGTTGTCCCGGGCCGACTCGTGCAGGTTCTTGACAAGGGCGTACACCGTGGCGCCGCCCAGCGTCGGCAGGCCGAGCAGGAAGCTGAACTCCGCCGCCTGGCGAGGCTTCAGCCCCACCAGCACGCCCGCGGTGATCGTCATCATCGAACGGCTCGTGCCCGGCCACATCGCGACGCACTGCATGAACCCGATGATCAGGCTCTGGCGCACCGTCATCTTCGTGATGTTCCAGTCGTCGCGGAGCTCGGGGTCCTTGTCTTCCTCCGCTTCGCGCTCGCGGAGGCGGCGCATCGCGAACCGATCGACCAGGATCATGTACACCCCGCCGATCATCAGCGCCGCCACGACCGGGTACAGGCTGAAGAGGTATCGATCGATCATGTCCTTGAGCAGCACGCCGATGACCGCCGCCGGCAGGAACGCGATCACGATGTTCCTGAAGAGGCGCAGGCCCCCTTGGTCCTTGCCCAGCAGCCCCAGGATCATCTGCTGGACACGGGGCCAGTAGAGCGTCAGCACCGCGAGGATCGCCCCGCCCTGGATCACGATGTTGTACGCGTCGACCGCCCGCTTCACATCCGGCGGCTCGTGCAGCCCCATCAGGCTCGTCGTGATGATCAGGTGCCCCGTCGAGCTGACGGGGAGGTACTCGGTGATCCCCTCGACAATCCCGATAACGATCGCCTGCCAGAGTTCCACAGTTCCTGCTCACCTTCCCGCCGTGTGCGCGTATGGCCGGCGCGCCGGGGCGGGCCGGGTGTCGTCGTACGATGTCGGCGATGGTTGGGTGCGGCCTGAATGTGATCCTCGTGGACGATCCGGATTTGCCGGAACTTTTACCGTACGCCAACCAACGCGACGCCTGGCTCCGCGCCCGCCACAATCCGGACCGAGTCGATGACGGCCCCGACGCCCTGACCGCCTCGGGCCTGTTCATGGCCGAGGGCGCCCTCGTCGTTGAGCACCTGATCGAGTCGCCCTTCGGGGTCGAGTCCGTGCTCGTCAGCACCACCGCCTTCGAGAAGCACCGTCCGCTGCTCGATCGCCTCGAACCGGGCACGCCCGTCTATCTCGCCCCCCCGGAACTCACCGACCGGATCTCGGGGTACCGCATGCACAGGGGGCTGCTGGCCTGCGGGCGACGGGGCCGACCCATCTCCCCAGCCGAGCTGCTGGACCGTTGCGACGCCCTCGTCGTGATGGAAGACCTCGCCAATCACGACAATGTCGGCGGGATTTTCCGCAACGTCTCGGCGCTCATGGGCCCGGGGGCGGGTGTGCTCCTCACCAGCCGCACCTGCGACCCGCTCTACCGCAAGGCGCTGCGGGTCTCGATGGGCCACGCCCTCCGCGTCCCCTTCGCCGAGACGGGGCGATGGCCGGGCGAGCTCGACGCGGTCCGGGCGGCGGGCTTTGCCCTGCTGGCGTTGACGACCGATGATGCGTCCGATATCTCAGAAATCGACCGAGGAGCGCTCCGCAAGATCGCCATCATGGTCGGGGCGGAGGGGCCGGGCCTGAGCCGGCGTGCGGCCGACAAAGCCGATCTGAAAGTCAGGATCCCGATGGCCCCCGGCGTTGATTCCCTCAATGTCTCTGTGGCAACAGGGATCGCCATGCACCGGCTCTGGCGGGTCTGATCCGACCGCCCACACCGTCAGAACCTCGCGGAAATCACGCACCAGACTGTGACCGGCGGCGTATATCAAGTAGACTCCGCGGGGGAAGGGTGCGCTGACGGTCCGCGCCCCGGTCGATCGAGCCGACGCCACGCGTCGGCCCCGCACAAGCCCGAGTTTTCCGGAGGCGATCCATGGGACGCAACGGTTGGATGATGAACGCGGTTCGAGCCGGCCTCGCAGCCGGCGTGGTTCTTGGCGCGATGCCCGCCTCCGGTCAGATCACCCGCGAAGGGTCCGGCGAGCGCCGTGCGGCCCTGAACCAGATGGAACGGCAGCCCGTTCCCGCCGCCGTCTGGGAGAGCCTCGGCGACTGGGTCGGCGACAAGCCCGTCACCTCCGCCGACCGCAACGGCAAGGTCGTCCTCGTCGTCACTTGGGCCGGCTGGTTCCCCAACTCCCACCGCGGCCTCCAGAACGCCCAGGCCCTCCACGACAGCCACGCCGAAGACGGGCTCGTGGTCATCGGCGTCCACAACCCCCGCGGCTTCGGCGCTCGCAGCGAGGCGGTGCTCGGGGCCAACGGCGTGAAGTTCCCCGCCGCCCACGACAAGGGAGGCAAGTTCTACGAGCACTTCCGCGTCCAGCAGGACCCCGAGTACTACCTGTTCGATCGCGCCGGCCAGCTCCGCTACGCCCACCTCTCGTCTTCATCGTTGAACGAGGCGGCCCGGCGACTGCTCGCAGAGAGCTACGACGACGCCTCGACGCTCAACGAGCGGCTCGCAATGTCGCAGGCCGAGCGTGAGCGAGAGCTCCGCAGGATCCGCGCGATCAACGAAGATGTCGACCTCAGGGCGCTCCCCGAGATCCCCTTCATGCAGCCCGACGAGCAGGCGTACAAGGACGCCCGGTTCCCGGAGATGCCTCGGCGTCGCGACAACTGGGGAAACGAGCGCGAGGTGCCTTACGCGGCTGAACTGCCCGACGAAGGCTGGGTCGGACAGAAGCCCGCGACGGACGGACGCGTCACGGTCGTCTATTTCTGGAGCCCACTCATTTACCAGAGCCACGAGCGTCGCATGCCGCAGATGGAAGCAATCCAGCGCAGGCTCGGGCGTGATGTCGTGGTGGTGGGGGTGTTGATGCCCCACTGGGACGACCAGAGCTCGTGGAACCAGGACCAGCGTGAGATCGAAGAGCAGGTCGAACGGCTGCAGAAGGCGACCGACGGCTTCCTCCGCAACAGGCGTATCGGCCACTCCGTCCTCATCGACCCGCAGCGGAGCGTCTTCCCCAACTTGCAGCCCACCGAGCACCAGAATTACGGCAACGACGCGTGGCCCGCCAGCCGCGTGTTCATCATCTCCTCCGACAGCCAGGTCCGTTGGCACGGGTACGTCGCGGCGGGCTTTGAGGGCATCCTCGACCGCATCGTCGCCAACGACCCCGGCGTCAAGGCGCGGCGTGAGGCGGAGGCCGACTACATCCGCGCCCAGCGCCACGAGCGGTGAGCCCGGAAGTTGCCCGGGCGTGCGAACCGGCGCCCGCCGGGCCGCTCGCCCATGTCGTCCTGCACCGGCCTGAGATCCCCAACAACACCGGCAACATCGGGCGCACCTGCGTCGCGCTCGGGGCGGCGCTGCACCTGATCCGCCCCATCGGCTTCGACCTTTCCGAAAAGGCCTGCCGCAGGGCCGGGCTTGATTACTGGCCCCGGCTCCGCCTGTCGGACTACGCGGGTTGGGACTGGTACCGCGCCGCGTGGCGGGGCGTCACCCCCTGGCTGCTGACGACCCGGGCGAGCCGCACCGTCTTCGAGGCGGAGTTCCGCCCGGGCGACCACTTCGTCTTCGGCTCTGAGACCTCGGGCCTGCCCCCCGAGATCCTCGACGCGTTCCCGGACCGGACCCTCGCCCTCCCGATGGTCCGGGAGGAGCGCTCCCTGAATCTCGCGACCGCCGTCACACCGGTTCTCTATGAAGCTGTTCGGCAAATGATCTGTCTTGGGGCGATCCGCGTCGACCCGGGCGGACGGCTGATCCGCCCCGAATCTTTGCCGCAGCGAGCGAACCCCGTTCCGGCGGGGTCGTACAACTGACGGCGAACGCAACGCCTCGAACAAGTCCTCCTCTCTCCTCCAGTGTCCCGCCCTCCTTCCCGAGGGCGGTACACTTTTTGGACCATGGCACGGAAGCGCAACATCCCGGCGGCGTGTGTTCTCGGCCTCCCCGTTCTAACGGTCGGGGTCTTCGTGCTCGGCGGCTGCCAGCGATCGCTCTTCAGCGACACCGCGGACCGCACCCCGTTCGACCGCTACGACAGGATCCAGAACCAGTACGCCGTGCCGTTCGTCTACGACGAGTACGGGACGCGCGTGCCCAATCTCCGCGCGCGGCTCCTGCCTCGCGACTGATGTTCCGCGTCGATCCAGACTCCCTCGAATGTTGATCGGTTGGGGAAACCTTGCCGTACCCGCTGTCGGTTGTCGTCATCGGGGGTGAATCCCGACGGCGTGCGGCTTACTGTGTCGCTCTGGTCCGGACAGCGAGCCGCGGCAGGACGCCGCGGGTGTTGCGCCTCGGCGCGTGTCCGTCTGGAATTGCAAGAGATCCGGCCTGTCGGCCCGATGGTGTGACGCATCACGAGGACCGACGCCACCGCTTGCGAGTTGGGCAGGATGTCAAAGAACCGACGAACACAGCACGGACGCGCCCGACGAACTTCCACGAAGCAGCAGGGGATGTCCAAACGCACCAAAGTGGTGTGGACCGCCCTGGCGCTCTCGATGGGTTCGGCGGTCAGTGTCCTGGCGGTCGCCGGGGGCGGGGCGAGCCCGACGCTCCCGACCCGCGCCATCCCCGCCGCCGCCGCCGTCGCGACGCCCGCTTCCCTCGAGTCCGCCTTCTCCACCGAGGCCCCCCTCGACGCTGATCGCTGGAAGGCGATCGTGATCTACCACTCCGGCTCGCCCTACGGCAACGCCGAATCCATCGGACGCAGGCACGAGAACCTCGGCCTCCAGGGTCTGGGATACCACTTCGTCGTCGGCAACGGGAGCGGCCTGCCCGACGGCGCCGTCGAGCTCGGCTTCCGCTGGCTCCGCCAGCTCCCCGGCGCCCACGCGACAGGCCCGTACGCCGACTGGTACGACCAGCACGCGATCGGCATCTGTCTGGTCGGGCACGGCAATCGTCGCCCGTTTACCCGGTCGCAGATGTCGCGACTGGTGAGCCTGGTCCGGGTGCTCTCGCGCGAGCTGGACATCCCGCCCGACCGGATTTATCTGCACAGCGACATCGCCTCGACGGATTCGCCGGGCTGGCACTTCCCCGAGGCGAGCTTCCGTGAACAGATCGCGTCGGGGCGTTGAGGCCCTCTCCGCGCCCAGGGGCGGGACGAAACACCTACCATTTCCGGGGTTGGGTGGTCTGTGTGAAGCCTGCGGCCGTTGCCGACTGTGCAGGGTCCGGCTTGACTCAGACCCGGAGAGAGCGAAACTCAGCCTCTTCGGAGATCGTCGCCGGGCCGATATGCCACTTGTCGCAACCCGTCGGCGGATTGCTGCGAACAATCCGCCGTCCCGTTGCCCGCCGGCCGGTCCCCGGCCTTTCTTTCAGGCACGGGCCGCGCCGGTCCGTCCGAGGAGGATGAGAGTCAACCGGCCCCGGCTGTTCTCGGCCGGGCACACCAAGGTGCTGAAGGGATTACGGGCAGTCGAGTGGAGTTGAAGAAAGGCGATCTCGTCGAGAACTTCCGGATCATGGCCGAGCTCGGCCGTGGCGCGGCCTCCATCATCTACCTCGCCCAGGACACCAAGACCAAGCAGATCCGTGCGCTCAAGCATGTGATCAAGACCAACCCCAAGGACCAGCGCTTCCTCGACCAGGCCGAGGCGGAAACAAAGGTCTCCAAGGACCTCAATCACCCCGGCATCCGGACGATCGACCGCGTGATCCGCAAGGGCAGCTTCCTGTCGACCAAGGAAATGTTCCTGGTGATGGAGCTTGTCGACGGGGTGAGCATGGAAAACCAGCCCCCCAAGACCTTCGAGCAGGCGGTCGCGACCTTCGAGCAGGCCGCCCGCGCCCTGGCGCACATGCACGACCGCGGGTGGGTCCACGCGGACATGAAGCCCAACAACATCATCGTCGACAACTACGGGCGAGCCAAGGTGATCGACCTGGGCCAGGCCTGCAAGATCGGCACCATCAAGGAACGCATCCAGGGCACGCCCGACTACATCGCCCCAGAGCAGGTCCACCGGCGCGAGATCACGCCCAAGACCGACATCTACAACCTCGGCGCCGCGATGTACTGGGTGCTCACGCGCCACCACATCCCCACCGCCCTGGCCAAGGACACCGAGAGCCTCGTCGGGTCCATCGACGACGCCCTGCTCGAAAGGCCCAAGCCCGCCATCGAGCTGAACCCCAAGATCAACCGCCACCTCAACGACCTGATCATGCAGTGCGTCGAGGTCCGCCCCGAGGACCGGCCAGAGTCGATGGACCTGGTCGCAGACAAGCTCAACCTCGTGCACGGCATCCTGCTGGCCAATTCCAGCAAGGGCAAAGAGGCCGTCCGCCAGTCCAACGCCGAGTCGGCGTGAGCACGGCGGTGATCGAGATCGACCTGACATCCGCCGACGAGGTGTGCCGCGTGCTCGACGAGGGCGCGCGGGCCTGCCGCGAAGCCGCCTGCCGCAGGGGTTCGATCGAAATCATCGAGGCCCCGGGCAAACTGATCGCCACCGGCGACCTGCACGACAACCCGATCCACTTCCAGAAGGTCGTCGAGGCGGCGGGCATGGGTGGCGCGCAGGCCGACCCCGAGAACGCCTCCCACCTCACCCTCCACGAACTCATCCACTCCGACCGGCTGATGAACGGGATGGACTTCAGCCACCGGGCGCTGGTGCGCGTCGCGGCCCTCAAGGCCATCTACCCCGAGAGGGTGCATGTGCTCCTGGCCAACCACGAGCTGAGCCAGGTGATCGGCGCGGGCATCGTCAAGGACGGGGTCCGCGTCGTCGAGGCGTTCAACGCCGGCGTCGAGTATGTCTTCGGCGACGAGGCCGAACGCGTCGAGGAAGCGATCGCGAGGTTCATCTGGGCGATGCCGCTGGCCCTGCGCTGCCGAACACACCGGGGCGACATCCTGTGCGCCCACAGCGTGCCCGGGGTCGGCATGATGTCGCGATTCGACGGAACGGTGCTCGACCGCGAGCTGACCGAAGAGGACTACTCGCCCCGTCGCGGCGCCGCCCACCTGATGGTCTGGGGACGGGGCTACGACGCCGACCAGCTCGTCGACCTCGTCGAGCGGTGGGGGGTCAACCTGTTCATCCTCGGGCACGAGCACGCCGAGAACGGCGTCAGGCTCGTCCCCCCCAACGCGATCGTGCTCAACTCCGACCACGAGCGGGGCGTCTACCTGCCAATCGACCTGGCAGACCCGCCCAAGGACGCCGCCGACGCCATGGCCCGCGTCGTCTCGCTCGGGCTGTAGTCCGCTGCACCCCACACCCCACACCCTACTCCCCACGCCCCACCTCCTACACTGGCCACATGGCCCAAGATCCCATCGCCGACGCCGTGCTGAAGCTCATCCGCGAGCAGGACCCCGACGCCGCGGGCATGCTCGAACGCGAGACCGAGCGTCAGCAGAACACGATCGAACTGATCGCCAGCGAGAACCACGCCAGCGCCGCGGTGATGCACGCCGCGGGCACATGCCTGACCAACAAGTACGCCGAGGGCTACCCCGGCGCGCGCTACTACGGCGGCTGCGAGTTCCACGACCAGGTCGAAGACCTCGCCCGCGAGCGCGTCAAGAAGCTCTTCAACTGCCGCTTCGCCAATGTGCAGCCACACTCGGGCGCGCAGGCCAACGCCGCGGTCTTCCTCGCCCTGCTCCAGCCGGGCGACACCTTCGCCTCGCTGGAGCTCTCCGACGGCGGGCACCTCAGCCACGGGCTGAAGGTCAACATGTCCGGCAAGTGGTTCAAGCCCGTCCACTACCCCCTGCACTACGACGAGAACCACCCCGAATTCGAACGCATCGACTACGACGCCGTCGAGAAGGTCTGCATGGAGCACAAGCCCAAGCTCCTCATGTGCGGCTACTCGGCCTACCCACGCGTCATCGACTTCGAGAGGTTCCGCAAGATCGCCGACAAGTGCGGCGCCCTGCTCCACGCCGACATCGCCCACATCGCCGGCCTCGTTGCCGCGGGTGAGCACCCCTCCCCATTCCCGCACTGCGATGTCGTCACGACGACCACGCACAAGACGCTCCGCGGCCCGCGAGGCGGCCTGATCCTCACCGACAACGAAGAGCTCTCAAAGAAGTTCGATCGCGCCGTCTTCCCGGGCACCCAGGGCGGCCCGCTCATGCACATCGTGCTGGCCAAGGCCATCGCCTTCGGCGAGGCGCTCAAGCCCGAGTTCAAGGCGTACCAGAAGCAGGTCAAGGCCAACGCCAGGGCGCTCGCCGGGGCCCTCGTCGATCTGGGCTACCGCATCTCCAGCGGGGGCACCGAGAACCACCTGATGCTCGTCGACCTCCGTGCTCGCGACGCAGAGCTCACCGGCGCCGACGCGGAGAAGTGGCTCGAAGCCGCCGGCATCATCTGCAACAAGAACGGTGTCCCCCGCGACCCGCGCCCCCCGCGCGTCACCAGCGGGCTGCGCCTGGGTTCGCCCGCCGCGACCACGCGGGGTTTCGGCGAGGCGGAGATGAAGACCGTCGCGTCGATGATCGACCGCGTGCTCCAGGCCAAGGGCGACGAGGGCGAGACCGCCCGCGTCCGCGATGAGGTCCGCGAGCTGTGCGCCAGGTTCCCGCTCCACGGCGCACCGGCCCACGCGAGCGCCGCGTCGTAAAGCGAACGGCCCGAAAGCGTCGATAGGGTTTACCGGAGGCACGGTCATGGACGAGCTGCGCGAAGTGAAGCCGTCGGGAGCCGCCCGCGCCGGGCGCCGCGCCGTCGTGCCCGCGACCGTCGCGATGCTGCTGGCCGGGTGCGGGCAACGCGAGTCGCGCGAGCTGATCAACCGCGAGGTCGAGGTCGAGGCCGGCTCGGTCGTGATCTTCTCGCACTCCTTCCGCCTCGACGACCAGCGGCGGCATGTGCTCTTCGAGGCGACCTCGCTCTCGGGCGGCCCGATCAACGGCGCGATCATCATCAAGACACCGCAGGGGCAGGAGAGGCTCTCCGCCACAAACGCCGTCGCAGAGGCGCACGCCTCGCACAGCATCCGGCTGACCCACTACGGCGAGCCGGGCCCCTACGAAGCGCTGCTCACCCCCGTCGACAACGAGCGGGCGTACCGCGTCCGCGTGCGTGTGCTCGTGCACTCGGGGCAATAGAACTCGGAGTGAAAGACCGGCTTCAGGCGTCTTCGCCCTCGCCCGTCGCCTCGCGGACGATGCCCTCGTCGCGAGCGTCGCTCTTGCGGTAGACGGTGCGACCCTGCGAGTACTTCTCGGGCGAGATCTTCAGGTCGGGCGTCTCGCCCCGCTGGTGCTGGGCGTGCAGATGCTTGAGGAAGGGCACGCACCACTGGCACCCCGTCCCCGCAGAAAGACACTCAGAGATCAGCGACGCGACCGGCGGGTCCTCGGTTGAGGTAGGTCCGGATCTTCCGCAACGAG
>REET01000026.1 GCA_007694925.1 Phycisphaerales bacterium | reverse complement strand
GCGAGCATGGCGCGTGGTTCGAGGATGCCCTTGGAGGCGTCGTAGACGCGCTCGTAGTAGCCCTTGGCCTGCTCGGAGATCTCGGCGATCTCGTGGAGGAGGACGATGGTGTCGCGGGGGAAGGCGGCGAGGACGGATGGGCCAGCGCTGCGGCTGCTGGGCGCTCCGAACGCCGCGGCTTCGAAGCGGGAGGGATCGGAGGCGGGGATCTGCGCCTCTTTGATCATCCTGTCGGAGCCCATCGTGTCCAGATCGATCTCGGCGATGCGTTCGATCTCGTCGCCGAAGTAATCGAGGCGGAAGGGGACGCCGCCTCCTGCGGGGAAGATGTCGACGATGCCGCCGCGGATTGCGACATCGCCCGGCTCCTCGATCGCGTCGGTGCGCGAATAGCCGGCGCGGTCGAGCCAGTCGAGCAGTGCGGCGGGCGGGAGTTCCTCGCCCTGGCGGACGGTCCTGAAGAGCGCATCGAGCGTGGCGCCGTCGGGGGCGGGCTGCATCAGGGCGTGGACGGGGGCGACGACGACGCGGCCCGCGCCTCCCCCACCGTTGCCCCCACCATGGCCCGAGGCCGGCTCGACGCGGCGCAGTTCGTGGAGCAGTCTGGCCCGCTGGGCGTGCAGCTCGACCCCGCCCCCCTCACCCGCGACGCTCTGGATGGCCGGGAGCGTGTCGGCGAGGACGCCGAGGCCTTCGAGCTCGTCCTGCGCATCGTCGGCGTCGTCGTGGTGGGCGGTGACCAGGAGGACCGTGCGCCCGAGCGACTTTGCGACGATGCCCGCGAGCATCGCCGGCAGCGATCCGGCTGCGCCCGAAACCACCGTCCTCCGCCCCGCGCCAAGATGCGCAACCAGATCGCGCACCTCCGGGTCTTGCCCGATGCGGTCAAGCAGATGCGGGGTTTGTGTCGCGGCTTTGGTCACGGCTGAGCGGTGCGGATCCGATCGCGGCGCAAGGCTTTGCGGGCCCGGCGCGAACGATCGCGCGGGTGGTCCGTGGGGTCGAGGTTTCGCGGGCATTGTTGCGCCCGCATCTGGATCGGGCTGTTCGGCTCAATCGCCGGCGCGGATGTAGGGTCGGATGGCCTCGATGGTGCGGGCGCCGATGCCGGGCACGCGGTCGAGCCCGTCGATTCCGGGGAACGGGCCGCGGGCCTCGCGGTCGGTGACGATGGCCTCGGCGAGTGCGGGGCCGAGGCCCGGGACGAGCTGCAAGCGGGTGACGCCGTCGGCGTTGATGTCGATGCGGAGGTCGGCGGGCGGGGCGTTTGCCGCCTCGATGCGCTCGGGCCAGGCGTTGGCGGACCAGAGCATCCCGCCGATGGCGAAAGCGCCGAGGACGCCGACCGCGGCCCACTTGGCGGGTCCCGCGGTCCAGTCGCGGCCGGCTCGGGATGTGCTTTGCTCGTCCCCCACTGTCGCGTCTCAGGTAAAGCGCTCAAGTCACATTGGCGTGTTCTTCGGTGGGCGCCTGCGCGGGCAGGGGCCACTTGGCGTCGCGGACGCCTCGGCGGAGCTCTCCGAGCTTGGCGAGGGCCGCCTTGGGCGTGCCGGAAGCGGAGATGAGCCCTCCGGCGGGCATCTCGGCGTTCTGCTGGGTGTCGTAGAGCTCCTGCCAGCAGACGCTGTGGACGAAGGGCTTGGCCATGGCGATGGCGAAGGCGTTGACGAGCCACTCGGCCTGGCGCTCTTCCGACCAGCGTGCTCGCCAGAAGCCCGGGTCCATGTCGTCTGGCGCCTTGGCGCGGTTCGAACGCGACATCTTGTCGGGCTGCTTGGCGCCGTGCTCGCCGGGGACGCCGGCGGCGGTGACGATCAGCGGCTTCTCCAGCTCGGCGAAGCGGTCCAGCAGCGCGCTGTACGACGCCAGATCGCGCGAGGTCTGCCCGAGGCGCGTCTGGCCCATCTGGACGCGCAGGCCGAAGGCGTCGACTGGGATCTGGTACTGCGACACCATCTCGGCGTAGAGCTGGGGCGGGAGGCTCTTGCGGTTTGCGGCGTAGTACTCGCCCCACGGCTGGGTGAGCTCCAGCACGATGCTCGCCTGGGGGTGCAGCTTGCGGACCATGCCGACGCAGATCTTCGTCAGGTCCATCATCTGCTCGAAGCCGAGGGGGAAGCAGGCGTTGACATGCAGCCCCGAGGCGACGGTCCACCGGCGGACGGTGCGCCGGTAGCGCGTCACGACCTGCTTGACATGCTCGGCGACGAGCTCGCGCAGCGTCTCGTAGTCGTTCTCCCAGATCCACAGCCACTCGGGCACCGCGGTCGGGCGGAAGTCGATCACCGGCCCCGCGGCGACGGGGATCTTCGCGTTGCGGACCGCCCACTCGATCCACTTGTCCGTCGGGCCGAAGGCGTACTTGCCCTCCTGCGGCTCCAGGTCCGACCATCGCATCGGCATCGACACGAAGTCGCAACTGGTGGCGACCAGGCGGGCGAGCTGGTCGCTGTAGATGCCCGGGCTGACCGAGCAGCCCAGGAGCGGGCGCCCCGGGAGCGAGACGCCGGTGGCGCTGGGCAAGAGGATCGGGGCGCCCTCGGGCGGCTTCTCCTGCTGCACGCGCTGGTAGTGCTCGACGGCGTCGGCGTACAGCTTGCCCGTGACGCGGTCGGCCCAGAGGCGCTCGGCCTGGCGCAGGGCGAGGCGTTCGGTCGCGTCGATCGCGAGCACCAGGGCGCGCCCGGCCAGACGCGACGCCTCCTGCGAGCCTTCGTGGCGCTGGCTGACCAAGGCGCGGGTGAACAGCTCACGCGCGGCCTCGAAGCGGGCGGCCGCGGGATCGGACTGGGGCAGGTCGAACAGGGCCCACTGCTCGAGCTTGTTGAGGTAGAGCATGATCCGGCGGCGGGCGAGTTCCAGCAGCAGGAGGTAGGGCCGCTCGCGCGGGGGGAGGAGGCAGGTCTTGAGGGCCAGAACGCCGGTGGCGTGCTCGGGGCGGATCTCCGGCTCGCCGGTGCGGGGCTCGGTGTCCAGCGCGTCCAGGTCGAGCACGACGGAGAGGCCGGCGGACTCGGGCGTGGAGACGGCGCAGCGGATCGCCCCCTCCTCGATCGAGACCGCGCCCGGCGTCGGCACATCGTCGGGACCGAAGGCGAAGCTCTGGGCGGAGAGGGAGCCTCGGACGGCTGCTGAAGCTGCTGCGAGTTCGAACGAGAGCATCGGGATCGCGGCCCTCCGGGGCTTCGGGCCGCGTTGGTCGGGCCCGGGGTTGACCAGAGGGTATTGTTTCGCCGCCGGGTTCGCTTGTCGCCCCGGAGCGATGGCGCGGAAATCTT
>REET01000030.1 GCA_007694925.1 Phycisphaerales bacterium | reverse complement strand
CTTTGTAAGCGACCTCTGTCGATTCCGTCTTGACTTCGTCAAAGCGACGACCAAAAATCAGGACCAAAACGACAAGCACCGCCATCTCCCGGACGGCGGTGCTCAGGTGCAGACCTGATTCAGGGTCGCGTCAGCGGCAAAGAACCGAAACGCTGCACCCGCACCGACCGCCCGGGCATGGCATTCGCATGCAGCACATGGGGCAGAAGGTGTTGGCGAGGCGGTTCTTCACGACGGGCATGGTAACCCGGGGTCCGACGCTGTCAAGCGGCAACCTCAGATCGAATGCGCCGGGCCCGGCGGGGCGTACAGTTGCCGTCCGGTGGCCGGGGCGTTCTCGGCCGGGGGGGGAGAGACCCGATGAACCAAGTGGAACTCGCCTTACGCCTGAAGAAGCTGCGGACCGAGCGCGGGCTGACGCTCGAACAGGTCGCGGCGCACGCGGGGCTGACGCGGGGGTGGCTCTCGAAGGTCGAGAACTTCCGCGTGACGCCCTCGCTGCAAGCGCTCTCGGCGATCGCGCAGGCGCTGGGGGTCTCGCTCTCGGAGTTGTTCTCGGGGCTCGACGAGCGGCCGCCGATCGTCGTGGTGCGCAGGGGCGAGCGGACGAAAGTGGTGCGCGACGAGGAACAGTCGGCGCTTGAGTACGAGGCGCTCGCGCACAGCAGGCTCTCGCGGAGCATGGACCCGTTCGTCATCCGAATCCCGCCCACAGAGGATCGCCCGCTCTTGGCGCACGGCGGCGAGGAGTTCATGTTCGTGCTCCGCGGGCGCGTTCGCCTCGACTACGGCGAGCAGTCGCACACGCTGACCCGGGGCGACAGCGCGTACTTCGACGGCAACACGCCGCACAGCGTCGCGTGCGTTGATGATCAGCCCGCCGTCGTGCTCGTGGTTTACACCAATGTGGGCGGGGACCACGAGATCAATGGGGCCGAATCGCAATAGCGATTGTGCCCCTGCGATTTCGACCCGGCGTCAGTCCCCGTTGTACGCCCGATGCAGCAGCGCTTCGAGTTCTTCGCCGGTGAACCGCCGCGGGTTGTTGGAGAGACGCACGGGGTCGACGCGGGAAGCCATGTCGGCGATCGCGCCGGCATCGACGCCCGCTTCCTTCAGCGTCGTGGGCAGGCCGATCTTGGAAAGCAACGCCCGCACGGCCCCGGGCATGCCCTCGGGCGAGACGCCCAGCAGCGACGCCGCGAGCGACACCCGATCGCGGACATCCGCGGGGCCGCGAGGATCGATGCAGTCGTCGCCGAATGCTCCCGCGTTCCAAGCGCCGATGTGCCCGAGCGTCAGCGCCACGGCGTGCCCGTGGGCGATGCCAAACCGCTGCGTGAGCTGGTACGAGAGCGCGTGGGCGGCGGTGGTCTTGCTGATGTCGATCGCCCGCCCGGCGAGGTGGGCCCCCACCATCATCTCGCGCCGGGCGTCGATTTCACCGGTCGTGACGCTCGGGGCGAGGCTCGGGACGATTCGCTCGGCCGCGGCGGTCGCGCTCTGGATCGATGCCGGCGTCGACCCCACGGCCCAGATCGATTCGAGGGCCTGGCCCAAGGCGTCGCACCCGGTCTGCGCCGCGAGCATCGCGGGCATCGACAGATGCAGCGCGACATCGAGGATCACCGAGCCCGGCCGCATTCTTGGGTCGCCGATCGAGACCTTGCGTTCGCCGATGTACACGGCTGCGAAGTGCGTCGCCTCGCTCCCCGTGCCGGCGGTCGTCGGCGCCGCGATGATCGGGAGGGTGTCTTGGGGAGGCTTGGCCTCGCCCCTGGCGATCGCGTGGGCGTGCTCGGGCGCGCGTGCGCCCATCGCGGCGACCTTGGCGACATCGAGGCAGGACCCGCCGCCGATGGCGACCACGGCGTCTGCGTCATGATCGGCTGCGGCGAGGATCGCCTCTGCGACTTCCTCGCAGCGGGGGTTCGGCGTGAAGGCGTCGAAGAGACGGACCTCTGCCGGAGAGAGCAGTTCGTCGAGCTCTGGCCGGAGCCCGCTCGCCTGCACGGCGCCGGTGTCGATGACCAGCAAGGGCCGCACCGAGCCGACAGAGAGCAAGAGCTCGGGCAGATCGCGGATCGACCAGGCGATCCGCTGCGAACCGGACGGGATCCCGATCGCGCTCGGCGCAGGGGCCTCGGCGACCCGGATCGGGTTTGCGATGGGCGTCATAGCGCCGTTTTCACCAGCGGTCACAGGACCTCCGGGAGCCGGCCGATGTGGTCGATCACACGGACACCCTCGAACCGATCCTCGGCGCCGCTGGTGCGCCGCCCGGCGATGGCGACGACGCACCCGCAGCGAGCGTTGAGACCTTCTTCGATGTCGCTGATGCTGTCGCCGACCTTGACGACCTGTGACGGGTCATCGATGCCGGCCCGCTGCATGAGGACCTCGATCATGTCGGCGTGCGGGCGGCCGTTGGCGACCTCGTCGCTGGTGACGCTGTCGTCGATCAGCCCGCCTCCCCAGCCGAGGCGTTCGATGATGGTGTCGGCGGTGGCGCGGTCGAAGCCGGTGTCGAGGGCGACGCGGACACCCGCCTCGCGGAGGCTCGAAAAGAGCGCCGAGGCGCCGTCGATCTCCTTGACGCTCGGGCCGGTCCGGTAGTGGTCGATGATGCGCTGCTGGAAATCGGCGTGCACCCGCTCGACCTCGCTGTCGGTCGGCGCTTCGCCCCGGGACTGGGCGAGCAGCTCTCTGACGGCCAACGGCTTGGGCATCCCCATGACGGGATCGACCGCTTCGAGCGTGATCGGGCAGCCCGCCGCGACCAGGGCGTCGCGGAGGCAGGAGGCGACGGCGTCGTCCTCGTCGAAGACGGTGGTGCCTGCCATATCAAAGACGACCATGCTGTACTTCATCGCGAGTCCTTTGCCGCGGCGGTCGGCGTTGCTGTCTGGGGCCTCCGGCCTCCGCCGGGGCGATGCACAGCCTAAGCGATGTTGACTATAAGTCAATTTGCCCAACCCTCGTACGGGGTTGTTCGCGCGGGGTCGGGCGGGCGTTGCCGGGCTGGCCACCGGCCGCCCAACCAACCGACAAGCCCACGCATTGCAAGCAAATCGAGTGTTTTCTGCCTGAGCGGCCCCGCGACGGCCCGTGGCGCGTCGTTGCGTTAAGTCTTGGTCAAAGGGGCCTCGCGGGGCCTCCGGCGTGTTGCCTCTCAGTCACATTCCTGTAGCATCCGTCCGCCGAGAGTCGTGGATCGTCCACGCCCCGCTGAGCCGCGAGCCCGCCGGAAGGTCGACGCCGATGCCGCACGCCTCACCCACGCCGACGTTCACCTTCGGCCACGGCCACGGCCGCG
>REET01000224.1 GCA_007694925.1 Phycisphaerales bacterium | reverse complement strand
CCGTCGAGCTCCCCCGCCAGGAGCTCCTCGCCCCCGATCTCGAAGGCGATGTTCTCCAGCGGGTAGCGGCGTCGGGCGTAGCGGATCGATTCGTGGTCCCGGTCGCAGGCGAAGACCGCCCCGGAGGGCCCCGCCGAGATCGCCGCGACCGCTCCGACCCACCCGGTGCGGCAGTGCAGGCAGCAGATCCGCATCCCCGGCGCGATCAGGCTCTCGATGAGCTGGGCGTGGCGTTGCTCTGGCACGCCGGCGATGTCCGCGTACCGGCGCGATGGCGTGGCCCTGATCCGCATGCTCTCGCCTGAAGGAAACAAGACATCAAAGTCCTTGTGGCCTGGGCCGCTGGGCGAGAACGCCCGACGCAGCGGCGTCGCCTGACGCTCCCGGTACCGGACACGATCGACCACGAACGACCGCCTCATGCCCAGGAAGCGCCTGAGGATCGCGCCCGGGCCCGAGGCCTGCTCCGCCTCTGCCGCGGGCGGGCGGACTTCGCTCATGGGAAGAGCCGATCCGCCAGCGCGTGCTCGCCGACACCGATCCAGCGGGTCGGGTCGTGCTGGTCGGCGATGGTGAACGCGTAGTCGGCGCCCTCGTGCATCGAGGCGACGGCCCCCGGATCGTTGCATTGCTGCGAGAGGTGCAGGAACACCACATGTTCGCGGGGGCGGATGGTCGCGACCGCCTTCGCGGCCTCCTGATTGGAAAGGTGCCCCGACCCGCCCATGATCCGGCGCTTGAGGAACTCGGGTCGGTCGGAATTGCGCTGCATCTCGGGGCAGTAGTTCGACTCGATCGCCAGCACATCCACGCCCGCGAGGTGGTCGGTCAGCTTGCGCGTTACTCGTCCCAGGTCGGTCGCGAAGCCGAGCGAGCGCTCCCCCCTGAAGGTGAACCGGAACGCGGCGCACCCGTCGCTGTCGTGGCTCAGCAGCACCGGCTCGATGATGGCGAACGGCAGTTCGCCCGGACGCCCGAGTTCGATCGGCCCGTCTTCGAAGGGCAGCGTCCTCTGGCAGAGCAGCCCAAGGCGGTCGGCCCGTGAGACATGGCGCTTGTGAAGCCGAAGGACGCCGGGAAGCCTCCGCTGGCGGGCCCACCCCGGATGGAAATGGTCCATGTCCAGGTGCGTCACGAAGACATCGGTGATCTCGGAAGCCGAGATCCCGATCTCATTGAGCGCCTTGGTCGTTTTGCCCGGGCTCAGCCCCGCGTCGATCAGGCAGACGCGCCTGCGGCCGTCAACATCGATATCGAGCACCGAGCAGTTCGCCCGCGAGCCGCTGGCCAGGACACAGAGTCTCGCGGCTGGCGTAGGCGTCTGGGCGGTCCGCATGCGTGGGGTTCCTTCCCCGTCTGCGCCGGGTTCAGACATTGCGCGGCCTGCGCCCGGCGCCGGGGCAGATGCCTCGCTTGCTCTCCCGAACGAAGTCGGCCAGCTCGCCGAGGGGGGGGCAGGCCTTCGCGCCTTCTTCGAGCTCTTCGAGCAATCGATCGCGCGAAGAGGGCTGGCGGAACAGCCTCCGGAACATCTTGCGGAGGGTCGCGATCTCCTCTGTGGAGAACCCGTTGCGCTTCAGACCGACGATGTTGATCCCCACGAGGTTGTTCCGCCCCGAGAGGATCATGAACGGGGGGCAGTCGGCCGAGAAGCCCGAGCCTCCCGAGATCATCGCGAGGCGTCCGACGCGGCAGTGCTGGTGGATGATCGCCGCCCCGCCGAAGTTCACACGCTCGCCGATCACGCAGTGCCCGGCGACCGCCGCGTTGTTGACCAGCACGCAGTGGTCGCCCACAGACGCGTCGTGGCCGACATGCGTGTTGACCATCATGAAGACTTTGTTGCCGATCTTTGTCGGCGTGTGGTCGTTGCTCGCCCCGTGCACCGTCGCGTGCTCGCGGATCAGGCACCCAGCGCCGACCTCGACCCCGGCGCTCCGCATCCCCACGGTGAACTTGAAGTCCTGCGGCGGGAACCCGATGCAGGCCCCGGGGTAGCAGACCGTTCCCTCGCCGATCGACACCCTGCCAGACAGGTGCACGCCCGCGATCAGGTGCACGCCCGGTCCGAGCCGAACCGGGCCTTCGATGACACAGTTCGGGCCGACGCGGACATCCGCAGCGAGTTCCGCCTCCCCAGACACGACCGCGCTTGGATGGACCTCCGCCATGGGGCCCAGTGTAGGGCTTTGCGAGGGCGGCCGGGGCACTGTCCATAGCATTGGCCGCATGCCCGAGCCGCCGCGCATCCCGATCGTCGACCTCGGGCGGATGTCCTACGCCGAGGCGTACCAAGAGCAGCTCCGCCACCACGCGGAGGTGCTCGTGGCCCGCGACTCGGGCTTACCCGTTCCGGGTCGCCTGCTCTTTGTCGAGCACAATCCGGTCATCACGGTCACCAAACGCCCCGACGCCCCGGGCCATGTGCTGGCGGGCCCCGAGGCGCTCGCCGCGGCGGGCGTCGCGATCGAGGCGACCGACCGGGGCGGGGATGTCACTTATCACGGCCCGGGCCAGATCGTCTGCTACCCGATCATCGACCTCAGGGCCGTCGGCCTGCGCCTGCACGACCACATGCGCCTGATGGAGCGGGCGGTGATCGAGACGCTGGCGGGGTTCGGCCTGCCCGCAAAGCGCGACGAGGGCGCCACAGGCGTCTGGATCCCCCCCGGCCATGGCGGCCCCCACCCGGTCGATGCGAAGATCTGCGCCATGGGCGTCCGCGTGCGCCGGTGGATCACCCTGCACGGGCTGGCGCTCAATGTCGAGCCGGACCTGTCCCACTTCGGGCTGATCGTCCCTTGCGGGCTGCACGGCAGACCCGTCACGAGCCTGAAAGAGCAGCTCTGCGAAGGCTCGCCCCCGATCGGCCGGGTGCGGGCATCGCTCGGCCAACACCTCCAAGCTTTGCTCGGCGAGCGGATGGCCGCCGCCGGCGGCTGAGCGCAGTAAAAAACCGGCGGCCCGAAGGCCGCCGGTGCGTTCTACGCGTGGGCTCTTCCAGCCGGCGGAGGCCGGCGTGAAGGCTTTTCTCTCAGCCGGCGGAGGCCGGCGTGAAGATTACCCGCCGAAGGGGGGCGCCATGTCCATCACATCGGTCTCGATCTCTTCGTCGGGGTCGATGCCGAGGTGCTTCATCACGCGCTCTGTGATGTCGTCACTCTTGGGGAAGGCGAGCATCGGGCGGAGGGTGATTTCCTGCACGACAGCGTTGATCGCGCGGCGGTCCATGTTGTCGGGCCCGCCGCGGGTCGCGATGACATGCGTGTACCCGTTGCCGTTGGCGAGTTCGTTGGCGGCCTTGTGGATCTGCTCGTAGGCGTCGGCGGCGAGCTCTGCGCGCTGCGCGTCGAGCTGCTCGACGGCGCTGTTGTAGAGCTCCTCACGCTGCTGGAGGATCATCTGGCCTTCCTGGATGATCTGGAAGCGCTCGGGGCTCTCCTCGGGCAGCTCGTTGAGCCGGGCCTGAAGGCCGCGCACTCGCTCGTCGATCTCGTTGAGCTCCTCGTTGACCCGGTTCTGGAGCCCCATCATCGCCTGCTGGTTCTCCTCGGTCATCAGCACGCGATCCACGATCGCGAATACATCGATCGTCGCGACACGCGCCGACTCGGGCGCGGTGCGGGCGCTCGCGCCGGCCGTGCTGAACTGCGAAACCGCGAGCCCTGCAACGGCGAGCGATCCTCCGACCATGATGGCGGCGAGCTTGGTCTTCATGCTTGCATACTCCTGTCTGTGCGTCCGTGCCCTGCGTTTCCTGCTTTCGGGAAAGGGCGTTCCATCGACGCTGCTGCGTACGGCTCCAGCGCGTGACTGTTCGCGCCTCCGCCGTCGCTGATACCGGTCATTCCAGTCTAGGTGGCGGGGGCGCTCGATCCACAAAGGCACGAATAAACCCCGAAACAGAACGCGTCAAACGCTCAGCGCACCGCCTGCGGCCACACGAAGTACGCCCGCCCGGGCGAGAGCTCGCCGGCTCCCGCGCCCATCCTCAGCTCGAAGAACGCGCCTTCGGATGCCGAGGGCGCAGGCCCCGTCGCGTAGGGCGTGCGAAGCGTCCGGCCCTCGGCGTGGTACTTCACGAGGCTCGCCCGCTCGATCCCGGCCCGAGACTTGGCTTCCTCAAACGCCTCACGCAGCCCGCCGGTGCGGTCGGCCAGCCCCAGCTCGACGGCGCGTGAGCCGGTGAAGACCCGCCCGTCAGTCGCGCCCGCGAGGTCGGCGGGGTCGAGGCCAGGTCGCCGATCGCGCACCTTCTCGACAAAGCGCCCGTGCATCTCGTCGACCATCGATTGGAGGATGCGGTAGTGCTCCTCCTGCGCCGGCTCGATCGGGCTGGCGATGTTCTTGTTGGGGCCGCTGACGACCGACCGCCCCGTGATCCCGATGCGCCCGAGCCCGTCGGCGAGATTGATCGTCGGGATGATCACGCCGATCGAACCGGTCACGCCCGAGGGGTGGGCGACGATGGTGTCGGCGCCCAGCGCGATGTAGTACCCGCCGCTGGCGGCGATCTCGCCGAGGTGGGCGACGACCGGCTTGCCGGTGCGGTCGCTGAACAGGCGCAGCTCTTCGTAGAGGATGTCGCTGGCCGAGACGGTTCCGCCAGGCGAGTTGATTCGGACGAGGACGGCTCGCACGCGGGGATCCTCCTCGGCCTTGTTCAACGCCGCGAGGAAGGCGTCGACGGGGTTTTCCCCCGGCGCGAGCAGCCCCGGCGGGCGACGGTCGGCGATCAGACCGGTCAGGTCGATCATCGCGACCTTGTCACGCCCGGGGCGTGGGTCGGCCAGGACGACGGTCTCTTCGAGGCGTTCGTCGTCGGGCCCGATCGTCACTCGGAAGCGGATCGGGGAGCACCCCGCCAAGACCAGGAACTGCGAGAAGACGATCAGGACCACCACGAAACGCGCTGCATTCATGTGTCGAGTCTACTTCGCCCCGTGTTGGAGGGCGACGGGGCGATACGCTCTCGGGCGTGACAGACAGCCCTTCGCATATCCCGGTGCTGCTCGACGAGACGCTCGCGATGCTCGATCCGCGCGAGGGCGAGGTCTTCGCCGACGCCACGGCCGGCCTGGGCGGGCACGCCTCCGCGGTCGCCCAGCGGCTCGGGGCGGGCGGCACGGTCGTGCTCAACGACCTCGATCCCGAGAATCTGACCAGAGCCGAGGCCCGGGTGCGGGCCGACTGCGCCGAAGCGGGTGTGCCCTGCCCGACGATCCTCGCCCTGAGAGCCAACTTCGCGGATCTGCCCAGATCACTCGCCGCACGGGGGCTTGCGGCGGACATGCTGCTGGCCGACCTCGGCTTCGCTTCCAGCCAGATGGATGATCCGGAGCGGGGGATGAGTTTTCGATCCGGAGGGCCGCTGGACATGCGCCTCGACCGGTCGGCCCAGATCACAGCTGAGGAGATCGTCAACTCGTGGCCGGAGCGCGAGCTGTCAGACCTGATCTTCCGCTATGGGGAAGAGCGGTCGGCCAGACGCATCGCTTCGGCGATCGTCCGGGCCAGGGCGGAAGAGCGGATCAGCACCACTGCCGATCTCGCCGCCATCGTCCGGGAGGCCCTGGGGGGCGGTCGACCGGAGCGAGGCAGGCGGGGCAAGCCCGGCAAGAGCATCGACCCGGCCACGAAGACCTTCCAGGCGATCCGCATCGCCGTCAACGACGAGCTGGGCAGTCTGGAGTCGCTGCTGGGCGCGATCTCGCGGGCGCCCGCGGCGGTGGGGGGCGCGGCGGGCTGGCTCTCGCCCGGAGCGAGGGTCGCGGTGATCTCGTTCCACTCGCTGGAGGACCGGCCGGTCAAGCGGGCGTTCGCCGAACTGGTCTCGCGGGGGCTGGCCGAGGAGATCGCGCGGGGCGTGGTCCGGCCTTCGGCAGGCGAAGTCGAGCGGAACCCGCGGTCGAGATCGGCGAAACTCCGCGGTATACGGCTTGCGGCAGGGATGTCGGGTGCAGCGGGAGGAGGATCCTTGCTGTAGAATCAGGCCGGAGCGGGCATCTGTCCGATCCATAAGCAGTCGTGATTGAGAGCAAGAGGCGGGTACCCCGGAGTCCAGGGCCGGACCAAAGGGGCCAAGCCATGAACCTTCAAATGCCATCCACCGGCAGGCAGGGACGCCGCATCGTGGACCGGGAAACCAAGCTCGCGTTGCTGATCGGCTTTATCGCGATCCTCGTGGTCGGCGTGCTGGTCAGTGATCACCTTTCCGATGACGGGCGGGACGAACTGGCGGACCTCACCGCCGGCGACTCCGCCTTGGCGCCGCCGATCATCATGCCGCCGCTGGAGTCGGGCCGGCGTGCGATGGCCGAGCCTCCCCCGCTCAGCAGGGGCGGGTCGTCGTCCTCGACGCTCGATGCCGGACCTGCGCCGCTGGTCGGCGTCACGCGATCGCAGCCTTCTGTCGAAGAAGCAACCCAACGCCGCGAGCCCGAGCGCGGCGCGGCCCGCCCTGCGCCTGAGGCTGAGCAGCCCCGCATCGTCCAGCGCGAGCCGGATCCGGTCCGCGTCCGCCCCGAGCCTTCAGAGGAGCGGCGGGCCAGCCCCCCGGTCGAGGACGGGCCCCCGATCCTGCACATCGTGACCGCCGGGGAGACGCTCGGCGAGATCGCCCAGCGCCACCTCGGCAGCGCCGCCCGCTGGCGGGACATCCAGCGGGCCAACGCCTCGCAGGTGAACGCCGACGGGGCGATCCGTGTGGGCATGCGACTGGTCATCCCGAGGGCCGCCCCGGCGACGGAAACAGCCGCGAGGACGGAGCCCGAGACCCGCACCCAGCCGAGCCAGACCCAGACCCAAGCCCAGACCCAGCGTCGGGCCGAGGCCGGGCAGGAGAGCTGGGGACGCCGGTACACCGTCGTCGAGGGCGACACCCTCTGGCGGATCGCCCAGCGCGAGCTCGGCGACGGCGGACGCTGGCGAGAGATCCTCAACGCCAACACCGATGTCATCCCGGGCGACGGGGGCGTGACGGTCGGCCTGCAGATCCGTCTGCCCGGTCGGGCCGCGGCTTCGGCTTCGGGTCAGAGCACGCAGACGCAGTCTCCTCCCCGGGCGACGAGCGGCACGCGGAGCTACACCGTCCGCGAGGGCGATACGCTCAGCCGCATCGCCTCGCGCGAGCTCGGCACGGTCTCGCGGATGCAGGAGATCCTGGACCTCAACCGCGGCGTGCTCGACGACGCGGACATGATCCGCGTGGGCATGACCATCCGCCTGCCCGGCAACTGACTTCCGACAACGGAGGCGCATCGACGCGTGCTCGCAAAGCTGCTCATGCTGATCTTCGGGATGGCGCTCATCGGGGCGGGGGTGCTCGCGGTGCGCCAGCAGCACATCCAGATCGCCCACGAGATGACCGCCACGCGCCTGCAGGTGCAGGAGCTCGACGACGAACTTACCCGGCTCCGGGCGAGGATCGCCGAGAAGACCCGCCCCGAGCTCGTCGCCTCGAAGGTTGAAACCCTCGGCCCTGTCCGCCCGATCGTCAGGTCCGAGTCGCCCGCCAAGCCCGCGCGTGACACCGCCGAGGACCCGGCGCTGTGAGCGTGGGGGACCGACAGTCCGGCGAGAGCTCTGCCGACGCCGGACCGGCGCAGGTGCTCGGGCGTTCGGCGTTCTTCGGCGTCTCGTCGATGGTCTGCATCGCGCTGGTGCTCTTCGCCCTGCTCTTCCGAGTGGGCCAGCTCCAGATCGCCCCGGGCGACGAGCTCGCCTCGGCGGTGCAGCAGCGCCAGGCCAGCCGCCCCGTCCCCGCGTGGCGGGGAGAGATCCACGACCGGCGTGGGCGGGTGCTGGCGACGAGCACGCCGGGCTTCCGAGTCTTCCTCGACCCATGGGCGATGCGAGAGCACACGCCCGAGGAGTTTGACAGGACCATCATCGAGCTGGCCGAGGCGATCGACCGCCCGCCCCACGAGATCGGCGAACGCCTGATGCGCGCCGTCTTCGCCAACGACGACCGCGCCGAAGCCGCGGCGAGAGAGGGGCGGGCGCCGCGCCCCATCCGCTACATCGCCTTCCACGGCCTGCTCACGCCCGAGCAGGAAGCCAGGGTCCGAGCGTTGGAGCTCAAGGGCGTGCATCTTGAGCGGCGACAGGACCGCGTCTATCCCGGCGGCGAGTTCATCGCCTCGATCGTCGGCCTCGTCGGGTTCGAGCACGAGGGCCGCCTCGGCGCCGAGCACGCGCTGGAGCCTTCGCTCCGCCAGCGCGACGGGGCGATCCGCTTCGTTCGCGATGCCGACAACCGTCCGATGTGGGTCCACCCCCGGGGTTGGCGCCCGGGCGAGTCCGGGCGCACCGTGAGACTCTCGATCGACCTCGAGCTGCAGCGCATCGCGTACGAGGAACTGTCGCAGGGCGTCGAACTGGCGAACGCGGCGGGGGGGAGGCTGGTGCTCGTCGACACGATCACCGGCGGTGTTCTGGCGATGGTCGACATCGTGCGAGAGGTCGAGGACGCGGTCGAGTACCCCTGGGTCCCCGCCGGCACGCCCCGATCCGAAGAGCCCGAGGCCCCCGAGTCTCGCCAGCGCTACATCGCGATGCCGCGGGCGACCGTCCCGCACCCCGCGATGGCGCGCAACCGCTGCGTCGAGGATGTCTACGAGCCGGGCTCGACCTTCAAGCCGTTCGTCTGGGCGGGCGTCACCGAACTCGGCCTCGCCGACCCCGATGAGATCTTCCAGACCTACGGCGGGCGTTGGCGGACCTCCTATGGTCGGCGCATCGAGGATGTGACCCGGCGCGCGGAGATGACTTGGGCGGATGTCCTTGTCCACTCCTCCAACATCGGGATGGTCAAGGCCTCCGAGCGGATGAGCGACCGCCAGCTCCACGGGCTGATGCGCCGCTTCGGCTTCGGGCAGCGCACGGGCATCGGGCTGCCGGGTGAATCTCCGGGCATCATGACCCCGCTTTCGAGGTGGAACAAGTACACCCACACCTCCGTCGCCTTCGGATACGAGGTCGCGGTGACGCCGATCCAGATGGTCCGCGCGTTCTGCGCTTTCGCCCGCCCGGGGGATCTGGCCGGCACCCTTCCGATCGTCCGCCTGACGGAGAGCACCAGCCCCGGCGCCCCCGATCCGATGGTGATCGAGCGCGTGCTCGACGCCGATGTCGCCACCCTCGCGCGGCGGACGATGGAGCGCACCGTACAGAACATGGAGCGGGGCGTCCCCATCCCCGGGCGTCCCGAGGGGGGCTGGCAGTACCGCATGTTCGGCAAGTCCGGAACCGCCAACATCCCCCTCCCCCCGACACCCGAGGGCTACCGGCGTCCGCGATGGGCCAAGGCGTACTTCGAGGGGCAGTTCAACTCCAGCTTCATCGCCGGGGCGCCGCTGGAACAGCCCCGCCTCGCAGTCCTGGTGGTCATCGACGACCCGGGCCCGGATCGAGTCCGCCAGCGACGCCACTTCGGCTCCTGGGTCGCCGGCCCCGTCGCGCGTCGGGTGCTGGAGCGGTCGCTGGGCTACATGGGCGTCCCGCCGGACAACACACCCGAACTCTCCCGAAACTGACACGCAAGATCCGTGAACGGGCTCCGGCTTCTGGCGGATAATCCGAGCCGTTTGGTTGTTATCTGTTTGTGAACAGATTCTGCTTTTTCGCACCACCCGGTTGTGGTAGCATTGCGTGTCGCCGCACTGTCGCGGCGTGCGATCGGTCGGGTTCTGCGAGCCCCTCCGGCGCGGAGAGAGACACCAATCGCAGCGGACATGTGAGGGAGACAAGACATGCACAAATGCATGGGCGCGTGCGTCGTGGCGATGATCGCCGGGATCGCTTCAGGACAATTGCTCGACGGTCAGAACATCGCGGCCGACGCCGCGGCTCGGGGCATGCCACTCCTGACTGTCCAGGACACGCCGACCGGCTTCGGCAACGCGACCGGCGGCGGGCAGGACTCCGCCGGCGGCAGCGAGCTGAACGCCGCGTGGGGCGTGATCGACGGCGGCACCCTCCGCCTCTCGATGACCGGCAACCTCGAGGGCAACTTCAACAAGTTCTGGATCTTCTTCGACTCGATGGCCGGCGGCCAGAATGTCCTGGCCAACGATAACAACGACGGCGGGTTCAACGAGATCAACAACATGGCCGGCCTCACCTTCGACGCCGGCTTTGCGCCCAACCACGGCCTGCGCATCGAGGTCGGCGGCGGCTTCCTCGGCATCAACGCCTTCAACCTCCTCGACAAGACCGCCCAGAGTGTTTGGACCGCAGGCGGCCCGAGCGACCTGCCGATCGCAAACGCGGTCGGTGGCGCTGGCGTCTCCTTCGGCTGGGACAACTCCAATGTCCTGGGCGTTGACGGCAGTTCCGCCGCCGACGCGCTCACGGCCGACAAGGGCTGGGAGTTCGAGATCGACATGGCCGCCTTCTTCGGCTCGCTCTCGGGCGAGGTGAAGGTCACCGCCTTCATCACCAGCGGCGACGCCGGGTTCTTCTCCAACCAGTTCCTCGCCGGCGTCGGCGGGCTGGGCAACCTCGGCGCCGATGTCCGCGACCTGAACCAGGTCGCCGGGCTGCAGTACTTCACGATCGTTCCCGCTCCGGCGGGCGCGGCCCTCTTCGGCCTCGCCGGCCTCTGCGCCGTTCGCCGTCGTCGCTGAACGCGACTCTTCGTCAGGACCTCCAAAGCCCCGGCTCCGGCCGGGGCTTTTTTGTGCGCCGGAGGGCCGAGCTGCGGCTTGCTTCAGCGTCCGATCGGCGACTGGCCCGCGACGATGCGGTCGCGCCCGCCCGTCGAGACGATCTCGGCGACGAACGCCTCGTACAGACGCGAGGCGCCCTCAAGATCGCTGTCGAAGTACAGCTCAAAGACCGTCGAGCCGGTGCGGCGTGAGGCGTAGATCTGCGCCGCCCGACGCCCGGACTTCTCGGTGATCTCGCGGTACAGGTCGCCCGACGCGGCGTCGGCGATCAGCCGGCGCAGCCCCGGCGCGTAGCGCCCGCCGTCGCCCTCGAAGAACATGTGCGCGAGCGCCCAGACCTGCGCGTAGTAGTCCAGCGCGTCCTCGTTGGAGTAGGCGGTCAGCAGGTCCTGCGGCCGGCGCACAAGGAGTTCCGGGAGCGGCACGAACCGCCCGGCGCTGACTAGATCGCGCAGGCGGTCGAAGCGTTCGACATTGCTCCATGGCAGGAAGATCGGCTGCTCGGGCGCGCTGGGGTTCCAGCGGTACCCCTCCATGTACGCGCCCAGCCCCTCTTCAAGCCAGATCGGCAGCGGGTTGCGCAGCACCGACTGGGTGAACTGGTGCCAGCCCTCGTGGGCCGCAACCGCGAAGGTCCCGCGCGAGCCGATGTCGAACAGCAGCGCCCGCCCGCCCTCGGCGAATCCCCCGGCGCGGATCTGCAGGTAGGTCGACGCCCGCTCGCCGGTGAACTGACGCGTCAACGCCGCCCACTGCGGGCGGCTGGCCAGCACATAGGTCTCGAGGCGACGATCGGGCCGGCTCAGCCCGCTGATCTGGGTGTACCGCTCCATCGCGAGCTCGAGGAACACCGGGATCCGCCGCAGCAGCAGCGTGCTGCTCTCGGTGGTGTAGATGCGGTAGCCCGCGGTGGTGATCATCCGGCCCCTGATGCCCGAGTGCGTCCACGCCTCTTCAGACTCGACCGGGTCGAAGGCGAAGGGCGCCGTCTCGGGGGGCGAGGCGTTGGCCGACAGCCGCCCCGGCTCGCTGTCGTTCGCGCACGAGAGAATCGCCATGGCGCACAAGGCCGCGGGGGCGACGCGGAGCGCGGCGCCGATGCGGGCACGGAGCGGGGTTCGGTCGCGGCTCATGCGAGTCGTTCCAGGGCGCTCTGGGCGGCGTGCAGTTCCGCCCTGGCCTCGTCGAGCTGGTCGCGCGTCTGCTGCACGAGGTGGGCGGGCGCCTTGTTGGCGTAGCCGGGGTTGGCCAGGCGGCCCTCCAGCGCGTCGATCGACTTGCGCAGGTCGGCGATCTGCTTGTGCAGGCGATCGCGCTCCGCGTCGGCGTCGACCTCATCGGCCAGATCGCTCAGGCGCGCGTTGCGCCCCTCGATGAGGCACTCGACCGAAGGCCCCGCGGGCTCGCTGTGGGTGACGGCGCCCACATTCGCGAGCGTGCAGACCAGCGCCGCCGCCCCGGTGCGCTCCAGCGTGTCGAGCAGCTCCTTCGGCAGGTGCAGCGTCACCGCCCGCTTGGGCGCGACCTTGTGCTGGGCGCGGACCTCGCGGACGGCGGAGACGATGCCGCGCATCAGCTCGAAGTCCGCTGCGGCCTGCCGGTCCAGCAGCGAGGCGTCGACAACCGGCCACCCGGCGCGGCAGAGCAGCCCATCAACCTCCGGCTCGCCCAGCGTCAGGCCCGCGACCTCGCGCGAGGGCAGCGTGCTGACCCGCTCGAAGATCGCCTCGGTGATGAACGGCGCGATCGGGTGCAGCAGGCGCAGGATCGCGTCGAAGACGCTTCTCAGCACCGCACGCTGGGCGTCGTCAGCGCCGATGGTCGGCTTGATCGCTTCGAGGTACCAGTCGCAGAAGTCGCGCCAGACCAGGTCGTACACCGTCTGGGCGTACTGGCTGAACTCGTAGCTCTGCAGGCAGCGGTCGACGGTCTCGATCGCGCTTGCCAGACGCCCGAGCATCCAGCGGTCCGCCAGGGAGAGCGAGGCGGGCTCGACCGGGCCGCCCGCGGGCGCGTCGCCGCCGAGCATCGACATCGTGAAACGCGAGGCGTTCCAGAGCTTGTTGCAGAAGTTTCGGCCGTTGTCGAACTTGGGGCTGGTGTTCTTGCCGGTCCGTTCGTCCTTGACGACCGGCATGCGGACATCCTGCGTCTGCGTGGTCATCTGGCAGAGCGTGAAGCGCATGGCGTCGGCGCCGTGGGAGTGGATGATGTCCAGCGGGTCGACCCCGTTGCCGAGGCTCTTGGACATTTTGCGTCCTTCGCCGTCCTGGATCATCGCGTGGATGAAGACATCGCGGAAGGGGATCGGTCCGGAGCTCTCGCCCTCGGCGAGGAAATAGCGGTTGAACATCACCATCCGCGAGACCCAGAGGGTGATGATCTCGCGTGCAGTGCAGAGCACGCTGGTCGGGTTGAACGCGTCGAGCAGGCCGGGCTCGGGCGCGCCAGTGACGCGGCTGAACCCGTGCTCGCCGAGCCAGTGTTCGATGTCCATGACGCCGAAGTTCTGCGTGCGGAACTCGCCTGTCCTGCGGACACCCACGGCACAGACGAGTTCTTCCGCCTCGGCGATCGCGGTTGTATCGCTCAGCGGCGTCGACAGGTCCGAGGCGTCGAAGAGCTGGTACTTCAGGGCTCGCGCCGGGTCGATGTCGCGGAAGTTGAGCAGGCGTTGGATCAGCTCGCCGCTGCGGGTGTTCTCTTCGCCGATGAAGCTGCGGAACGAGCCGACACGCTTGACCCAGACCGACCGGATCGCGCCGGGTTCCTCCGGATCGATCGCCTCGGGCGCGATCGCGGGCACGCCCTCGCCCGGCCAGCCCATCGTCGACAGCGGCCAGAGGGCGGAGCTGAACCATGTGTCGAGGACATCGGGGTCTTGCTCTAACTCTGAAAAAACAGCGAGCAGATTGCTGATGGCTTTTAGTCGTCTGCGACTGCCAAATGCATCGGTGGCTTTACGGCTCGCCTCATTATGCGCCTCTACCAGCCTTGAGTCGTTCGGGCCGGTGTACTGGACATCGCCATCGAGCGCGAGCGAGATATCTTCTTCACTTGCATTCGGGTCCAAGAAGAATTCGACGAGTTCAGCGGGGCACTTGTGAAGATCTCCGAGCACAGATTCCGCGAGACCTGGTCGGGGGCACAGGAACGCAACCGGGTCAAGAGAGGAGTAATCGAACTTCAGTGCAAAGGCGTCTTCGGGGAGCTCGTAGGCGAGGCAGACTGCCTTGATCGCAACCCGGCAAGTTGACTCGCCAACCGCTCTCGTGGACTCATTGCGCAGGCTGAATTCGGAGTGACCTGCAGGGATGCCGTCACCGAATGTTGAATGCCACACCGGGATCCGATGCCCCCACCAGAGCTGGCGGCTGATGCACCAGTCCCGGAGGTTGTCGTGCCAGGTCTCGTAGGTCTTGGCGTAGCGGGACGGGTGGAAGTGCATCGAGCCGTCGCCCGAGCTGTCTTCTGAGTGATGTGCACTGTGACTGCTTGCGGGATATGTCTCCGGAAACTCCTGCAGCGAGCCATCGCTCCGCTGCTCTCTCGCCAGCGCCCGCTGCGCCTCGCCCCGCAGGCGGTCGTCGGTCACCTTGACATACCACTGGTCCGACAGATAAGGCTCGATCGGCGCGTGGCTGCGGTAGCTGTGCCCCACGCTGTGCTTGTTGGGGGTCACCCTTTCCAGCAGCGGCTCGTTGCCGATCGTCCTCGCCTTGAACTCGTCGACGACCTTCTTGCGGGCCTCGTCGCGCGAGAGTTCGAGGAAGACCTCGCCCCCTTCGCCGCGGGATTCTCGGTCCCAGCCGTGCCGGTCGCTCACCGACGCGTCGGGGGCGAGGACATTGATGACCTCCAGCTTGTGGCGTTCGCCGATCGCCCAGTCGTTGGGGTCGTGCGCCGGCGTGACTTTCAGGAAGCCCGTCGCCATCTTCGATTTGGCTTCTGAGGCGGGGTCGATCTCGACGCCCGCCAGTTCGGCCAGGTCCGCGGGCAGCACCACATAGTCGTCGCGGACGATCGGCGCCAGCCGCCCGACCAACGGCAGCTCCGCCCTCAGCCCGTCGAGCGCCTTGGCCCTGGGGTCTCTGGGGTGGATCGCCACGCCCGTGTCGCCGAGGTAGGTCTCGGGGCGGGTCGTCGCGACGGTGATCCACGCCGGCTCATCGTCGGGCCGTTCGTCGGCGCCGGGGTAGCCCCGGGCCGCGAGCTCGGACCAGGTGACGGGCTGGTACGAATCGTCGGGCAGGTTGCGCATCGAGGCGCAGGCGTTCGGCGCGAGCCCGTCGGCCTTGGAGGCGTCGACGCGGAAGAGCGGGTAGCGCAGGTAGTAGAACGCGCCGTCGACCTCCTTCATCTCGACCTCGTCGTCGGCGAGGGCGGTCTGGCTGACCGGGTCCCAGTTGACCAGGCGCTTGCCGCGGTAGATCAGCCCGTCCTTGAACAGCCGGAAAAAGGCCTCGCGCACGGCACGGGCGCAGGTCTCGTCCATCGTGAAGCGCTGGCGGTCCCAGTCGCACGAGCAGCCCATCTTCTTGAGCTGGTCGGTGATTCGCGCCTCGTACTGGTCCTTCCACGCCTGCACGAGCCCGATGAAGCGTTCGCGCCCCGGCTCGCCCCGGGCCTCCATCTCCTTGTGTTCCTTGAGCGCCGGCTTGCGATCGGTCTGGAGCCGCTTGTCGACGACGGTCTGGGTCGCGATGCCCGCGTGGTCGGTGCCCGGCATCCAGAGCGTCTCGAACCCCTTCATTCTGTGGGCTCGCGCGAGGATGTCCTGCAGCGTGTTGTTCAGCGCGTGCCCGAGGTGCAGGGCCGCGGTGACATTGGGCGGGGGGATCAGGATCGCGTAGGGCGGCTTCTCCCCGCGCAGCACGCGCGCAGGGTCGGCGTGGAACGCGCCGGAGGCTTCCCACCGCTCCCGGATCGACCCCTCGTGCGCCTCGGGCGAATAGGTCTTCGGCATCTCCCCCGGGCCTGTCATGCGCAACGCTCCGTTTGTCATGCGTTCGGTCTCGGGCCGATCCGCCGGCCCGCCGCGGCAATCGGGGGGTAATCGGCCGATCCCGCGGAACCGGCATGGTAGTCGGGCCGATATCGTTGCCGTAATGAGCACAGACCAACCAAGCCGCAGTACCGGCGGCCTCGTCGCCGCCGGGATCCTCGCAACCGCCCTCGTCGGCGTCGCCCTCGCGATCGTCCTGGTCTCGGGGCGATCGCCCTCCAACGCCAACGCCGAGAGCCCGGCGGCCGAGGCGGTCACCCCCCGCATCGGTGAAGCCCCGCGCGAGACCGTTGAGGCCCTGGCCAACACGCTCCAGGCTCTCATCGCCGAGCAGGACTACGAGCGGGCGCGGCTCGTCCTCGCCTCCGCCTCACGCCAGTACCCCGACGACCCGGACATCCGTCTGCACTACGCCGAGGCGCTGCAGGCCGTCCGCGACTACGACGGCGCCCACGCCCAGTACATGACGCTCATCGAGCGGGGGCACGGCGGCGCGGAGATCGAGTACCTCGCGGGCATGGTCTCGTCGTCGGGCGGGCACATGGAGCGTGCCGCAGAGCACTTCGAGCGGGCCCTGAAGCTCGACCCCGACAACGCCGAGTACGCCCTGAACCTCGGGGCGGTGCAGATGAACCTCGGGCGAAACAGCGAGGCGGTCGCGACGCTCACCATCGCCCGCAGCCTCGACCCCGAGCTCGCCAAGGCGTGGGGGATGCTCGCGGAGATCTCCCGCCGCAAGGGCGAGCGGACCGCCGCCATCCAGTACATCGCCAGAGCCCGCGAGCTCGAACCCGCCGAAGCGAACTGGCGCGTGATCGAGGCCGACGCCCTGCTGATGCGCGACCCGGAGCGCTCCATCGAACTGCTCTCAGGGCTCTCGGGCCCCGACCTCCGCCGCCCCGATGTGCTGCGGATCGTCAAGGCCGCCTACGGCAGGCTCGGTCGCCACGAAGACGCCGCCTGGCTCTATTCAGACGCCTCCGACGAGCAACCCGACAACGCGGGCCTGGCGATCGAGACCGCCGAACTCTTCGAGCGTGCGGGCGATCTCGACAACGCGATCTTCTACGCGACCAGAGCCGTGCAGGCCGGTGACGAGGGCGCCAGGTCGATGCTGATGCGTCTGCGGGATGAAGCGGGGCGGTAAAGCCGATCTCTCACGGTTCGTGGCACAAGCGAGACGCGGCCAGCCTGTCTTGGACCTGTGGCACTGGCGGCTTGTCCGCCAGTGTCTTTGTAGATGCTTGATTGAGAGCCGGAAGAAT
>REET01000138.1 GCA_007694925.1 Phycisphaerales bacterium | reverse complement strand
TCGAGGCGACGGCCTCCGTCGATGACAAAGGTGTCCATGCGATCCCTCGCGCTTCAGGATGGGGGTGTCTTGCCGGCGTTCCATCGCCGTCGTGCACAAGCCTACTCGGACCACCGGCCCGGTGCACGGGGCGTGGCTCGGCGGCGTCGCGATCGACCGAACCCCCACAACCGGCCGTGTCGAGCAGCGTTCTCTATCCCATCCCCTCAACAGGGCTGGGCTCGGACCGATGTATTTCGCAAGTTGAAGCAGCGAGTTGGCGGCCTGACGGCCGGCCGTTTGGTGCGGTCGGACGGAGCGAGGCGGCCGGAAGGAGCGACTCATGAACGTGACGAGCAACAGGAAGCGACTTCTGCTCGTCGCGACGGCTCTGGCGGCCGGACTTCCGGCGCCGGCGGCCCTCGCGACCGCGGATCAGCACGCAGGCCTCCCGGAGACCCTCGTACTTACAGGGGTCGTCAGAGACTTCAAGGCCCAAGACGAGGGCGGGCACCCGGACTTCCAGCGTCGGCCCGACGGGGGCTTCGGCCACTATGTCTACATGGTCGCCGACGAGCTCGACGAAGAGGGCAAGCCGGCCTTCAACAGCACCGGCTACAAGCTCTTCAGCAACTGGACCGACGCCAACGGCAACCCGATCTCCCCGCCCCGCGACCACATCGCCCAGCGCCAGGGCGACAGCTCGGGCTCGATCGCCGATTCCACCGGCGGCGCCCTGACCACCCCGGCGAACTTCGCCCAGTGGTTCCGCGATGTGCCCGGCGTGAATGTCAGCCGCCCGCTCTCGATCACACTCCGGCGTCAGGCCGGGTCGAATGTCTATGTCTTCGACGACAAGACGGATTCGAAGTACAAGGAGCTCGGCGGGTTCTTCCCGATCAACGGCGAGCTCTTCGGCAACTACGGGAGCACCGGCAAGAACTACCACTTCACCTTCGAGCTCGAGACCGAGTTCATCTACAGGGAGGGCGCGGGCCAGATCTTCACCTTCATCGGCGACGACGATGTCTGGGTCTTCATCGACGGCAAGTGCGTGATCGATATCGGCGGCGTCCACTCCGCCATCGCGCAGACCATCGACCTCGACCGACTCGAATGGCTCGAAGACGGCCAGAAGTACGACCTGAAGTTCTTCTTCGCCGAACGCCACACCACCCAGGCCAACTTCCGCATCGAGACGAGCCTGAACCTCCGGAGCGTCAACCTCCCCGCGACCGCGGCGCTGTTCGATTGATCTGCCGCGTCACGCCCCCACCCGCCGGAAACAACCCCCGGCGAACAAGGAAGGCCCGGGCCAAGGATCGGCCCGGGCCTTCTGCGGTTTTGGATGGCGGGGCGATCAGCGCCGGCCGCGGCTCTCGGGCGGGAACAGCAGCACCCGATCGGGCTGTCGCGGCAAAGTCAGGTACCGGCGGTCCTCGATGCGCGGGGCCGGGTCGGTCGTGACCGAGGCGGGCGAGGCCGGCCTCCCGTACCCCAGCGCCTGCGCGTTGCGGACCTGCTCAAGCCCGGGCTGGGCGCCCGCGCCGGGCAGCACCAGTTCCCAGCTCGATCCCTGCGCGAGGATCACAGGCACGGGCTCTGAGAGCTCGGCCCGCTCGCCGGGCGCGGCGCACCCGCCGCCGACGATCGTGGCCAGCGCGAGCATGCCCGCGCCGGCCACGCGTCGAACGGTTCTCTCTCTCACGCTGCGGGCCATGCCCGTTACAGGGGTGCAATCCCCCTGCCAACGCCCGGAACGGGCGTCGGGGCCGGGCCGGACCGCGCCGGTGTTGCTCTGGCACAACGGCGTGTCGGCGTGACGCACCATCGGGAGCGGAGGTTTCGGGATTGGATGAGAGATCTGCGCCATAGTCTGCCCCAATCAGGGGATCCTACACGCCCGATCGCCCCCGCGCCGAACGGCCGGTCTCGGGGTGCGCCACCCTCGTGTGGGGTGTACGCACACCGCCGAGTCCGGTATGCTGGCCTTCCCGTCCGGGTCGAGGGTGACGGTTCGACCAGCGGAGCGACGCCCATGTCTTTCAGTCGATTGAGGTCCGCCAGGCGCGGATTTGTTGCCAGTCTCGTCCTCTCGATCGCCGGGGTTTTCACCGGCGTCGCCCAAGCAGAGGCGGCCGGCACGCTCGCGATCGCCCCCGAGGCGCGCCAGATCCCCGTCAGCGGGTACACCGACCCCTCGCTCCGAGCTTTCGACGAGATGATCGTCGCCTACATGCAAGAGCACGAGATCCCCGGCCTCGTCTTCGGGCTGATGAAGGACGGGCGTGTGCTCGCCCAGCGCGGCTACGGCTGGCGCGACGAGGCCATGACCGAGCCCATGCCCCACGACGCGATGCTCCGCATCGCCAGCGTCTCCAAGCACATCACCATCGCCGCGGTCCGCGAGCTGATCGACGACGGCCTGCTCTCACTGGACGACAAGGCGTTCGATGTCGGCCAGCCGGGCGGGGGCGTGCTGCCGATCGAGCCCTTCCCCGAGCTGGGCGACGAGCGCATCAAGGACATCACGATCGAACAGCTCTTCCACCATCAGGGCGGGTGGGACCGCTCGAAGGTCGGCGATGTGACCTACCGGGAGATCGACATCGCCGAGGCGTTCGGCGTCGCCAGCCCTCCCGGTCGCGAGCGCACGCTCCGCTGGATCCTCGGCCAGCCGCTCCAGTTCGACCCGGGCTCGGATCGCCAGTACTCCAATGTCGGCTGCCTGACGCTCGGGCTGATCGTCGAGCACCTGACCGGGCGGGACCTGATGGATGTGATCCACGAGCGGGTGCTCGCCCCGATCGGTGTGCCGCAGACCGACCACGCCACCGGACGCACCAAGCGCGAGCTGGCCGATCCCCGCGAGCCCTTCTACCACTGCGGACGCACAGGCAAGAGTGTCTTTGATCCCAACGGCGAGGAGATCGTCTATGCCTACGGCGGCTGGCACCAGGAAGCCCGCAAGGGCCAGGGCGCCCACATCTCGACGACCGCGACGCTCCTCGCCCTGCTCGAACACCGCTGGGTCAACGGGCCGAACATCGGCGCGAAGCGCGATCCCAACGGGCGAGGCAACTGGAAGTGGAACCACGGCGGCGCCCTCCCGGGCACCTTCGCCAACGCCCGCCAGCGGGGCGACGGGATCAACTTCGTCGTCATCACCAACCGGCGCAAGCCCGGCGACCCCGGCTTTGCCGCCCAGCTCCGCGACAGGATCGACGGGCTGATCGACAACGGCGGGATCGAATGGCCGCAGACCGACGCCGTCGAGGCCGTCACCCACTGAAGGTCCGGGTGCGCGGTCAGCGGCCCCTGACGAACTGGTCGAGCAGGTCGCGCTCGGCGTTTTCGTATGCCTCGAAGGCGGATTCGAGGCGTTCGCTGAGGTGGCGCATGCGTTCGGCGTCGCTGCCTGCGCCGGCGGCGAGCGCCGCTTCGAGCGACTCTGAGGCGGCGCGAAGGTCGCTGACGGCAGACGCGTACGAGCGGGCCGAGTCGTACATCAACTGGCGTTCGAGTTCCTTGGTGGTCGGGCGGATGAGCAGACGCCAGGGCTGGGCGCGGACCTCGACGGTCGTCAGGCGGAGCTGCTCGCTCGCGAGGCGCGCGTTGGCCATGGCGCGACGGAGGCCGGGGAGTTCTTCTGCGAGGGCGCCGTCGACACGCGCGATGGCGTCGCCGGCGCGTCCGAGCTCTTCGCTGCCCTTCTCGACCAGGGCGAGGAATGCGGGCACGCCCTCCTCGTCGACCCCGCGCACGATCGATTCGGCGTGCTCGAAGATCCGGTCGACGCGCGGGCGGTTCGTGTCGACGGTGTCGCGGACACGCTCGATTGTCTCGCGGCTCTCGTCGACGGCGAGCTTGGCGGTGTCGATCAGGTCGTCGGTGCGATCGACCAGACCGGGAAGGCGGTCGGAGGTTTCTTCGACGCGCCCGAGCACACGCTCGGTCGTCCCGCCCCAGCGTTCCATGCGGTCGCGCAGGGCGGTGGCGGTGTCTCGCGCGGCGGTGATCGTTTCGCGGACCTCTGCGACGGCCGGGTCGACCTCGGGGGCGACACGGTCGAGCAGGTCGTTGGTGCGCTGGACCGTTTCGGTGATGCCGTCGAGGATGTCGCGCAGGGCGTTGCGCTGCTCGGGTCCGAAGCCGGCCTGGGCGAGGAATGGGGGCGGCGCGAGCGTGCCTCGGATGACGCCGCCCTCGTCGAGGCGGGCCGAGCCGGGTCCTCCCCCGGCGGAGACGAAGTCGACGACGCTGTTGGCGCCGAAGAGCGGGCGCTCCATCACCACCAGCGCGTCGTCGAAGAGGGGGATGTCGGCGAGGATGCGGACGCCCACCTCGACGGCGCCCGGCCTTCTGGAGGTCGGCTCCCTGTAGAAATCGACGGAGGTCACGCTGCCGATCCGCTGCCCGCCCAGGGTGACGGGCGAGCCCGGGCGCAGGCCCGCGGCGCCGTCGGCGAGGCTGAAGCGGACGGTGTAGTCGCTTCTGCTCTCGAAGTCGATGCCGCTGATGATCGCGCTGACGACCACCGCCGCCACGAGCGAGCCGAGCAGGAAGAGCCCGGCCATGACGTTGTTGGCTTTCTTGCCTCTGCTCAAGGCGTCTTCTCCCGTCGGACGCTAGGAGCGCGTCGGCTGCAGGCTCGGGGTCTGTGTGACTGTGGTGGCCACGCCGAAGAGGGCTTCTTCGTAGGCGCGGGTCTCCTGGCGTTCGGTGAGGGGCCCTTCGGCCTCTCCCCTGAGAAACTGACGGATCAGGCGTTCGGCCTCGGGGCGCGACGCGGCCCGCTCGGGCGGGCAGTCGCGGAGCTCGCGGTACCACTCCAGCGATTCGACGCGGAGCATCCGCCCGCGGTCGAGCATCGCTATCCGGTCGGCGATCGTGAACGCCGAGTCCATCTCGTGGGTGACGACGACGCTGGTGACGCCGAGCTTGCGGCTCAGGCTGATGATCAGCTGGTCGATCTGCGAGCTGGTCACCGGGTCCAGGCCGGCCGAGGGCTCGTCGTAGAAGAGGATCTGCGGGTCCAGCGCCAGGGCGCGGGCGAGGCCCGCGCGCTTCTTCATGCCCCCGGAGATCTCGGCGGGGTACTTGTCGGCGGCGTGGAGCAGACCGACGAGCTCGAGCTTGATCTTCACCTGGATGTCGATGATGTCCTGGTCGAGGTCGGTGTGCTCGATGATCGGCAGCGCGACATTCTCGGCGATGGTCATCGAGTTGAAGAGTGCGCCGGACTGGAAGAGGATGCCGAAGCGCTTGCGGACCTCGTTCATCCGCTTCTCGTTGAGCGAGCAGATGTCGCGGCCGAGGAGTTCGATCGCCCCTTCCTCGGGCGTCAGCGAGCCGATCATCAGGCGGAGCATCGTGCTCTTGCCCGAGCCCGAGCCGCCCATGATGACCATCGTCTCGCCGGTGCGGATGTCGAGGTTGATCCCGTCGAGCACCGTCTGGCTGCCGAAGCGCTTGACGATCCCCCGCATACGGATCGCGAACTCTGGCTCAGAGTGGGCGCGATGGGCGTCGTTGTCGGAGGTGCTGCGTGGCATCGGAGAAATATAGATCGGCCGCTGGCCGGGTCCGCTCGACACGGGGAAGGGCCGCGCTCGCATGTCCTTGTTCAGGGGGGCGGGGTGCTGTGGGGGGTCAGGTCTCGGCGGCGGCGCCGAGCAGCGCGCGGGCCATCGAATGATTCAGCGCGTGCCCGGCCTTCGTCGCGGTCACCACCCCGTGGATCGGACGCCCGACCAGCGCGAGGTCGCCGATCAGGTCCAGCAGCTTGTGGCGGGCGGGCTCGTTCTCGAAGCGGAGGGTGTTGTCGACTGGGCCGCCCTCGCCGATCACGAGCATTTCTTTGGGGCTGAGGTGTTTGAAGAGCCCGGCCGCGGCCATCTGCTTCGCCTCGGCCTCCAGCGAGAAGGTCCGCGCGGGGGCGACCTCCTCGGCGTAGCGGGCGTGTGCGTCGGGGCTGCCCGAGTCCCAATCGGCTCGCTGCGGCTGGATGGGCGCCCCTGGCCCGTAATCGAGCTCGTAGCGGTACAGGCACCCGGACTGGTCGATAGGCCTCGGCTCGGCGGTGATGCGTCCGCCCCGACCGTCCTCGACCGTCACCGGCTCACGGACCGTCAGGGGCTCGACGGTGCTTTGCAGATCGAGCAGGCCTGCGGCGGTCAGGGCGTCGACGATGGGGCCGGCCGAGCCGTCGAAGATCGGGGGCTCTGGCCCGTTGATCTCGACGATGGCGTCGGTGACGCCCAAGCCCGCCAGTGCGCTGAGCACATGCTCGACGGTCCAGACGATCGCGTCTGCGTCTTCGCCCGAGGCGAGGGCGGTGCAGCGGGGGGGGATCGAGGCGAAGGCGGGGTGGATCGGCGCGTCGCTCAGGCAGGCGATCGTCGCGGGGAAGACAGACTCGCCGAGCCTGACGAACAGGCCGGGCGCCGTCTCGTGGCGGGGAAGGACGGTGCAAGAGGACTTCACGCCGGAGAAGAGCGTCACGCCGGAGAGGTCGGCGGGGCCCGAGAGTGTGCGGCGTCGGACGCTGGGCGGGCGCTGGGTCACTCGCCGTTCCCGGCGGGGCCCTTTGCGGCTTTCAGGTCCTTGCGGAGCTTGCGGAACTCGCGCATGAACTCGGCGAGGTTGCGGAGGGCTGCGTAGTTCTCGGTCATCTGTCGGGCCGGGCCGGCGGGCAGGCCCGCCCAGGTCTCGCCGGGGGGGATGTCCTTCATCGTGCCCGAGGAGCCCGCCAGCGTGGCCCCCGCGCCGATGGTCACATTGTCGACCGCCGCGGCCCTCGCCGCGAGCACAACACCGTCGCCCAGCGTGACCGAGCCTGCGATGCCGACCTGCCCGCAGATGATGCAGCATCGTCCGATCTTGGCGTTGTGCCCGATCTGGACGAGGTTGTCGATCTTGGTGCCGGCGCCGATGAAGGTGTCGTCGAGCTTGCCGCGGTCGATGCACGAGTTGGCGCCGACCTCGACCTCGTCCTCGATCGTCACGCCCGCCAGGTGGGGGACCTTGACGAGCCCGCGTCCGTCGGCCGAGGGGCGGAAGCCGAAGCCGTCGGCGCCGATGGTGCAATTGGCGTGCAGGAGGCACCGCTTGCCGATGCGGCAGGCGGCGCCGATATAGACGCCGGGCATCACGCGTGTGCCGGCGCCGATGGAGGAGCCGCGCCCGATGTAGACATTGGCGACGAGCACCACGCCTTCGCTGACGACCGCCCCGGCCTCGACGATGCAGCCCGGGCCGATCGAGGCGCCGCCCGAGACGCGGGCTGAGGGGTCGACCGAAGCGGTGGGGTGCACGCCCGGCTCGACGGGTGGCTCGCCGGGGGCGGCGGCCTCGAGCAGGCGGATCATCGCCAGATCGGCGTCGTCGACGACGAGCAGGGCCCTGGATGTGGCGTCGTGGTCGGGCACCTCGATACCCGTGCTCACCAGCGCCGCCGAGGCGTCGGACTGGCCCCACGCCTTGGCGTACCGCTCAGAACGGATGAACGAGAGCTGGCCCGGCCCGGCGGCGTCGAGCGTCGCAAAGCCCGTGAGCTCGATGTCCGATGGCCCGTCGAGCTTCGCGCCGAGCATCGCCGCCAGCGCGCCTGTGGTGGCCGAGAAGCGGCCGATCGCCGGCGCTTCTGCTGCTTGTTGGGTCCGTCCGGTCAAGATCAGCGCCCCGCCGCGTGGTTGTTGTTCATGCGAGTGGCGACCGCCTCGGTGATGTCGATCGCGTCGTTGGCGTACAGGATTCTTTTGTCCTTGAGCAGCGCGTCGCTGATGGCCTGGGCGCCGCGATCGATGCGGGGCACCTGGCGGGAGCGGTCGTCGAGCAGGACGAGGTCGTACCCCCGCTCTCCGGAGATCTCGCGGATCGCCGCGCCGATCTTGGGGTACATGTCGAGGATGATCCGCATCTCCTGGCGTTCGATGAGGGCGGTGTAGCCCTGCTCGCGGGCGCCGAGCTCGCCTTCACGCATCCGGAGATCCAGAATGCGGTCGTCGCGTTCGGGTCCGCTGAGGTTCATGGATTCGAGGTCTTCCATTCGGCTCTGGATCTGGCGCTGGCGGTTCTGCAGGTCTTCGCGGAGGCGCTGCGCCTCCCGGCCGACTTCCTCGTTGCGCTCGCGCATCTCGTCGAGATTCTGGAACAGCCTCACGAGGTCGACGATGGCGACCGAGGTCGGGGCTGCGCGCATCTGCGCGTTGTTCGCCCCGGCCTTGAACGCAAAGCCGGAGGCGATCAGGGCGCCGAGCGCGCCCGCGACGAGAATACCCCTGAAACCGGCGGGTCCGGGTTTCATGCAAACCTCCGTCTGTTGGAGAGGATGATACCGCCGCGACGGCGGGCCGTCTGAAACTGCGCTCCTTCCGCCCCGCGCGTGTCCATGCGACAGGCGAGCGGCGTGGGGCCCGGGCCGTCAGAAGGGCAGGTCGATCGTGAAGGTGAAGACCCGCTCGCGGTCGCCCTGGCTGACGAGAGGGAACCCGAAATCGAACGCGATCGGGGCGGGCGAGAGGGGGGTCTTCAGGCGGAGGCCCGTTCCCGCGGTGACCCGGTACTCGTCGAACCCGAACGATTCCTGCACGGTCCCCGTGTCAACGAAGAAGACCATCGAGAGGATGTCGTCGTAGATGGGCTGCTTGAGCTGGGTGCCGAAGAAGAATTCCCAGGAGCCGCCGACGGTGTCGCGGCTCTGCTCGCCGGTGTCGGCGCGGACGCCCCTGGGGGCGACGGCCCTGAAGTTGAAGCCCCTGAACGACCGGCCGCCGCGATAGAGACGCTCGAAGACCGGGGCGTCGCTCTGGCCCTGGGGGATGTAGGCGGCCTCGGTCTGGAAGCGGAGGGTGGTCTTGTTGCCCATGAAGTCCTCGTCGAGGGTCAGGTAGAGGTTGTGCTCGGCGCGGAGCTTGGTGAAGTCGTAATCGCCCCCGAGGAGGCCGACCTGCTCTGCCGCGAAGGCCAGGCGGGTGCCCCGCCCGGGGTCGAAGGGGTTGTCGATGGTGTTGCGGGTCAGGCCGACGGAGAGGCCGGTGAGCTGGCTCTTGCCCTCGACATCGAAGATGTCGGTGGGGGAGCTGGCGCGGACATCGCTGATGTCGATGTCTTCAAGGCGGAGGTCGGCAGAGCCGGTCCAGAGGGTGCCGAAGCGGCGTCCGACGCGGAGGTTGACGCTCATTCGACGCTCGTCGTACTCGCGGAAGAAGCGGTCGCGGAGCTGGAAGCCGACGCTGCCGGAGTAGTCTGAGTCGAAGAGCGAAGGCTCGGAGAGCGAGATGCGGTAGGTCTGGATCTCGGTGCCCGGGCTGGCGATCAGGTTGAGGGTTTGGCCGCCGCCGCGGAAGGACCTGCCCGAGAGCAGGTCGCCGACGGAGTCCGGCGGGTCTGTGATGTCGAAGTTTCGCTGGACGAGGCTGATGGTGCCGGTGAGGCCGGAGTCGGAGCTGATGAAGCCGCCGATGTTGATCGAGCCGGTGTTGGTCTCGACGACCTGGACGAGGATGTCGCGGTAACCGGGCTCGAGTGGGTCCTCGGGCTGGATGGTGATGCGCGGCGCGTCGGTGGGCCGCCCGCCCATCTGGCGCCCGTCGGCGAACAGGCCCGACCGCAACAGCGCGTTGGTCGAGCTGGTGACCTTGGTCTGGTCGAGCGGGCGGTCTGGGCGGAGGTCGATCCTGCGCCGGATCACTTCGTGGCGGGTGACGGTGTTGCCCGAGATGACGACCTCGCCGGTCCGCATGGGCCTGCCGGGGTAGAACTCCAGGAGCAGGTCGATGCGTGTGGGGTCCTCGGGGTCTCTGATCTCGATCTTGCGGAACCTCGGCCCCCCCTCGCGGACATCGACGAACCCGAGCGAGCCGAACGCCGCCTCGATCTTCCGGATCGACGCGTTGATCTTGTCGCGGCTGTAGACATCCCCGGGCTTGAGCTCCATCAGCCCGGCGATCTGCGCCGAGCTGTAGGGCTCTGCCCGGTAGACGGCGTAGTCGCCCCCTGGCGTCCAGAAGACCTCCTCGCCCGGGCCGGCGGCCGAGACCGCGTCGGCGCGGGTCTGGAAGGTGCCGACGATCTGATCGGGGTAGATCGCCTGCACGCGCCGGAGGGAGCTGAGCTGCCCCTCGCGGATGATGAAGGTCACGATCGCCTCGCGCCCGTCGGGGCTCAGGCGCGGGGGGGCGCGGTCGACCTCGGTGTCGAGGTAGCCCCGGTCCTCGTAGTACCGGCGGATCGCGATGATGTCCTGCTCCAGCGCGTCGTCGTCGAGGGGTGTCCGGCGCAGGAGCGCCGACTCGCGCGTTCGGATCGCCGAACGCAGCTCGCGGTCGCTGAAGACCGTGTTGCCCTGGAAGCGGACCTGCGTCACGCGGATGCGCTCGCCCTCGGTGACGGTGTAGAGCACCACCGCTCTCCCGTCGGCGTCGACCTCGTAGTCCCAGCGGATCACCGCCCGCCCGTACCCCTTCTCGCGGTAGATGTCCTCCATCTCGCGGGCGGCCCGGTCGAGCTGGAAGCGGTCGATCGGCGTGCCGTCCAGCAGCGCCGCGGCGGGCGCGAGGTCGCGCGATCGCACGCGCGTGTTGCCCCGGATCTGGACATCGCGGATCACCGGTTGCTCGACAACGGTGTAGACGACATCGACCGTGCCGTCGGTGTTCAGGCGCACCCCCCCGTCGACGCGTGCGAAGCGTCCGAGGCGGTTGAGCCTCGTCAGGTCCGAGGAGACGGTCGAGGCGATGAAGGGCGCCCCGGCGAGCACGCGGATCTGGTTCTCCGCCAGGCGCCGTGTCGGCCCTTCGAGGGTCTCGGTGACGGTCTCGCCGTTGAGCTGGCGCTCGACGAGGATCTCCAGCCGGCGCACGGGCCGGTTCTCATAGATGGAGAGCTCGCCCTCGGGGACGATGCCCTCCTCGCCGACGGCCTGGCCCAGCGAGGCGGGCGTGCCGGCCAGGAGCGCGAGCGCAACGGGCAACCACGCCGCTCGGGCGGCGGCACGGTTCCGTCGGGTGTGGGCTCTTGGAGGGGTCACGGCAGGCGGGGACGATATCGCCCCGGCGCGCCATCCACAAACCGATGGTGAGATTCGATTTGTCCCGTCGCCCTTCGGGCCCGCTGTGGATAACCCGTTGGCCGGCTGGTCATGGCCTGTCGGTTCGCTACACTGACGCCCCGCTCGCCGAGATCGCGCTCGGCGCGGGCTTGTTCGGGCCGGACGCCTACTTCCGCCGGCCTTCAGGGGAACCGCTGGAGGATGCCCATGGATGGGTGGTTTGTGTTGACGCGCCGCGCGGCGTTGCTCGCCGCGGGTGTGCTCTCTGTCGTCGCCTCGCTGACGCTGGTGTACTGCCTCGTCACGCCCGGTCGCATCGAGTCCCTGCCCACGCTGGGCATGCTGCTGCCGACGATCATGCTCGTGCTGCCCGGATCAACTTTTCTCTCGATCCGCATGGAACGCCAGGCCCGCAAGGACGCCGCGAAGACGGCGCCTTCGCACCCGATCGGGCCCGCGGCCTGAATCGGCCCTATTCGATCTGTGGCGCTGGCGGCTCGCCCGCCGGTGGTTCACAGGAGTGTCGCAACTCGCGGATTGAGGCAACCCCGTGCCACCGACCTCTTCCAGAGGTCGGTGACGTAGCGTGATCGCCGCGATGGTGCGAGTCTGAAGCACCGACCTCGCCGAGCTGTTCGGTTCGGGGACATGGTTGACACTTTTGGCCGAACGCACCGACCGCCGTGGGAGGTCGGTGGCACGAACGTGGGGTGCCGCCCCGCCTACTGGATGTTCACGGGCATCACGACATAGACGAAGTCGCTGCCGGCCTTGATCACGCCCGGCTTCTTGGGCGTGCTCAGCTCGATGATGACTTCGGGCTCTTCGATGACCTTCAGCGCGTCGCTGACAAACGCGGGGTTGAACCCCAGCGAGATGTCGTCGCCCTTGTATTCGAGCAGATCGACGGTGATCTTCGACTCGCCCAGTTCCGGGGCGGCCGACGAGAGTTCGAGGGTCTTGTCGGCGGCGTTGAAGCTCATCTCGACGCCGCGGGACTCCTCGTTGGTCAGCAGGGCGGCCCTGCGGACGGCCGAGAGCATCACATCGCGGTCGAAGCGCACGATGATGTCCTGGTCGCGGGGGATCACGTCCTCGTAGGGGGGGAAGCTGCCCTCGACGAGGTTGCTCGCCAGGCAGGCGCGTCCGGGGTCGTCGTTGCTCTCGGCGCCGATCGCGAAGTAGATCTGGTTGTCGGTGATCGCGATGCGGATCGTCTCGTCTGGGTCGTCGGCGAGCTTGAGCAGGGTGCTCAGCGCCTTGCTGGGGATGATGCAGGTCACGGCGCCGCCGTCCTTCTCGTCGGGGCCGAGGTTGGCCCGGGCGACGGCGAGGCGTCGGCCGTCGGTCGAGACGAACTCCAGACGCTTGCCGTCACGCTTGAGCAGGACGCCGTTGATCGCGTAGCGGCTGTTCTCGCGCGCCGTCGCGAAGAGCGTCTTGGTGATCAGTCGCCGGAACGACGAGGCGGGGTGGCTGAAAACGGCCTTGGCGTTCTTGGCGGCCTCGGCGAACTCGGGGACGGCCGGGAAGTCCTTGGGGTCGTAGCCGAGCACCTTGAAGTAGGCGTCGGCCCCGCGGATGGTGCACGCGTCGCCCTCGGACTCGAAGGAGAGGTTGGCCTCGGCGTCCTCGGCGGAGACGATCTGGCGGATGGTCGTCGCCGGGAGGAGCGCCTCGCCCGGCTCCTGCACATCGACGCGCTCGGAGATCAGGCGGAGGGACATCTCCGCGTCCGTCGCCGCGAGCGTCAGGCGCCCGGTGTCGCCTGTCTTCTCGGCGATGAGCTTGATGCAGGTGAGCTGCGGCCTGGGCGTGCGGCTGGCGACGACACCCGACTCGATGTTGATGCCCTCAAGGAGGGCGGCGCGGTCGCAGATGACCTTCATGGGGGGTTCCCCTGGCGTATGGACGGAAGTTGACCGGCGGACGCACGGGTGGGCATCCGACCCCACGACTCGTGTGCCGCGGGGCAAGTCTACCCCAGCGGGAGTGGGTGTCGCGTGCATGTGTCGCCAGACGACAGCGCGACGCGAGGCGGCGTCGGCCGGGGGGCGGGCGAGCGAGGGGGGTATTTTACCAGCAAATTCCGTTCCAATCGCAAGCAGAGGCCCCGGCGCGGTTGTCTGGGGGTGGCGAGCCGGCGATACTCCATTCCCGAGCGTCGGGCCGCAGGGTCGCGGTCCGTTGGCTCGTGGGTTATCGGAAATGCTCCCGGAAGGTCGGGATCGCCGAGGCGTGTGCGCGCCAGGGGCCGATCCTCCGGCACAAAAGAAAGGAAGGCGTGGATGTCTTTCGACGCCGCCGTGCACGCTCAGGCCATCGAACTCGACCGTCTCTCCCTGGAAATGTGCGCCGCGGCGGGGTCGGGCCACCCGACCACGGCGATGAGCATCGGGCACATCGTCACGGTGCTCATGTTCCGCCAGATGCGCTGGAGCCCGGACTTCCCCGCTTATCCCACCAGCGACCGCCTGGTGCTCAGCCAGGGGCACGCCGTTCCCGCTGTGTACGCCGCGGCGGCCAAGCTCGGGATGCTCATCGGCCCCGACCCCCAGAACATGCAGAAGCTGACGGTCGATGACCTGTCGACGCTGCGCGCCAACGACTCGCTGCTGGACGGTCACCCCAACCCCGCGCTGGGCTTCCCGTTCTTCGACGCCGCCACAGGTTCGCTCGGCCAGGGGCTGAGCATCGGCACGGGCCTGGCCGACGCGGCGCTGCTGGACGACTCCGACCGGCGTGTGTATGTCATCATCGGTGACGGCGAGGCGCGCGAGGGCCAGATCTCCGAAGCCCTCGACTACATCATCGACCGCAACCTCACCCATGTGCTCCCGATCTTCAACTGCAACGGGTACGGCCAGTCCGACCGTGTCTCGCCCCAGCAGTCGCCCGAGAAGCTGGCCGCCAAGCTCGAAGCCTGCGGCTTCAAGGTTGTGACGATCGACGGGCACGAGCCCAAGCAGATCCTCGACACCTTCGACGCGTTCGCCGCCAATTGCGAGAAGTCCGACGCCGTCCCGATGGCGGTGATCGCCAAGACGGTCAAGGGCTGGGGCGCGCCGAGCGTGCAGGGCGGTGGCTGGCACGGCAAGCCGCCGACGGGCGAGGCGCTCAAGAAGGCCATCGCCGAGCTGGACGAGCGCCGCGTCGAGCTGACCAGCACGCTGACCTCGACCGACGCGTTCATGATCCAGCCGCCCAAGGAGCCGACCGCAAAGGACGACGCGCCCGCCGAGGTGCCGAGCCTCGCCGAGCTCATGCGCGAGATGGACATGGAGTCGCTGCTCTCGACCGGTCGCCTTGCGACGCGTCGCGCCTACGGGCTGGCGCTGCGGGCGCTGGGTCGGGCCAACGACCGCATCGTGGCGCTCGACGCGGATGTGAAGAACTCGACCTTCGCCGAGACCTTCGCCAAGGACCCCGAGCTCGCGAACCGCTTCTTCGAGATGCGGATCGCCGAGCAGCACATGATTTCTCATGCCGTGGGGATGAGCGCGGGCGGGAAGATCCCCTTCTGCTCGTCGTTCAGCAAGTTCCTGACGCGCGCTTATGACCAGATCGAGATGGCGATCTACTCCGGCGCGAACCTCAAGCTCGTCGGCTCGCACTCGGGCATCACGCTCGCGGCAGACGGGCCCAGCCAGATGTCCCTGCCCGATGTCGCCTGGTTCCGCTCGTTCACCACGATGCGCGACCACCGGGGCAACCCGGGCTGCTATGTGCTCCAGCCCGCCGACGCGTACGCGGCCTACCAGCTCACGCAGGTGATGGCCGACTACGAGGGCGTCTGCTACATGCGGACCCTCCGCTCCGACACCGAGTTCGTCTACTCCGACGACAATGTCTTCAACCTCGGCGGGCTCGAAGTGCTCCAGGAAGGGCGCGACATCGTCCTCTGCGCCGCGGGCTACATGGTGCAGGAGGCCAACAAGGCCCTCGAACTGCTCGACGAGGCCGGCGTCTCGGCCACGCTCGTCGATCTTTACTCCCTCCCCTTCGACAACGAGAAGCTGCTGGACATCATCAACGCCAACAACGGCTATGTGATCTCCATCGAAGACAACTTCGGCGGGGGCATCGGCTCGGCCATCGCCGACGCCATGGTCGAGTCCGGCGACGCCTTCACGCTCGAGCAGATGCACGTCAAGCGCATCCCCAAGAGCGCCCGCACGCCCAACGAGATCCTCCGCCAGTGCGGCCTGACCGCCGAAGACATCCGCGACCGCGTGATGCAGGTGCTGCAGGTCGTGTGAGCGGAACCGTTCACTTTGAATCACAAAGGACGCCGGCCCTCGGGCCGGCGTTTTTCATTGGGGGGTGTAGGGTGCGCCCGGCGAAGCCGGGCGAGAGGGTCGAGGGGAGAGAGTCGAGAGGCGAGCGATCGAAACAGGCGAAAGTTTGGGCCACAACATCGCGCGGGGGCATGACGCCGATCCCTGAGCGCAGCGAAGGGTCGGGTACGCCCGGCGTTGCCGGGCGAGAAGGTCGAGCGGTAGAGCAGGCGAGGGAGTCGGACCCGACCTTACACGGGTCGCGTCGTTGCAGACACAGCAAGATCGAGCCGCTCCGCGATCCGAAGGATCGCAGGATTCTTGCCACGAGTGAGGCGAGGCGGAGCCGAGCCGAACTCGTGGAAAGGCTCCACAAAAATCCCCGCTCTGAAGGAGCGGCGGAACTCCCTTTCCTCCGACCCTTCAGGTCGGGGCCTGATGAGCCATTTTCCACGGGTTCGCCGATCTTCGACGCGTGCGCGTCTCGATCGACTCACCCGTGGCCACGATCCGAACGCCCCTTGCGGGGCTCAGAAGCGGCTGCCGCGATCCGCTCTACCTCACCCGCTCCAGCGGAAACTCCACGCGCCGCTCGCGTCCGTTCGATTCGCCGTCCAGCGCGATGGTGAAGCGGTCGCCTTCGCGGATGTACTCGACAGTCTGCGGCCAGCTCGACTCCGGATCGGTGAACCGCACATGGTTTTCGCGTGCAAACTCCAGCGGGCGACGCATCGCGCCGTCCGCTTCGGACGCCCAAGGTGTCAGCCCGGGCGAGAAGTGGCGGAGGAAGAGCACGAGCGTGCCGTCGCGTTCCTCGATGGTCAGGATCTCGGACATCAGGAGCCGACCGCCTCGGACGCGGTGGTACATCCCGACCACGGCGTCGCCCATCGGCTCGGCCCAGGTCTCCTCGTGGGTGATGGTGTCGGGCGTCGTGCCGCGGTAGGTGCCGGCCATCCAGGCCAGCGATGAGACTCGCGCCTCCCGGGCTTCGGCGGCGTCCGGCCGGTCGGGCGATGCGATGGAGAGCGTGTGCGTGCGGACGCCGCAGCCGGCCAGCAGCAGGGCCGCCGCGGCGATCGCGATGCAGGGTTTCATACTTGGCTTCATGCTCGGTCTCCTGTGGGGTTCAAGGTTTCGGGGGTTCGTTGGGGTCGCTGGAGATCAGCATACCGGCGATCGGTGTGCGCACAAGGCGATCGGGCCCGAAGGGGAGCTCCCGAGGAACCTCAGATTTTTTTCACCTCCTTATGAGCACACGGGTTTCTGTCGGCTTGCCGGCCGCAACCTGCCTGTCTGTGCGCACACCGGCGAGCGCCGGGCCGAGGGGTGCGGGCCGCGTTGGCTCGCTGAGAACCACAAATCACCCGGACCACACAAGCGGGGCCGGGGGGAGGCCTGGCGATGCACGACCGGCTCGGAGCGCACCACACCATCGACGACGCAACGCTCGATTCGATCATCGACGAGCACGAGCGCGTCACCCTGCCGCGGCTGCAGCGGCTGTGGGCGTACTACCGCAACGCGCCCGAGCCGGTCGGCTCGCTGGCTCAGCCCCCGGCGGGCTCGCCGGGATCGCAGAGCCCCCGCCGCCGCTATCAACAAGAGCAGGGCCTCCCCGCCCGCCTCACCGGGCGCAC
>REET01000142.1 GCA_007694925.1 Phycisphaerales bacterium | reverse complement strand
GAAGCGGCCGGCGATCTCGAAGTAATACGGCGCGCCGCCCGGCGTGATCCGCTCCTGCGTGATGTTGATGGAGCTGTCGAACGGGTTGTGGAGCTGGATCGCGATGAAGCTGAACACCGCGTCGGGGTTGTCGCTCCTCAAGTTCGAATCGATCGTGACCTCGTACTGCTCCAGCGGCGGGGGCGGCTCGATCCCTTGCCAGTCCTCCCTCCGCAGGTAGTCCTGGTCCTCCGACCAAGGCCGCGTCGCGTCGGCGTACACATAGTAAGTCGCGACCTCGGTGATGAACGGCTGCGGCGAGATGCCGTAGACATTCACCGCGCGGGCCGTGATGGCTTGGTTTGCGCCCTGCGCGAGTCGTTCCTCGCCCGCGTCGAAGAGGTTCAGCACCGCGTTGAGCGTCTGCCCGGGGGAGCTGGCGGTCCACGCCGCCCACGGGTAGGGGCGGTTGGGCAGCGGGTTGCCGATGGCGTTGGCGAGCTCGCCCTCGAATGTCCCGTCCAGGAGCAGCGTCACGAACGCGGGCCCGCCCAGCGTCCCGCCGCTCCAGAGGTTTGTCGCCATGTGCGCCGCGGTGCGCAGCGCCAATTCCGGCCCGCGGTAGCCGTAGTGCAGCGTGTGCTGCTGGCTCGGCCCGGGGTTCCACGATCCGGCGACCGCAGAGGCGTATGGCATCAACGCGTCGGCGTAGATCTGGAACATCGACCGCGCCGCGTTCATCGACGAGACGCTCGAAGGCATCCGGACCTTCGCGTCGCGCTCCGGACGGAGCGCCAGGTCCCGCTGCGTCGGCTCGCCCGGCTGCGAGAGCTCAAGCACCGTGGAGCGGAGCGGGCGGTGCCCGCTCATCGTCGTGATCCAGCGCCGCACATTCGAAGCGAACAGGAGCTGCGCGTCACGCTGTTCGCCGCTGCGATCCAGGCGCGTCGTCCGCATCGAGCGGAGCGGGCCGTAGCTATCGGAAGTCTGCGAGCGACCGTCGAACAGACTCTCGAGCGTGGTCTGCGTCGAGGAGTCGTTCAGGCCCTCGAAGGTCAGCAGGCCCGAAAGATCTGAAATCCCGAAGAGGGCCGGCATGCTCCACGCCGGAGTGCCGCTGGAGATCCGGCCCGATCCGACGAGCCTGCCGTAATCGGCGTACGACATGAATCGCCCCAGCGGGGTCTGCGTCCACTCGGCGCCCTGCGGGCTGACAAACCAGACATCGGAAGCTTCCTTGACGCGTGCGTCCTCCAGCAGAGGCGCGAAATACGGGCTGGAGAAAAACGCGCTGAGGTCGTTGCCCTCGCCGATCACATCCACAGGAGGCTTGTCGCCGACGAACCGCGAGAGCATCAGCAGGTTGTACGCCGCAGTGCCCACACGGCCCCGGACATCGTTGCCCGGAGCGCTGGGCGACTCGATGTAGCCCGAGAAGTCGCCGGGCAACCCCTGCTGGCCCTGCGGCAGACCGCTGTATCCGATCCCCTGCGATCCCGGCGCGCTGCCGGGCTGGCGTGTGTCCTCGTACGCGTCCTCCATCCGGAGCAGACGGAGCAGATCGACATCGGAGGGCGTGATGCCCGCAAAGGCGTTGAGCGAGCCGCCCACTTCCGGCGCGAGCACGAAGTCACCGGCGGTGTTGACATTCACCCGTCCGGAAAGATCGACGATCCTCGCCGCGACAAACCAGCGGAAGGAGGGATCGCCGGTGATGAGATTGGAAGGGGCGGACGGATCGGTCGCGTCGACAAGGTGCGTCCAGCGAGAGTCGATCACGCCGTCGCCGCTGGCGTCGGCGTACTGGTAGAGCAGAAAGTTCGGATCGTCCCAGGCGGGGGTGAGCGAGTCGACGCGCCTGGCGGTGTTGACCTGGTTGGTGAACCAGTCGAACGGGCGGTTGGTGTCGGCCGCGTCGCCGGTGAGCGGGCGTGTCGTGCCCATGGTCTGGGCGTTGGCCTGGGGCTGGATGAGCCCGGAGCTGATTCCGTTGGCCTGGGTGGTCGGGGGCGCGTCGAAGTCTTCGCGCAGTCTGAAGAGGTTGACCGCCCGACCGTCGGGGGCGATGTTGCTCATCGCCGGCCAGTCGAGGCGGCGGACCCACTCTGATTCACGGGCCGCGTTGGGCAGGCCGGGGAAGCTCCGCTCGTCGCCCAAGAGATCGACCGGCTCGGGCGAGGCGAGGAACGGGTCGGACGCCGCGGGCGTCACCGACTGCGCCGTGGGCGGCGCGGTCGGCAGCACGGGAACCGAGCCCGACGGACGGAACCTCAGGAGGTCTCGCTGACCCGCGGGGGGCGCGCTGCGCACATTCGGATCGATCGACGGGTAGTCCCATGTCTCGCGACGGAAACCCCACTCCGGGTTGCCCGCGTCGCCGAGGCGCTCGGGCGAGGGATACACCGAGAACACATCTTCGGCGAGGATCGACGCGATGTAGTCGGCCACCTGGCGCGGGACATCGTCCGTCGCCGCACGCGTCACAAAGGCGCGTCCGGCCCGACGGTCGCTCTTTCCGATCGCGGCGTAGAACACCGCGAGCACGGTCATCAGCGCGATCGTCCCGAGCACGAGCACGAGGATCGAGCCCCGCCGGCGACGCATCGTCGCGAGGATTCCCACGCCCCCGCTCTGCTGTTGTCCGCCATTGCGCATTACGATCTCCTGCTGCTTTGACCCGTCCCGTTCGGGCGCTCGGCGCCCGACCCTCTCAGCTTCCAAGGTCGAAGATGAACTGGTAGGTCTGCTCGAAAGTCGGATCTTCCGGGTCTGCGAGCGTCATGGTGATCCGGACCAGCTTCGGCCAGGGCCACTCAAGCGTTTCCTTCGGCTGCACCGCCGCCGCCTCCGCCCGCGCGATCGGATCGGCGATGTTGGCGAGCTGCTGCGGCGTGCGGAAATTGCCCTTGCGCTGCGGGTCGTAGGTCGGGTCGGTCCCCGGCGCGAAGTAGGCATAGATCGGACCGCTCGCCACGATCGGATCGACGCCGTGGATCAGGCCCTCCTGCAGCGTGCGGATCCTGGTCGCGCCCTGGATCGTTCCGCCGGCGTAGGTGCGGTTCCGGATCGCACGCAGCGCGGGACTGCGGTCCGCTTGACGGTCGGCGTCGGTGAAGAACTGACCGGTGACATTGTCGACCACCAGCGGACGCACCGCGTCGGGATCGAAGGATGTGTCGCTTCGGTAGAGCTTGATGAACGGCTGGTCCGAGCCGGGGGTGAAAGCGCCGGAGTTGTTGTTGTCGGCAAAGTCCGCCGAGCCGTACCAGATCAGTTCGCCGTGCCGGGGCGACCCCGGATCGTGCTCGATCTGACCGAACGACCACTCGACGATGAACTCGCTGCACGCGGCCGAGCGAGGCCTCGATGGGGCG
>REET01000233.1 GCA_007694925.1 Phycisphaerales bacterium | reverse complement strand
GCGCCGTCGGCCTGTAATCCGGCCAGACCCAGGGACGGGGAGGATTTCGGCGGCGGGCCCGGAAACGGGCCCGCCAGCCCTTGGAGAGAGACCGCACCGGGCCCATTCGGTCCTGGGCGTGAGGAAGTGAGGGATCGCATGTCGCAGTGGCGCCGGAAAGCGTTCACCCTTGTGGAAATCCTGATCGTCGTGGTGATCCTCGGGATCCTCGCGGCGATCGTCACGCCGCAGTTTGCAAACTCGGCCGACGAGTCCCGGATCAACACCACCAGCTACGAGTTGACCCGCCTGCGCAACGCGCTGGAGGTCTACTACAGCACGGTGGGCGGGTTCCCCGACATCACAGCGGGCGACGGCACCTGGGGCGAGCTGGTGGGCAGCGGAGACTTCCTCTCCACCGCCCCGGCCAACACCTGGGTCGGGGGCGATAACCGTCGCGTCATCGCCCTGGACAGCACCCCGGACACGGGGTTCCAGACTTCACACGGATGGATCTTTGACGGTTTTACCGGAAGAGTCTGGGCAGGGGGGTTCGACGGATCCGATAGGCCCTTCCCGAAGCCCTGAGCGAAATCGCCCAGGTAACGATCGGAGAACCAGCATGGCCCGGATCAACCGTCAGTTCGCAGCCCCGACCGCCGCCGCTCTCGCCCTCGGCCTTGTGATGGGCGCCGCCCTGTTCAGGGATGGGGGCCCGGCCTCCAACCCGGCTCAGGCCCAGGCCCACTCGGGCGGGCTCATCAGCGCCGCAGAGCAGCGCAAGCAGATGATCGCCCAGATGCAGCGCCTCGAGGGCCGCATGGAGCGGATCGAGGCCCAGCTCAAGAGCGGTCTGACCGTCAAGGTCACCGAGATGCCCCCCGTCAGACTCCGCGATCAGCCGCGGGAGAACGAGCGCGAGGAAACCAGAGACCGTCGCTCGGCCCAGGTCGAGCAGGTCGAGCGGGGGAACTAAGACCCCCGGAAGGCAGAGCGTGATGTTGTCAGGGCGCAGGACGATGCACACCGGTCGCGAGGCGAAGGGCCGGCACTCTTCGTGCTCCCCCCGCGGCTACACACTCATCGAGGTCCTCATCGTCGTCACGGTGCTGGGCATCATGGGGGCGATGGTGATCCCGCAGGTCGCCAGCGCCGACTCGCTGCGGACCCGCGCCGCCGTCCGAGCCGTGATCGCCGATATCACCTACATCCAGTCCGACGCGATGGCGTTCCAGCGCGGGCGGGCGATGCTCTTCGATGTCGCGACCAACACCACGCTCGGTCTGGAGGTCAACGGCCCCGTTCTGGACATCGAGAACGATGTTCTCTTCGAGCCGACCCGTGCGTCGGGCCGGCTGGAGCTCAACCTCGCCGACGCGACCTTCGGGCTCAGCCGCCTGGGCTCGGTCAACATCGATGGCGGCAATGTCCTGATCTTCGACGAGATGGGCGCGCCCGTGACCACGCCGCAGGGCAACGCGCCCTCCACCGGCGGCATGATCGTGATCGACGGCCCTGTCGATTCGTACTGGCTGCGGATCGACGGCTTCACCGGTCATGTCACCAGCGGGCGTGTCGATCCCAACGACCCGGCGGGCTGAAGCCTCGGGGCAGAAACGCAAGGAGCGGACCGTTGTCGGGCCACCGGAGAAAAGTCGTGAAGGCGGGGGCGTTCGTGCTCGTTGGGGGTGTCGGCGTCGCCTCGCTGCTGTGGGGCAAACTGCGCCTGCTGACCGATGTCCCGCGGACGACCTACGCCGAGCCGGACACCCGTTCGGGCTCGGCAGAGCCGGGCGTCAACGAGTCGCCCGACGCCGAGCCCGTCAGCGGGCGGGAACAGGCTCGCCCCGATCGTTGAGCAGCAAGAGCCCGTCGTCGCCGGTCCGGAGCGGAACGCCGAGCCTCGAAGGCGAGCCGAGCGGCGCACGACCGAGCGTGGCCGAGAGCCGCCTTGCGGCATCTTCTGAACGCAGCGTCAGCACGCAGACCGCCTGGGCCCACGAGCCGTCGGCGCTGGTGTAGGTGCGCAGCTGCACGCCCGGGGGCATCGCGCCGCGCGTGATCGAGCGGATGTGGTCTTCGCTGACGCCCGCCGAAGCGACGCGAGAGGCGATCTGGCCGATCGCTCTGCCGGTGCTCCCGTCGGGGTCGAGCAGCGAGCCGATCTCCCGCTCGATCCGTTGCACGCGCGGGCCGAAGCCTTCGGGGGCCTCGATTGCCTCGCCCCGCACCGCCTGGACCATCGCCCTTCTCGCCCGCTGTTCGGCGGCTCTGAACGCCTCATCGCGGAGCTGTCGCTGCACGCCCGAATCCGCGTGTTGGCGGATCGGCGCCGCCCCGTACGCGATCCACGCGACATCACCGCTCTGCGCCACGCCCACGACCCATGCCCCTGAGGCAGGCGAAGCGTCGGCGCCGATCTGCGAAAAGACCGCCGTCAATCCCGCCTCCATGCTCCACGCGGCGATCACCCCGTGGGCGACCTGCTGCACGCGTCCCTCGCTGCGGGGCGTGGTGACGATGACGATCCTGCGCTCATCGGGGTCTGAGGTGTCCAGGAGGTCGTACACGACCGCCCCGCGCAGCATCCGGCGCATTGAGGCGCCCGCGTCGGCGCTCGAACCGTCCAGCGCTGAGGCCTGCTGCGTGATCGTTTCCCGCCCTCGGTTGCCGAGGCGGCCGAGGAGTTCTGCGATCCGCCGGCGAGCATCGAGCGAGGCCTCCATCGCCGCGAGGCGGGCGCCCTCGGCCGCGACGACGGGGTTGCCCGCGTCGGCGGCGGTGTTGGTCGCGCCGCCGATCCCCACGACGCCGAGCCCGGCGTCGGTGGAGATGAAGACCGCGCCGGGGCGACGGTCGAGGTGGTCGATCGCCGCGTTGATCGCGTCTTGTGCGCCCGAAGCGTGCACGACCGGCCCGCCGAGGTCCGCGTTCATCTCGATCCGAACGCGCCGAGGATCGGAAACCCGTCGCAGCTCGTTCGCTCTGGCGGGGTGCTGCGAAGGGATATCGAAGTCGCCCAGCACGGGCGAACCGATCGCGACGCCTGCGCTCGGCGGCGCGACACACAACGCAAAGGCGAGCAGAGCTCCGAGGAGCAGCCGCTTCATCGACCGGCCTTTCTGACGCACAACGCCCCTTCGCGGACCGCCCCGGGGTCGCCGGCGATGATCGACGCCAGCACCGTGCGGCCGCTGGCGCTCACGCCGGTGACGCGGGCCTCGGCGACGACAAAGCGTTCGGTGATCGTTTCGCCGGTTCGTGTGGTGACGCGCCGGTTCTCGGTAATCTGCACGACATCGCCCCGGTCGAGCGTGGGATCGAGGCGTTCGAGCACGACCTGATCGCCGACAGACAGCACGATCGCGTCAATCGCCCGGTCGTCCAGCCCGCTCGGCCCGCGCGTCTGCCCCTGCGCCACGCGCCCTGCCACGACGCGGGCGAGCGCGGGCGCGAGAGCTTCTGACGCGGCGTCGGCCGCCAGGCCGGGATAGTCCGGCGTGCGACCGCCCCAGCGGAGGCGGGCGAGCTCGTTGGTCGACCACTCCTGGTTGAACAGCTCGGCGCCCACGACCTCGCCGGTCGCGACATTGATCACGCGGGTCTCGATCCGCACCGTCAAACGTTCGAGTCGTTCCTCGGCGCGGCGAGCGCGGTTCTCGCGGTAGCGCACTTCGTGGTCGAAGGCGATGATCTCGCCGGCCACGACGAAGTCCGCCCCGAGCCTGCGCCCGGCCTTGACCAGTTCGTCGGTGGGGGAGCGCCCCTCGCGGGCGTCGCGGAGGGTTCCTTCCAGTTCACGGCGCACATCCTCGACAAACCGCCGGTCGAGCACGCGCACCGGGCCCGCGTCGAGCAGCCGCCGGTTCAGCGCCGCCCCGAGTTCGCGCTCCAGACGCTCGGCCGAATCCGCGTGCTGGACCATCGGCCCGACCGTGAATGGCAGCACGGCGATCGTCGCCGGGCCCTGCGCTCTCGGCCGGTCCGGGTCGAACACAGGCACGTCCACGCAGAGCACCACCTCGTGCGTCTCTCCCGAAACGCCCTCGTCGATGATCCGGAACCCGCTGACCAGCCCGCTGGTCGACGCGGTGATGCGGTCGCTCGTCAGGCGTTCGATGGTGGGCTCGCTCGACAGCCCGGCCCGCATCGTGTCGATCGCCTCGCGGAGGACGGTGCTCGCCTCGGTCTCGGCGCGGAGCGTCCCGCCGTTGACCTGGATCACCGCGATCAGCAGCGCGTCCTCGATCGCGGCACGCCTTGAGTCGCCGACGCCCATCGCCTCGATGCGGCGCATGCCGGGTTGGCCGGTGTCGTCGCAGGGCTCGCCTGCGTGGCGCATCCGCACGCGGGGCTGCACAGGCTCGGGCGCGGGCTCGGGCGAGCGGGGTCCGACTTCGTCGCGCTGGCGCCGGGGTTCGGGTCCCGTCTCAACCAGCCACGCGATGTGGTGCGCCCACAGCCCGTCGGGCGAAAGGAACGACTCGTGCTCGATGCCCGCAGGGAGCGTGCCGTCCACGCGGGCGCGGGTCTGCGACTCGCTGCGGCTTTCGAGCACCAGCGAGTCGATCGCGGCGCGTCCGTACCCCGCGTCCAGTCGGGAGAACGCTTCGTCGGCATCGCGGACTCGCTGTCGCAGGCTTGTCTCGAGACTCTCCTCGCTCTCGATCAGCTCGCCGGTCATGGATACGAGCAGCCCTCGTTCGGCGTGGAGCCTGGCGTGCCGGAACGAGGCCCGCTCGATCAGCGACCGCGAACGCTCGTCCAGGTCGCTGCCCACCGGCTCGCTCGCGTAGCCCACCCAGACACGCTGGGAGGGCGACCCGACCAGCGCGACCACGCCCCCGCTGGGCGGGGTCAGGCCGAGCTCCAGCTCGTCGGCGATCTCGTTGAACAGGTCTTCCAGCGAGCGGTACGCCCGCACCCGACCCATCGCGTCCAGCGACGAGCCGCGGAGCTGGGGCGAGGCGACAACAGTCACCCGGATCACGCCCTCGATCGGGTCGTCGGTGATCCGCTCGATCACGGCCCCGCGGACGAGCGTGCTCAACTCAGACCTCACGCTGTCGGCGACCTCGCGGTCGAGCTCGATCCGCCCGCTGTCGCGCCGGTCGATGGTCTTCAGGCGGGAAGCAAACTCCTCGCGTCCGTCCAGAGACAACCCGCCGATCGCCGCGGCGACGCGGCGCTTGGCCTCCAGCGTCGCCTCGGTCAGCGCGAGCCTCCGGGCGAGCAGCCCGGCGCGGGTGTCGCCGGCCTTGGGGTCGTACGAGGCCCGGCCGGTCGCCAGAACGCCCGGGCCGTCGGGTGTTTGGAAAAACAGCACGCGGTCGCCCGACTCGGCGAAGACGGATTCGGCGCCGTCGAAGGCGCTCCCCAGATCTTCTGCGAGCATGACATCCGACCCGAGCGTGTCATCGGCGACGATCCGAGGCAGGTCGTCACTCCGGAAGTCGTCGACGCGGGGCTGGGCCCAGGCGCCAGCGCCCATGAGCAGGACGCCGCACGCCGCGGCTCGAAGCAGGTCGCTGGATCGCATCACGCAGGCCTCCGGTCGGGGATGTCGAAAAGTGGGCCGCAAACGGGCCCGTCCGACGCCGGTCATGCGTCGCGCCCCGGGAGAGCGGGCACGATCCGCGGGCGACGGCGAGGGGGGAGCTTCAGCTCCCGAACAGGCCCCGGGTCCGCTGCTTGGTCAGATCGAAGCTGTCGGACCAGACGGCGTAGCGACGCCGGACATCGATCAGTTCGCAGTTGACCTGGTAGTCGATCTGCGTCGTCCGCCCCTCGCGGGTGGTGATCGCGACGATCTGCCCTGTGAGGATCAGCGAGGGGATGGGGGCGCCCGAGCCGAGCTGCATCGTCTCGGGGTCGTAGTCGGGGCTGTTCATCAGGTCCTGGATGTCGCGGAGCAGGGCGTCGCGCGTGCCCCCGGTGCCGGCGACATCGCGGTTGATGCCGACTCGGCGGCTGCGGACCATCGCGTCCTCGATCCGGTTGTACATGAGCTGGCGGTCGCGGGTGAAGTAGTGGTTGTCGGTCTGGTTGCGGAAGTCGCCGATGGCGACGATCACGCGACCGGTGTCGTCGGTCGGGAAGTCGTCGATGATCCCGCTCATGGCGAGCGAGTTGACCATCTCGTTGGCGAAGGCGGTCCACTCGGCGCCGCTGAGACGCCGGAAGTCGGTGACCTGGCCCTCGGGGTTTACGCGCGTCGTGGTGCACGCGGCGAATGTAGAAGCGATCAGGACGAGTGCGATTGTGGCGGCAGCGGCCCGCATGATGTGTCTCCCGCCGCGATAACCGCGGCTGCAAGTTTCAGTCGACGCCGTGGATCTGGAAGACGAAGTCGGTCGCTCCCGGGCTCTGGGCGATCCTTTGGAGGGTCTTGGTCTCGCCGGAGACGAGATGGTCGTAGGTCCAGGTGGAAGCGCCGCGATCGATCTGCATCCCGTCGGCGTTGAACCAGAGGACATTGTACCGGAATTCGCGCCGGCTCCTGCCGTTGTTGCGGACGATGAGCTGGCCCATCATCCGCCCGTCGACGATGCTCCCGCGCACGCTGCGGATACTGACATCGCGCGAGAGCGAGCTGTCGCGGGAGACCTGTCGGGCGGTGATGTTCGACTCGTCGGTGTCGGCGGTCTCGACGCGGTTGACCGACGCGCAGCCAGTGAGCAGCATCGCGCCGCCAATCGACAGCGCGGCCAGTGTCCGAGCGTGCTTCATGCTTCCAAGGCCCATCGCTGCTGCTCCGTTCAAGTCCCGGTCGCCGGTTCGGGGCTCAGGGCGTGCCTCTCGTGAGCACCCGCCCCGCGCCCTGACGATACACCGCGACGGGCCCCGAGCCCGTGCTGCGGACCCATACGACAGTCCATCGATCCGGGGGCACCGCCACCTCCATGGTCCGCCCCGTGCCCGACCGGCCCGCCAGACGCAGGTTCAGCATCCCGCTCGAAGGGGCGGGCACAACCAGCGCGTGGTGCTCGGCGGGGAGTGAGCGCCAGGTCCTCGTGTCGGCCCGGGCCAGAAGCACGGCGCTGATCCAGACCGCGCGGATCGTCGCGGAGATCCAGTCGTCCTCGGCCTGATGGGCGCCGATCTCGCCCGCGGTGATCTTGATCGCAGCCGAGAGGATCGGCCTGCCCCAGATCTCCCAGAGCCTTGAAGAGAAGTCCGAGGCGATCGCCGCCTCGACGCTCCCGAGCATCACCGATCGGGCGACGAGCCCGTCGGCGTCGGCCTCCAGCCACGAGGCTCTGGGCCCGGAGTCGAAGACAAGCGCCGGCAGCTCGATCGCGCCGACCGCGTACCCGAAGGGGAAGCTTCGGACCGGCTCACGCCGCGGCGCCCGCCCGTTCTCAAAGAGCACGAAAACGGTCGGTTGCGACTCGGCGCTGCGCACGGCATCAGCGAGGTCCGGCGTGAGGCGTTCGAGCCTCACGAGGAAGTCCTGGAGTTCGGCCCGCCGGTCGGCCAGCAGCATCGCGACGGCGCCGACGAACAGGCCATAGGGCGCCGCGTCGTCCGCCGGGCCGGTGACCGGCGCGGCTCTGAGGCGCTGGCTGAGCCTGACATACTCGGGCATCGACTCGATCGAAGAGACACTGACAGCGCGTCCGGAGCTGAGGCGTACATCGCGTGTGGACGCGGCCCTGTCGTACTGCTCCGGACGCATCGAGACGCCGACGCCCTCGGGGTCCAGCGACGCGGCCAGATCGATGTAGCGCCGGCTGTAGACCGCCGCGAGTTCGTACTCGCCGAGCAGCAGGTGGTTGACGGCCTGGGTCGTGTGGAGGAAGAGTCGGTCGGGGCGTGAGGCTAGATAGTCGCGGGCCCGCTCGTCGGTCAAAATGGAGAGGATGTCGTTGGTCGTCGCCGAGGCGCTGACGACCGCCCGATCGTCGACATCCTGGATGATCGACCACGCACGATCGAGCGCCCGCGAACTCTCCTCGAATCTGCCCGCGTCCTGGGCGATCTTGCCCCGCTCGAGCAGCACCCAGATCGCGTCGTGCCGGTTGCGGAGGTCGATCTGGTCCATCCGCCCCCAGGCCTCCTGAAAGCGGCCCGAGGCGTGCAGGGCGTTGGCGTCGCGCAGGTCGGTCGCGCAGCCGCTCAGTGCGAGCAGCACCGCCATAAGGGACAGAACAAGGAGTTGTGCTGTGCTCCGCCCCATGGGCCCCTTCCGGATCTCGACGCGAGGCGCGGCGATCACCGAAGGGTACCGGCTTGGTTCCCGCCGCGGCATCCGATGCGTCGGGCCTTCGGGACCGGGGCACGCTCGCTCAGGGGCTGGAGGGTCGGGATCTCAGGCGGCTTCGGCCATCGGGGCGGCGTCGGGCCGGTTGTCAGCCGTCGTCTCGCGTCTCGGGGCCGCGACCAGGCAGGCGCACCCCATCAGCAGCAGGGCCCCCGGGGCGACGCCCCAGCCCGATGCACCCGAGCCCCCGCGATCGGAAGCCGAAGCGGACGAAGGCCCGCCGGCCAAACCTGTGATGAGGACCACCGCGGCGATCACCGCCGCGCATGGGATCAGTCGTGTGTGCATCTCGGCTCTCTCCGGGGCGAGTCTTAGACGCCCGAACCGGTGGGTCGAGTTCTCACATCGGAGAAGGTGGGAATTGACGCCACCGATCGCCAGTTCGAGCGTGTTCGCGGACCCCGAGGCGGTCGTGCTGTCACGCCTGGCCCGGTCGCTCAGAGGCCGATCGCCGCCGAGAACCCCCCGAGAATCCGCAGTCGGGCCGGTCGGCGGGGCCGGGGCCTAAACTGGGGCGACGCCGGACGATCCGAACAGATCCATGGCACGGGCGCCAAGGTCCGGAAACGAGATCCCCGGACGCAGGCGACCCATCCAGACAACGCCGTTCGAGCATCGAGAGAAGGAACGCCAATGGCCATCCAGCCTGTCATCATCGCCGCCAAGCGCACCCCGATCGGCCGCTTCATGGGCGGGCTGAGCACGACGCCTTCGCCGCAGCTCGGCGCGCACGCCGCCAAGGCGGTGCTCGACGAGGCCCCGCAGATCAAGGACCACATCGACGAGTGCGTGATGGGGTGTGTGCTGCAGGCAGGCCTCGGCCAGAACCCCGCCCGTCAGGTCGGCCTCAAGGCGGGCCTGCCCGACACGCTGAGCGCCAAGACCATCAACAAGGTCTGCGGCTCCGGGCTCGAATCGGTGATGATGGCCGCCCAGTCGATCAAGGCGGGCGACAACCACGCCGTGCTCGCCGGCGGGATCGAGAACATGTCGATGGCCCCGCACTTCGTGCACGCTCGGGCTGGGATCAAGTACGGCGCCGGCCAGCTCGAAGACCACATGGCCTACGACGGCCTGCGCTGCGCGTTCGAGTGCTGGGCGATGGGCAACGGCGCCGACCACATCGCCGAGAAGTTCGGGATCTCGCGTGAGGAGCAGGACCGCTTTGCCGCCCAGAGCCACCAGCGGGCCGCCAAGGCCGCGAGCGAGGGCTGGTTCAACACCGAGACGGTGGCTCTGACCGGCGAGCAGGTCGGCAACCGCAAGAACCCCGGCCCCGAGGGGGGCGTCAGCGCCGACGAGGGGATCCGCCCCGATTCCTCCGCAGAGGTGCTCGCCAAGCTCCGCCCAGCCTTCAACAAGAACGGCACAGTCACCGCGGGCAACGCCAGCCAGATCTCCGACGGCGCCGCGGCGATCCTCGTCGCCAGCAGCACCAAAGCCGAGGAGCTCGGCCTGAGCCCCATGGCGAAGATCGTCGGCTACCACACCTCGGGTGTTGCGCCCAAGGAGATCTTCGCCGCCCCGATCACCGGTGTGGGCGGGCTGCTGAAGAAGATCGGCTGGTCGGCGGACGAAGTCGACCTCTTCGAGATCAACGAGGCCTTCGCCGCCCAGGTGCTCTGCAACATCAAGGAGCTGGGCATCGGCGAGGACAGGCTGAACATCTGCGGCGGGGGCGTGGCCCTCGGCCACCCGATCGGCGCCTCGGGCGCCCGCGTGCTGACCACGCTGCTCCACCAGCTCAAGCGGACCGGCGGCAAGAAGGGCGTCGCGGCCCTCTGCCTAGGCGGGGGCAACGCGGTGGCGATGGCGGTCGAATTGGTCTGAGCGGCGGTTTTCTCCCTCGGACCGAACGAAACGGAACACCGGCCCCGCCCATCGGGTTGCGCCGATCGACTGGAGATTGATCATGGCGACAGAAGTCGCGACATTTGCCGCGGGCTGCTTCTGGAAGCCCGAGCTGAAGTTCAGCCGCATCGACGGCGTGATCTCGACGCGCGTCGGCTATACCGGGGGCACCGTCGATGCGCCGAGCTACGAACTTGTGTGCACAGACACCACGGGCCACGCCGAGGCGGTCGAGGTCACCTTCGACCCGACCCGCGTGACCTACGACGAGTTGCTCACCGCCTTCTGGACGATGCACGACCCGACGCAGGTCAACCGTCAGGGCCCGGATGTCGGCCGCCAGTACCGCTCGGCGGTCTTCGTGCACAACGACGAGCAGCGGCGTGCCGCCGAGGCGAGCAAGTGCGAGATCGCCAAATCGGGCAAGTTCAGCAAGCCCGTCGTGACCCAGATCGTCGACGCGGGGACCTTCTACCCCGCCGAGGAATACCACCAGCGCTACCTCGAGAAGCGCGGCGTGGAATCCTGTGGGTTGTGAGAGATAGGGCGCGGGGCGCAGGGAGCTGGGCACGGGGTCTGCGGAGATTGAAACTCTGAACACCCTGCGCCCAGCACCCCGTTCCCAGCGCCCTGTTTACTCCTGCTCAAGCAGATCCGCGTAGCCGCAGGCGATAGGCTCGCCCAGGGCGGGGCGGAGGGCCCTGCGCAGCTCGGCGATCTTGTCGTGGCAGGCCTTGACGGTCTGGCTTGGCGAGACGAGCGCCTCGAACTCGAGGAAGGTCCCGAGCCCTTCGACCTCGTCGAGGTGGATGCGCACGCTCCCGAGCATCAGCAGCTCGCGCACCTTGCGGACCACGATCCGCACCTCGCCCGGCGGGTCGCCGAACTCCTTCGCCGCGGCTTCTTCTGTGTACAGCGAGAAATGGCTCAGCTTGGGGATGCTTCTGTCGGGCCGGTCGTAGAAGACGATCTCGGTGCGTTCGCCCGCGGTCTCGCGCTTCTTGAGGCGCCCGTTCTTCACCGTGTAGTAGGTGTCGGTCTGTTCGAGCACGCCGATCGGCGTGGCGCCCATGCGGAGCAGGACCGATCGCGCAAGGTCTCTGTCGCGGAGCTCGGCCTTGAACTCGACATTGTGCATGCCCGCCTCCTTGCTCGACACTACTTCGGCAGATGCTCGAGCAGCGTCTTCTCGTCCCAGATTTCGATTCCGAGCTTCTTCGCCTTGTCGAGCTTGGATCCGGCCTTCTCGCCCGCGATCACGAGGTCGGTGTTCTTCGAGACAGAGCCGGTGACCTTCGCCCCCAGCGATTCGAGGATCTCCGAAAGCTCCTGGCGCTCGTAGTGTTCCAGCGTGCCGGTCAGCACGACGGTCTTGCCCACAAACGGCCCGTCGCCCGGCTCGGGCGTCGCGGCCTGCCCGTCGCTACGCGCCCTGTACTCCTTGCTCGTCAGATCGACGCCGACCTCGCGGAGCTGCGCGAAGGTCTTTCTCGCGGCTTCTGATTGCAGGTACGCGTGGAAGATTGGGGCGGTGAGCGACCCCAGCCCCGTCTCGGGCCGGTCCTTGGGATCGGCATCCAAACCCTTCTCGACCGCCTCGGACTTGCTGAGTGTCTTGGGGCGGAGCTGCCACTCCTCGGCCTGCAACAGCGCGTCCAAGTCCGGGAAGAGGCGGGCGAGGCTCTTGGCGGTCGATTCGCCGATGTGGCGGACGCCCATGCCGCCGAGGACGCGTGCGAGCCCGCGCGACTTGGCCTTCTCGATCCCGTCGAGGAGGTTCTGCACCTTCTTCTCGCCCATGCGGTCGAGAAGGAGGAGCTTCTCGCGGTGTTCGTGCAGGCGGAAGATGTCGGCGAACGACTCCAGCGGGATGTCCGTCTCTGCGCGGATCTGGTCGATCGTGCTCTCGCCCAGCCCGTCGATGTCCATCTGCTTGCGCCCGGCGAACCAGATGAGCTTCTCGCGGACCTGCGCCGGGCACTCGGGGTTGACGCAGCGCCGGGCTGTTTCTTCGGACGGGTCTTCGGCGCCGTCGCGGTACTCGGGCTCCACCGGCCCGCCGCAGATCGGGCACTCGCCCGGCGGGACGATCTTCTCCGCGTCCTTCGGGCGTTCGGCCCGGATCACGCCCTCGACCTGCGGGATGATCTCGCCCGCCTTCTGCACCTCGACGGTGTCGCCGATCTTGATGTCTTTCTTGACGATGTTGCCGTAGTTGTGCAGCGTCGCGTGGCGGACGGTCGTGCCGGCGAGCACGACGGGCTCCATCACCGCCCGCGGCGTGATCTTGCCCGTCTTGCCGACCTGGTGCTCGACACGCAGCAGTTTCGTCGTCGTGCGCTCGGCGGGGTACTTGTACGCGATGATCCAACGCGGGCTCTTGCTGGTGACGCCGAGTGAGTCCTGCTGGGCGAAGCGGTCGACGCGGATCACCATGCCGTCGGTCGCGTAGTCGAGGTCCCGGCGCGTCTTGTCGAACGAGCGGATCGTCTCGACGATCTCGTCGAGGCTCTTGCAGACCTTCGTGTGCGGGCTCGACGGCACGCCCAGCGTGTTGATCTTTTCCAGAAACTCCGCGTGCCCCGACGCAAAGCCCTCGGGCATCGCCCCGCGCCCGTGCGCGACGAACCGGAGCCTGCGCTCGGCCGCCACCGACGGGTCGAGGTTTTTCACCGTTCCCGCGCACGCGTTTCGGGGGTTCATGAAGGGTTCCAGGCCCGCCGCCTCGCGCTCCTCGTTGATCCGGGCGAACTCGGGGTCGGGGATGAAGACCTCGCCCCGAACCTCCAGCACGCCCGGGACCTCTTCATCGAGCTTCAGCGGCACAGACCGCACCGTCCGGATCGCGTGCGAGACCTCGTCGCCCTTGGTCCCGTCGCCCCGCGTCAGGCATCGGACGAGCCGCCCGTCCTCGAAGCGCAGGCTGATGGCGACGCCGTCGATCTTGGGGTCGCAGACGAAGCGGGGCGGGTCCCCGTTGTCCTTGAGCAAGCGGACCATCCGCTCGTGCCACTTGGCGAGGTCTTCCTCGCTGTAGGTGTTGTCGATCGAGAGCATCGGGAGGGCGTGGTCGAAGGTTTCGAAGCCGCCGATGGGGCCGTCGCCGATGCGCTTGGTCGGGCTGTCGGGGTCGTCGAGCTCTGGGTGCTCGGCTTCGAGTTGTTTCAACTCGGCGAGCAGCCGGTCGTACTCGGCGTCGGACATGATCGGCGACGCCTCGATGTAGTACGCCCGGTCCGCCCGCTTGAGGAGGTCCCGGAGCTCCGTCACTTTGTCGGCTGTCGTGCTCACGCGGGCATGGTATTGGCAACCCGCACCCTGCGCCCAGCGCCCCGGGCCCAGCGCCCTATTCTCTGCCAATGCCATCCCACCGCACCGCGGCCGTGATCTCCATCGGCGACGAACTCGTCCTCGGCCAGACCCTCGACACCAACACCCGCTGGCTCGCCTCCCGCCTGACGGATCTGGGTGTTCGCGTCGTCGAGCACGCGACGGTGGAGGACGACGCCCAGCGCCTCGCCGCCCTGTTCGCCCGGCTCTCGGCGGAGGTCGACCTGCTGCTGACCACCGGCGGGCTGGGCCCGACCGCCGACGACCTGACCCGCACCGCCCTGGCCGCCTTCCTCAACGAGCGGCTCGTCACCGACGAAGCTTCGCTGGCCGAGATCCGCGCCTGGTTCGAAGGCCGCGGCAGGACCATGCCCGAGACCAACAGCGTCCAGGCCCTCCGCCCCGAGTCCGCCCGCAGCCTCACCAACCCCAACGGCACGGCGCCGGGCCTGCTCGCGACCGATCCCCGCGGCGTCCTCATCGCCTGCATGCCGGGCCCGCCCCACGAGATGCAGCCGATGTTCGAGGCCTCGGTCCTGCCCGAGATCCGGCCCCCCGACGACCGCACCATCGTCACCCGCGTGCTGCACACCTTCGGCTACGGCGAGAGCGAGGTCGCCTCCCGCCTCGGTGAGCTGATGGCCCGGACCGCGTCGCCGAGCGTCGGCACGACGGCCTCGACCGGTGTCGTCTCCGTCCGCATCCGCCACGAGTGCGAGTATCCCCGCGAGAGGGCCGAGGGAGAGGTCGAGAGCCTCTGCGAGACCATCCGCGACAGGCTCGGCTACGCCATTTTCGCTGAGGGAACACGCACGCTCGATGAGATGGTCGTCCGCATCCTCCGGGAGCGGCGCGACACGCTGGCGGTCGTCGAGTCGTGCACCGGCGGCATGCTCGGCCAGATGCTCACGCTGTCGCCGGGCGCATCGGATGTGTTTGTCGGCGGGTGGATCACCTACAGCAACGAGCAGAAGACGAAGATGGTCGGCGTCTCGTTCGAAACGCTCGAAGCCCACGGCGCCGTCAGCCGCCAATGCTGTCACGAGATGGCGGCGGGGGGGCTGGAGCGGTCCGACGCGGATCACTGCCTGGCGATCACCGGCGTCGCCGGCCCAGGCGGGGGGACAGATGAGAAGCCGGTGGGCATGGTCTGGATCGGGCTGGCCAGCCGCGGCATGAAGCCCGACATCCGCTGCTTCCGCTTCAAGGGCCCGCGCGACATCGTCAGGCTCTGGTCGGCACGGACCGCGATGGCGATGCTCCGCCTGCGCATGATCAACACGACGATGAAGCTGCTGGGCGAAGACCCCGACGCACGCTGATCGCTCTCCCGCTCGCCGAAGGCGAGCACCCCACGCCCCACTCTCCACACCCCTCCTACCCCAGCATCCCCATCCGTCGCTCCGCCGCCTCCACGACATTGGAGAGGAGCATCGCGACGGTCATCGGGCCGACGCCGCCGGGCACGGGGCTGATCATGCCCGCGATCGGTGAGACCTCGTCGAAAGCGACATCGCCGACGGTCTTCATCTTGCCGTCGGGCTGCTCGACGCGGTTGACGCCGACATCGATGATGACCGCCCCGGGCCTGACCATCGGGGCCTTAACGAGTTCTGGAACGCCCGCCGCGGCGACGATCACATCCGCCGACGCGCACAGCTCATTCAGCCCCTCGGTGTGGATATTGCAGGAGATCACCGTCGCCTCGCGACGCATCAGCAGCACGGCGATCGGCTTCCCGACGACATCGCCCGCGCCGACGACGACCGCCCGCTTGCCGCGGAGCTCGACGCCTGCGTTTTCTAGCATCGTGACGGTCGCGAGGGCCGTGCACGGCGCGAGGCTGGAGCGCCCGTAGACGATGTTGCCGATGTTGGCCGGGTTCACGCCCTCGACATCCTTGTCCGGGTCGATCAGACGCTGGACGGAGTAGGGGTCGACGCCCTCTGGCAGCGGCATGTGCAGCATGATCGCCTGCACGCGGTCGTTCTCGTTGAGCAGCAGCACGCGACCGGCGATCTCGTCGAACCCGCTGGAGGCCGACAGCTCGTGCAGCTTGTACTCGATGCCCAGGTCCTCGCAGCGGGCGCCCTGGTTGTGGGCGTAGACCCGCGCGGCGTTGTCGCCCGCGTCGACCAGGATCGCGTCCAGACGCACCACGCCCCCCCGGGCCCGGATCGCCTTGATCCGCTCGCCGAGCTTCTCGCGGATGGTTCTGGCCATCGCCTTGCCGTCGATGATCGATGCCGGCATCGGGCCTCCTGGATCGGGTGGTTTGGGGGTCGGGTCATTGTTGCGGCGTCCGCTGCCCGGCGCGTGGCGTAGAAACGAAAACGGCCCGGGGCGTGACGCCTCGGGCCATGGTTCGGCGGTCCTCGGTGCGGCGGTCCGCGGGACCAATGGGCAGGGGCGGACTTGAACCGCCGACACCCGCATTTTCAGTGCGGTGCTCTACCAACTGAGCTACCTGCCCCTCGATCAGCCCTGTCGGGCGATCGGCAGGGCCAACTTTACCAGCGGACCGCGACAGGTCAACCGCGGAGGAGGGGCGTGGGGTGTGGGGTGTGGGAAGGCCTCAGCATCAACCACCCTCGCCGGCCTCAGGCCGGCGACCCCACGCCCCACGCCCTACACCCCACGCCCTTCCAAACGCTACCATGCCCGCGATCATGGTCAGCACCCCACCCGAAGCCGAACGCCCCCAGTCGCCCGCCGCGACGACGCCCGCAGAGCCCCTGCTCGATGTCGTCGACCTCAAGACCCACTTCCCGGTCCGCACCGGCGTCCTCCAGCGGATCACCGGCTGGGTGAAGGCCGTCGATGGCGTCTCCTTCAAGATCGGCAAGGGCCAGACCCTCGGGCTGGTCGGTGAGTCCGGCTGCGGCAAGACCACCGTCGGACGCACCCTCCTCCGCCTGATTCCCGCCACCGAAGGGACTGTGACCTTCGAGGGCCGCAACGTGCTCGAAGCCAACGCCAAGGAAATGCGGCGGCTCCGGCGCGAGATGCAGATCATCTTCCAGGACCCCGCGGGCAGCCTCAACCCCCGCATGCGGATCAGCGCCATCGTCGGCGAGCCCCTCGAAGTCCACGGCCTCATCAAGGACAAGGCGGAGCTCCGCCACCGCGTCGAAGAGCTTTTGGAGCGTTGCGGCATGCCCCGGGCCGCCGCAGACCGCTACCCCCACGAGTTCTCGGGCGGTCAGCGTCAGCGCATCGGCATCGCCCGGGCCCTGGCGCTGGACCCCAAGTTCATCGTCTGCGACGAGCCAACGAGCGCTCTGGATGTCTCGATCCAGGCCCAGATCATCAACCTGCTGACCGACCTCCAGAGCGAGTTCGGCCTGAGCTACCTGTTCATCAGCCACGACATGGCCGTGATCCAGCATGTCTGCAAGGAGATCGCGGTGATGTACCGGGGCAAGATCGTCGAGCACGGCCAGCGCGAGCAGATCCTCGGCGACCCGCACCACGACTACACCCGCTCGCTGCTCTCGGCCGTGCCCGAGCCGGACCCGCGATCGGAACGCAAGCGGGTCGTGTTCTCGGGCGGGGCGATGTGAGGGCCCGCCCGGGCAATGCCGGGGGCGGCGGATCGTTGACCCATCCGGCCCCGGGCGCTTGAATCTCCCGAACCGATCCATTCCGCG
>REET01000101.1 GCA_007694925.1 Phycisphaerales bacterium | reverse complement strand
ACAGGCACATCCGATGCGCTCCGAAAGCCCCGCAAGGGGCGCAAGGTTGTAGCCACGGGTGGAAGCGTGCGCAGCACGCTGGAACCCGTGGAAAGCGTTTCCAAAGCTGAATCCGCCCTGAAGGGGCGGAGGAATCGCACGCTCCGCGATCTGTGACGAGCGCGTTCCAACAGAACGCGACAAACACCTACGCCGCGCTCACCCCGCTCGCGTCGCGCTGCGGATACACCCGCCATGTGCGCAACCCCGCGTGGGCGTAGATCGGCGAGCAACGATCGTAGATCGCGTCCTGGTGCATCCACGAGCTGATGACGACGCCCGCCGCGCCCGTCTCCTTCACCCTTGAAGGCGCGATGATCGGCCAGCCGAAGAGCGTCTGCCCGTGCCGGTTCGGATCGTCGTCGGCGATCGCGGCGATCTCGACGGGCGCATCGGCGAGCACGCTCGCCAGCTCGATCGTGTGCCGCCCCGCCCCGTGCAGCACGATGGTCTGGCCTCTGAGCGTCGCCAAAAGATCGCGCAGCAGCTTCGGCCCTTCCTCGGGCACGCTGCCGCTGGCGCCGACCGATCCCGCCGCGGCCGAGAAGGCGCAGGGACGCGAGGCCGGCCACGCTCTCGCCGGCTCACCCGCGACGCGATCAAACAGCTTCGACGCCCGATCGGCGTGCAGATCGATCGAGAACCGCTCGCGCGCGCTCAGCCACGCCCGCTCGCTGAGCCTCGCCGGGCAGGCATCCAGCATCCGCCTGACCTCTTCGGCCATCGCCCGCCCGACGGTCTGCTCGTCGTCGTCCTCGCCGGCGCCCGCCAGCAGGCCGTTGTCCCCGTCGCTGATCGCCTGCGCCGCGCCGGATCGCACGCCCGTCACGATCGGCACGCACCCGTGCGCCATCGCCTCGAGCATCGAGACGCTCAGCCCCTCGTAGCGGCTGGCGAGCACGAAGGCGTCGTGCGAGGCGAGGTGCCGCCGCACCGTCCCCTGCCCGCCCGGCCTGATGCGCCGGATCTCGGGCCGGTGCTCGCAGGCCTTGTCGATCTCCGCGGCCGCGGGCCCGTCGCCCAGCAGCGTCAATCGGTGGTCGATCCCCGCCATCGCGAGCGCGTCGCTCATCGCGATCAGGGCTCCGACGCGTTTTTGCTCGTGCTCGATACGCCCCGTGTACAGCAAGCGGACCGGGCGTCCACTCAACGGCGTGCGAGCGTGCGGCTCCTCCGGCGTCTCGACGCCGTAGGGGATGTTCAACACATCGCCCGCCCTCGCGCCCAGCTCCTTCTTGAGCGATCGCTCGATGACATCGCTCACGCCGACAAAGCGGTGGAGCATCGGTGCGTAGTGGGCGAGCATCCGCGTGTCGTAAGCGATGTCGGAGTGCTGCCATCCGACAACGCGGAGGATGTCGGGCCGTGCCTGGGCGAGGGCGGCGCAGACGCCGTAGCAGTCCCCGTGCAGGTTCGGGCTCATGACGACGGTCCCGCGCCGCGCCATGGTCTCCAGAGCGTCGAGATAGCGCGGGATGTACGCCGAGAGGTCGCCCCCGCACTTCTGGATCGGGGGCAGGTCGCGCAGGTCGAACACCTTGACACCCCGCGGCAGGCGACGCGCGATCGGTCGCTGCCCCTCGGGCTCAGGGTGCAGGATGAGCCCCGCCGGCCTTCCACGCTCGGCCATCGCCCGGACAAGCCGGAGCGCCCAGAGCGTGACGCCGCTGACATTCAGGCCTTGCGGCAGGGCGATCAGGAGTGGTGCGGGGGTGTCCATCGGGGCGCCTCGGTTCGGTGTGTTATGCGGCTGCAGCGACACGCCGGATCGGGCCGGCCTGCCGTTCGACACGATCGAGCATCGCGCCGATGCGTGCGGCCCATGTGTGGTGCTCCAGCGCGTGCAGCCTGGCGAGCTCGGCCCGCCTCGGCGTGTCGGGATCGCTGAGCAGTCGCAGGGCCCGGTCGATGCACTCGCGTTCGTTCTCGAACTCGGCGGGCGCGTGCTCGCCGAGGATCAGCCGGTGGACGGGGTTGTGCTCGGCGAGCACCAGCGAACCCGAGAACATCGCCTCGAAAGTCCGAGGGCTGACAAGCCCCGCGGGCGACCGGGTGCTGATCACCAGCCGCGACTTGCGCATCGTCGCGGCGTACTCGCGCTCGCTCAGGCGTCGGTACAGGCCGCGGCGTTCGGCCGCCTCGCGTTCGGCCGGGTCGCGGGGCAACGCGTTGAAAAACAGATTCAGCTCGGCGAACTCGTCACGCTTGCGGAGCGGCAGGTCTCCCTCGCAGTGGAAGAGCGACGCCATGATCCTGACCCGCAGATCGGACTGCCCGACCGGCGCGTTCTGCAGGATGCCGCTGAAGAACAGGTCGATCTCGCGAGGGTCTCCCAGCGCAAAGAACTTCCTGTGGTCGGCGGCGAAGGGCCAGAACTCGCACGCCGATCCGACGATGTCCGACCACCCCGGCGCATCGTGGTGGTGCGAGAAGACCCCGCTGGCGCCGATCTCTCGCGCCCAGGAGAGCTTCTCGTCCAGGCGCACATACTCCTTGTTCAGGATCATCACGACGGGCGCCGGCGACCGAGCCAGACCGAAACGAGGGTGGGCGTCGAGCGGCTTGGCGGGATTGTCGTTCAGCCACGCGTGCCCCACGATCACACAACTCGGCGGCTCGGGCATCCGCCCGATCACCTGCTGCAGCGTCTGATCGGGGCGATAGCCTGGAAAGCCGGGGCCATAGAAGCTCACGGCGGCCTGCCGGGCGAGCTCATCCATGACATCCTGCTGGTAGGAAGCCCAGGCGTACTCGGCCATGTTCGGCGAGAGGTAGAGCAGGGTCACGCCGCCGCTCCTTCCTGGGGCCTGCCCGAAACCGCGCCCCGTGCCCCTTCGCTCTGTATCCAGCGGAAGGTGCGCTCCAGTCCGTCGCGGAGCGAGACGCGCGGCGTGAAGCCGAGCACGCGCTCGGCCTTGGCGAGGTCGGGCCTGCGATCGAAGTCGCCCTCGGGCTTTGAAGTGTCGAACACGATCTCGATGGGGCGCCCCGAGACCTCCACGATGGTCTCTGCGAGCTCGCCGATGCCCGTGCTCCGCTCCAGGCCCATCTGGACCGGCCCCTCGCCCATCGCGCGTTCGCGGACCCGGACCAGCGTCTCGACCGCGTCGTCGACAAACAGAAACGCCCGGCGCTGGCGCCCCGACCCCCAGACCACAAGCTGGCCCGAGTCGTTCTCGATGACCTTGCGGATCAGGGACGGGATCACCTGCGAGGTGCGGGGATCGGTGTCGCAGCGGGGGCCGAAAACATTGTGGAACCGGGTGATCCCGACGCGCAGCAGGCCCTCCTTCTGCGCCAGTTCGGCCATGTACTCACCCATGAGCTTGCT
>REET01000235.1 GCA_007694925.1 Phycisphaerales bacterium | reverse complement strand
CCGGCCAAAGAGATTTCGGTTCGAGGCCGGTCGGCTCGAACAAGGCAACAGAGCGCGATGTTGTGTTCGGTCCGGCCTCCGTTCATCAGAGCGGGGGAGGGGGGCCGGGTCGTTGAACCTCGGTATGTTTGTTTGGGGACGGAGGTTTTGTCGCCCGCACCGGCCCGAGCTGCCTGCTGCGTTCGCCGGGCTCGGTCGTCCCCTTGCCGGGGTTGCAAACTCAGGGGTTGCCATTGAGGTCCTCTTGAGTGGCTTTGTTTCCTTTGCTAGTTCATGGCGGAATCCCGCAGGTGTTTGGCATTCACGCCGGCGTGGCTTCGTGTTCAGCGATCGATCTGACGCCTGTCACCCATGAGCCGATATGATCTCGTTCACACCGGGACCATGGGGTTCAGGAGCAGGGCCAATCATGACCGAGAAGTCCGAGCCGACCCATAGCACCGCTGATTTGCTGGACTTCTTGTATCGGCTTGGGCAGGCCTACTTGGCCTGCGGCGAGCAGACCGCCCATGTCGAACTCCAGATCCGCCGCATCGCGACCTCGTACGGAGCCCGCCGGCCGCGGGTTGTTGCGTTTCCAACGGCCATATTCATCACTCTTGACGGTGGTGAGGGCGAGAGGGTCACCCTGGCGGAAGGGCCGCTCCGCAAACTGCGCCTGGATCAGATGGCGGATGTGTACAACCTCGGTACCGAGGTGCAGGGCGGGAAGATCCCGCTCTCTGAGGCTTCCGCCCGTCTGACTGCCATTACGCGAAGCCCCGCCCGCTTCGGGGTGTTTGGGACTTTGCTGGGGCACATTGTGCTCTCCACAGGCGTGGCCATGATCCTGAACCCGGTGCCGGAGGGCATCCTCTTCTGTGCGATCCTCGGGGCGATGGTGGGTGTGCTCAAGTTGGTGATGAACGAGAAGTCTCTCTTCTCGGTCACGCTCCCGGTGCTTGCGGCCGCCATGGTTTCGGCGATGGTGTTTCTGGCGGTCCGCCATGGGCTGCCGGTGGATCCGATTCATGTGCTCATCCCGCCCCTGGTCACGTTCCTGCCCGGGGCCATGCTGACCTTCGGCATGATCGAACTGGCCTACGGCGACATGGTGAGCGGATCGAGCCGATTGATCACGGGCTTTGTCCAGCTTTTCCTGATCGCGTTCGGTCTGGCCGCCGGCGCCATGCTCGCGGGGGTTCAGCTCGATGGAGACCCCATCCTGACTCCCGATGTCACGGGCATCGCGATTTTCGCGTGGTTTCCGTGGATCGGTGCGTTGGTTTTCGGCGTGGGCGTCTTCTTGCACTTCTCTGCGCCCAAGAACGCCCTGCCTTGGATGCTGCTCGTCCTGATCCTTGCCTTTGCTGCCCAGCGGCTTACCGCGGGGGTGTTCGGGAGTCAGTTCAGCGGTTTCTTCGGCACGCTCGTGGCGACGCCGCTGGGCTACCTGATCCACCTCAAGTTCAAGGGCCCGCCGCCCATGGTGACGTTCCTGCCCAGCTTCTGGCTGCTGGTGCCCGGGGCGCTGAGCCTGCTGAGTGTGAAACGGATGCTCAGCAACACGACCGAGGGCATGGAGGGGCTGGTCTCCACCGTGTTCGTGTTCGCGTCGATCGCGATCGGTACGCTTCTGGGCGCGTCGCTGTACAAGTTCCTCAGCGAGCGTTTCGGTTCCTGGCAACTGCAGATCGGGCGTGTCGGCCGCTCGCCGGAGCGCAAGAAGAAGTAGGAACCGAAGGACACCGAGGCCGCCCCGACCTCATGGGGCGTCGAGCGAGGCCATCGCCACCGCCAGGCGGCAGCCATCGGCGTACTGCGCCAGGTCGACGAATTCGTGCACGGTATGGATCTCGTGCTGGCCCGCGCCGATCGTCACCGTCGGAACGCCGTAGTTGACCAGCCAGTTTGCGTCGAGGCCGCCGTTGGAGAACACGGTCGTGGGGGACATCCCCAGCGACTCGGCGGCCCGTTTGGCGTGGCTGACGGCGGCGGAGTCATCGGGCAGATTGAAGGAGGGATACTGCGCCTGGCCCTTGAAGTCCAATTCGGCGGTGGCGCCGTCGGTGTCCTTGACGATGGAAACGGCTGACTTGAGTGCGTCGTGGTAGGCGGCGGTGATGCGGGCGGCGAACGCCGCGTCGGGACTCCGGGTCTCGCCCTTGAGGAACACGAAGTCCGTCACGACATTGGTCGCGTCGCCGGCGGCGTGGTTGTCGCGTCCGCCGAAGACACCGACATTGCTGGTGCCGTGCCCGTCCGGCTTGACGACCTTGCCGAACCAGCCCTCCTTGTGTGCCGCGGCGATGGCGATCGAGCCGACGAGGGTGGAGGAGATGCCCTTTTCGGGGGCGACTCCGGCGTGGGACGCCTTGCCCTTGATCGTGGCCTCCCATGCCTCTGCGCCCACGGCGCCGGTGATCAGTTCGGCGGGTACCTTGCCGTCGACATTGAAGCACATGGCCGCGCCCTTGAAGTCCGCCGGATCGATGTTGCGGGCCCCCTGCAGGCCGCTCTCCTCACGGACCGTGAAGAGCAGGGTGATCGGGGGGTGGGGCAGTTTGTTCTTAAGCAGTGTCTCGACCAGTGTGACGAGCACTGCGCATCCTGTGCGATTGTCGCCGCCCAGCCCGGTGCTGCCGTCGGTGATGATCCGTCCGGCGTCACGCATCGGTTTGGCGCCCGCGCAGATGGGGACGGTGTCCAGGTGGGTGGAGAACATGATGCGGGGCCCCGGCTCGGTCCCGGGAAGGTAGGCGTAGAGGTTTCCAACCTCGGTCGGGAGCGGGATCTTCTCGTGCGCAGAATCCTGGTAGATGTCCGACGCCGGCACACCCAACGCCTTCAGATCCTCGATGATCGCGTCGGAGATGGCCTTCTCGTGCCCGCTGACCCCCTCGATCCCGAGGTATCGGAGCAGGCGTTCCTCGGCGGACTTGGTATCGAGCGGGATTCTGGCGTGCGTCATGATCGCAACTCCTTGGGATGCTGGGCTCGGCGTGAGAGAGAGAAAGCGGACAGCCGCGCCGCGTCAGATGCCCCAGGGCAGCCCGAAGACCTGCCACACCACGAAGAGCAGCGTCCACAGCACAAGCAGCACCGCGACATACGGCAGCATCAGTGCGACGACCGTGCCGACGCCCGCCTTCTTGTCGTACTTCTGACAGAAGACCACCACCAGGGCGAAGTAGGCGTTCAGCGGCGTGATCATGTTGATCGGCGAATCCGCCACCCGATAGGCGGCCAGCACCGATTCCGGCTCGACGCCGAGCCGCATCAGCAGCGGGACGAAGATCGGCGCGAAGATGGCCCACTTGGCGATCGCGCCGGTGATGAGGAAGTCCAGGATGACCACGACCACGATGAAGCCAAGCAGCAGCCAGAGCGGACCGACATTCGCGCCGGTGAGGGCGTTGGAGAGCGACACGGCCAGAATCGTGGCCATGTTCGAGTAGTTAAAGAAGGCGATGAACTGCGCGATGATGAACAGGAGGAAGATGAGGCTGCCGAGTGTGGACACCGCCTTCTCCATGGCCTTGATCACATCGGTGCCCTTCTTCATCGTCCCCGCCCCGATGCCGTACGCGAACCCGGAGACCAGGAACACAGAGGCGATGAACGCGATCAGCCCGTTCATGAACGGCGTGTTTCCGATCAGCGCCCCGGTCTCTGCGTCGCGCAGCGGGGACCCCTCGGGCAGGGAGAGCAGCCCGAAGAACACCAGCACACCGAGGAGCCCGAGCCCGGCGAACTTGAGCCCGCGTTTCTCTTCGATGGAGAGGGTCGCCTCCTCGTCCTCGGTGCGTTCGCCCTCGTACTTGCCAAGGCGCGGTTCGATGACCCGCTCGGTGATCACCGCGATGACAATGGTCAGGAACAGCACGGATACAACGGAGAACCAGAGGTTGGAAGCCAGCCCGATGGACTTCTCCGGATCCACGAGCCTGATCGCGTCGTTGGTGAACTCGACCAGCACGGCGTCGAGCGGCTTGATCAGCATGTTCACGGTGAAGGCGCCCGCGACGGCCGCGAACCCCGCGGCCAGGCCGGCCAGGGGGTGGCGGCCGACGCTGATGAACGCCGCGCCCGCCAGTGGGATCAGCACCAGGTAGCCCGCGTCCGCGGCGATGCTGGAAAGGATGCCGACGAAGACCATGATGTACACCAGCAGCTTCGGGGGCGCGATCACCACGAGCTTGCGGATCAGCGCCTTGATCAGGCCGGATTCCTCGGCCACGCCCACGCCCAGCATGGCCACGATGATCAGCCCCACGGCTGTGAACGCCATGAAGTTAGGGATCAGCGAGGTGTACATGAACCGCAGCCCCTCGACCGTCAGCAGGCTGCGGGCTTGGGCGGTCCGGGTTTCAATGTGGCACTGCTTCTCATCGATGGAGCCGTACCCCAGCGGGGTGCCCATCCCGTAGTACATCGGGTCGTTTGTCTCGACCTGCTCGGGTACGGCTTTCGGCACGATGACCTCGTAGGTCACGGTCGCGCCGGTCATGTGGAGGACCTGCGAGAACGCGACGACGAGCGCCAGCAGGAGGAGGAAGATCACGGCCGGGTGGGGCACCTTGTTGCCCACCCGCTCCACCACGCTGAGGAATTTCTGCATGCCGCTCATCGAAGCGTCGGGTGGCAGGCCCATGGTGATCTTCTTTCAATGGTGGTTGTGGCGGAGCGCCTACAGAGGAAGGATGATGGGTACGAGGAACACGCAGACAATCATGACGAGCAGGGCGAAGGGCCCCCCGATCCGAACGAAGTCGCCGAACTTGTAGTTTCCCGGCGTGACCACGAGCGTGTTCACCGGCGAAGAGACGGGCGTTACAAAGGCGGTCGAGGCGGCCAGCGCGACAATCATCGCGAACGGATAGGGCGAGGCGTCCATCTCGACCGCGACCGCGATGGCGACCGGCGCGAGGAGCACGGCCGTGGCGGTGTTCGACATGAACATGCTCAGGCCCATGGTTGTCGCAAAGATCAAGGCGAGCACCGCGTGGTACCCGGCGTTCTCCGTCAGCGCGGCGATGGCGCCTGCGGCCAGGTCCACCCCGCCGGTCCGTTTGAGAGCGATGGAGAAGGGGAGCATCCCCACGATCAGAACCAGCGTCTTCCAGTTGATGCATCGGTAGGCCCCGTCGCCGGTGATGCACCCCGTCGCGCCCATGATCAGGCAGCCGATCAACGCGGCCTGCACATTGGGCACGATGCCGGAGATCATCAGCGCGACAACCACGCCGAGGGCGAACAGGGCATAAGGCGCCTTGCCCGACGCGGGCAGCACCTCATCGATGTCCACCGGCATACGCATGAGGATCACGCCCGCGTCGTCGACCCGCACCCGTTCGATCTGTTTCCAGGGCCCGACGACCAGCAGGGTGTCGCCCACCTTGAGGGGCTCTTCGGTCAGTTCCTTGCCGAATGTATGGTCCCCGCGCCGGAACCCGATGACCGTCAGCCCCGTCCTGGTCCTGAAGGCCGACTCGATGACCGTTTTCCCGACCAGGCGGGACTCGGCGTGCACCATCACCTCGGCCATCCCCAGCTCTTGGGACAGGTCGGCGAAGTATTTCCCGACCATCGGGAGCACTTTCAGCCCGTAGCGGTCCCGGACCGCCTCGACACTCGGGCAGGTCTTGAGCAGATCGACCAGCACGATGTCTTCGGCTTGCAGCACGGTCTGGGGAGTGGGCTGCAGCAGGGTGCGTCCGAACCGTCGGCTCCTCTCGATCGCGATGATGTTCACCCCGGCGGAGCTGCGGAGGTCGATCTCCGACAACGCCTTGCCCACCAGGGGTGAGCCCGTCGGGATCAGAACGCGGTGCTCCCGGGACGCCAGCTCGTACTCGACCACCCAATCGGCCAGGCTCGGGCGATGGATCGTGTCGACGGCCCGTGCGTCTTTCGCGCCCGGCAGCCATCGGCGGACCACCAGCATGTAGAGGATCCCCAGGACAAGCACTGGTATCCCGAAGGGCGTGATCGAGAAGAACCCGAACCCGTCGAACCCCTGCCGGACCAGTTCGCTGCTGACGACCAGGTTCGGCGCCGTCGCGACGAGGGTCATCATCCCGCTGATCAGGGCCGCGAAGCTCAGCGGCATCATCAACTGGCCGGGCGACGACCCGGTGCTCACGGCGACGCGCAACGCCACCGGGATGAAGATCGCCGTCACCGCCGTGGAGCTCATCAGTGAGCCGAGGGCGCACACGCTGATCATGAGAAGGACCAGCAAGCGGATCTCGCTCTTTCCGGTTTTCTTTATAAGTAGATCGCCCATCTTGCGGGCCACGCCCGTTCGGACCAGCCCCTCGCCGATGACGAACAGGGCGGCGATCAGCACGATGTTTGAATCGCTGAACCCGGCCAACGCCTCGCCCATGCTGATCACCCCTGTAAACGGCAGGGAAGTCATCATGATGAGCGCGACCACGTCCATACGCGGTTTGTTGATCGCGAACATGACGATCGCGCCAACTAGCAAGGCAAGAACCAAGGCGAGTTCGGAGTTCATCTGGATTCCGGCGATCTAAGTTCGTGCCGCCCCCGGGCGGTCTGGGTGGGTGTCCACGCGACGGGCCTCGGCATGCTACCTCAAGTGCTTGCCTTTCGCGCCGCCCGGAAGCGCGTTGTAGAAAAAAAATTTAGATCCTAATGACATGGCGCTTGCGGCTTGGGCTTTCAGAACGCTATCGTCAGCAGGACCGGTCGGAGATACGGGATAACTGTGTAAGAAATAATGGGTGTGAAGCGTGGTGGCATGACGCCTGACTCTTGACTCGTGAGATGAATAACTAGTGGGATAAGTACCTACAGGTTCCTGCGACAGTTTCGTGTGACGCCGGCAGCGGTCCCCGTGGGTCGTCCGCTTTGTCCCGGAAGCCCGGCCAAGCCCGTGCACCCAAGAGCACATATGAACGACCTCAGCCCCCAAACCGGTAGCCCGCCGCCACGAAACAGCGTCGAGCGCATCGAGATGCAGGTCCGCCGGGTCGATGACCTCTTCCAGTCGTTCGACCCCGCACCGATGGAGAGTCGTCGCGTCGCCGTCGGCGCCGATGCCTATGTGAGCGAGCGGGCCTCTGAGATGCCCGAGTCCCGCTCCTTCCGGCTGACCATCCGGCTGCCCGAGGGGGAGAGCGGCTGCTGCCAGGCCGTCCAGCGGGCTTTCCAAAGCCACTTCGCCTCGGCCGCCACGAACCTTAAGTCCAGGCTGCGAAGCCACTTCAGGGTCGCGTGGAAGACTTTCTTTTCCTCGGTTGTCATCGCTCTCGCCCTTGTGTTCCTTTCCCAGGGCATCGCCGACATCGCGGAGACTCCGCTGGTGAACAAGATCGCGAACGGCCTGTCCGTAGCGGTGTGGGTTGTCCTTTGGCGGCCCCTCGAGATGCTCATCCACGACTGGCGCCCCATCGATCGGGCGTATCGCCTGTACCGCCGCCTGGAGGGCATCGAAGTTGAATGCGTCGCGGAGTGAACGTCGGAACTGTCCGCCACGGCCAAAGCAGAGGGCCGGCCCGCATGAAGCGTCAAAGCCTGCATCACCCAAGATATGTCTTTGTTAGCACGTCCGGCAGCCAAACCGACGCAATGGAGTTAGTGATGATCACCGAACCTCGTGTGCCTCAGGCTCGCGTCACAATGAAGTCTGGGGCAGGCCAGGCATGCACCCGGAGGGGCTTACGGGTTCCGCTCGTGCTTTTGATGTTCGCGGCGTCGGCGGGCTTGGCCATAGCGACGCCGGCGGACGGGCTGCCCCCCGCCGATCCGGCCGCGACCGCCGGGGCATCGGGCGAGGCGAGGTCCCCTCTCGCCTATGAGTACATCCCGTACGGCGAATGGGCCGTGGGGGAAGCGCCGACCAGCACGCCCGAGGAGCTCGACGAGATCTTTCGGCCCAAGGAAGCCACGGTCGACGTCCCCGTTCTCGACGGCCCCATCGACCGGTTTATCGCCGCGACTTCTTCGTTCGAAGAGCGGACCGGGCTCCGGATCGGCTTCGCCTACACCACGATCTTCCAGCAGGCCAGCGGCGGGCCGGGCACACGGCGTGGCTTCTCGGGCGACCTGGACATCATGGCCGCCTGGACTCTGCTCGGTCGCGGGACCGCGAACACCGGGCAGCTCATCTTCTCCGTTGAAGAGCGTCACAACATCGGGCCGAACCCGGCTTCGGTGCTCCGCGGCGAGATCGGCACCCTGCACCCGATCACGAACGGCTTCAACGATCGCGGCTTCGTGGTCCGGGACTTCTACTGGGTTCACCGGCTTTGGGACGGCAAGTTCGGCTACGCCCTCGGACGCGGGGATACCTCCGACTTCTTCGGCGCGCACCGCATGCAGAGCCTGAACAACTCCTTCAGCAACCGTGCGTTCTCGGCCAACACCACGATCCCGTCGCCGGGGCACGGCATGTTCGCGGGCATCTCGCTCCGCCCGGTTCAGGATTTTTACGGCACCATCGGCGTGGCGAACGCCTATGCCAGCACCACCATCAACGACATGAAGTACCTCGAAGAGGGCAGCTTCTTCAGCTTTGGTGAGTTCGGCTACACGCCGAAGATCGAGGGGCTCGGCTCCGGCCGGTATCGCGTCGTGCTCTGGAACATCGACGACCGCGAGCGGCGGGCCCCCGCGCCGAGCGACAACGGCATCTCCATCATCGTCGACCAGGACCTCGGCGAGCATTTTCTTGTCTTTGCGCGCTACGGCTACGCCGACAGGGGGCGGGTCACGGGCATCCGCCAGTCGGTCGAAACCGGCATGGGCGTCCGGGGCCTGCTCGGCAGCCCGGACAACATGACCGGGCTGGCGTTTGCGTACTCGGTGCCCCAGGACTCAGACGCCCGCGATGAGAAGATCGTCGAGTGCTTCCACCGCTGGCAGCTCACCCGGCACACGCAGTTCTCCGTCGGCGTCCAGGGCATCTTCGATCCCAGCAACGCCGATCCCGAGAACGACTCTGTCGCCGTGTTCACCACCCGCTTACGGATCGCGTTCTGACGCACGCCCGGCCTCCCCGCACCCCCCTGCGCAAGGATCACCATGGTGACCCCCAACGAAGCTTCAACCCTCGGCATAGATAACGAACGCCGACCGTGGCTGCCGATGATCGTCATCGGCATGGCCCAGGCGCTCATGTCGTTCAATGTCGCCGCGATCCCTGTATCGATGGCGGGCATGGTCAAGAGCTTCGACACTGCGCCGACCACCGTCGGCACAGCGATCGTCATGTACTCGCTCGGCGTGTCCGGGTTTGTGATGCTCGGTGCGAAACTCGGGCAGCGGTTCGGGGCAAAGCGGATCTTTCAGATCGTCGTCGCGATCTTCGCTGTCGCGGTGGGTCTCGTCGCGATCAGCCCGTCGGCGATCGTCATGATCGCCGCGCAGGCGGCGTGCGGGCTCGCTGCTGCGGCGCTCGTGCCTTCGCTGGTCGCGCTGATCGCCAACCACTACACGGGCAAGCAGCAGGCCGAGGCCGTCGGCTGGCTCGGCTCGGCCCGCGCGATCGCGGGCGTGCTCGCGTTCCTGATCGTGGGGTCAATCGCCACGTTCGTGAGCTGGCGGCTCGCGTTCGGGCTGCTCGTCGTCCATGCCCTCGTCATCTTCGTGCTCAGCTTCAAGCTCAAGCCGTCCGAGCAGCGGATGGACATGAAGATCGATGTCGTCGGCGTGATCATCGCGGCGGTGGGCATCATCGTGCTGACCTTCGGCGTGAACAACCTCCGTATCTGGGGCGTGCTGGGCGCGACGTCCGCCGCTCCGTTCGATATCGCGGGTGTGTCGCCGGCGCCCATGATGATCGTGATCGGCGTGGTCATCGTTGCGATGTTCTTCAAGTGGTCGCACTACCGCGCCGCCAACGGGAAGCCGCCGCTGCTCGCGCTGGAGGTCATCGAGTCGCACCGGGAGTGGGCGGCGGTGATCGCGCTGTTCCTGATCGTCTCGATGGAAGCGGCGATCAACTTCTCCGTGCCGCTGTACATCCAGATTGTTCAGGGCCGCTCGCCGTTCCAGACCTCCATCGCGATGATGCCGTTCCTCGTGACGGTGTTCTTCACCGCGATCCTCGTCGTTCGGCTCTACAGCAGGTTCACGCCGCGGAACATCGCGCGGGTTGGATTCCTGTTGGTATTCGCCGGGACCACGTGGCTCGCGTATGTCGTGACGAACGACTGGAGCACGCTGCCGGTGATGGCGGGGCTCATCACGGTTGGGCTCGGGCAGGGCATGCTGGTGACGCTGCTGTTCAACGTGCTCGTCACAGCCGCGCCGAAGGAGGCCGCCGGCGATGTCGGTTCGCTCCGTGGCGTGACGCAGAACCTCGCCGCGGCGGTCGGCACGGCGGTGGTGGGTGCGCTGCTCGTCGGCGTGCTCAGCTCCATCGTGCTGACGAATGTCTCTCGAAGCCTCGTGCTCACGCCGGAGCTGCTCGCGCAGATCAACCTCGAGAGCGTGAACTTTGTGAGCAACGACCGTCTGAACGATGTCCTTTCTCGAACCGACGCCTCGGCGGAGCAGGTCGCCGAGGCCGTGCGGATCAACACCGAGGCACGCCTGCGGGCGCTCAAGATCAGTTTCCTCGTGATGGGGGCGCTCTCGCTGCTCGCCCTCATTCCGGCGGGCTGGCTGCCGAACTACAAGCCCGGCCAGATCCCCGAGGACCCGCATCCGGATGAGAGCCCCGAGCACCTCCGCGAGATGGCCGCCGCGAGTGAGGAGAGCTGAACCGTGACTCTCCCACGCCTGCTGGTACTCTCGCTGGGCGGCACCATCACCATGGTCCGGGACTCGTCCGGCGGCATCGCCCCCAAGCTTGGAGCGGCCGAACTGGTCGCCTCGGTGCCCGCCCTCGCCGAAGTCGCCCGGATCGAGGCACGCTCGCCCTTCCGCCTGCCGAGCCCCTCGATCACCATGGCCAACATGCTCGAGGTCGCCCGCATCCTCAACGACGCTTTCTCCAGCACCGACCCGGAAGCCTCGTTCGACGGGGCTGTCGTGATCCAGGGCACCGACACCATCGAGGAGTCCGCGTTCTTCCTCGACCTGCTCGTCGCCGGGGACAAGCCGGTCATCGTCACGGGCGCCATGCGGGGGGCTGAGGCGCCGGGCGCCGACGGCCCGGCCAACCTTCTGTCTGCCGTCCGTCTCGCGGCGTCGCCGCAGGCCCGCGGCCTCGGCGCCCTCGTCGTGCTGAACTACGACATCCACGCGGCCCGATTCGTCCAGAAGTCCCACACCGCCCTGCCGTCATCGTTTGAATCTCCCATGATCGGTCCCATCGGGCTGGTTGCCGAGGGCCGGCCACGGTTCTTTGCACGCGTCGAGCGTCGCCCCTGTCTGCCTGTGCCCGCCTCGCCCCCTCCACCGATCGCTCTCTTAAAGATCCCCATGGGCTTCGACGGGCGTCTGCTCTCCGCCCTGCCCGGACTGGGTTACGCAGGCCTCGTGATCGAGTCCATGGGCGCCGGCCATGTCCCCGCCGAGGTCGCGCCCATGCTCGGCGAGATCGCCGCACGCATGCCCGTCGTCTTAGCCTCCCGCGCCATGACCGGGCCGGTTTTCACCAGCACCTACGGCTACCCCGGCGGCGAGATCGACCTGATTTCCCGCGGTCTTATCCCCTCCGGCGAGCTCTCCGGCCTCAAAGCCCGATTGCTGCTCGGCCTCTGCCTTGGATCGGGCGCCGACGCCTCTTCCGTGCCGCTCGCGTTCGCCCCGTATCAGTGACGATCCCCAGAAAGGGCTCTCCATGTCCGAACAGATGGCCATGCTCGATGTTGTCCCGATCGAGCCCGCCGACGCGACCGCCGCTGTCTCGACCGGGCGCCTGCCGAGCCCGGAGACGGTCGGGTCTCTCGTGGCCGAGGCCCACCAGCTCTTCAAGGCCAACACGCACGGCGTCGTCGCCGACTACATCCCCGCCCTGGCCAAGGTGCCCGCCGATCTCTTTGGAATCTGCGTCGTCGGCGTGAACGGCTCGATCCACACCGCCGGCGACGCCGACCACGAGTTCTCCATTCAGAGTGTCTCCAAGCCCTTCGTCTTCGCTCTTGTCTGCCAGGCGATCGGTGCGGAGGCCGCGCGCGAGAAGATCGGCGTCAACAGCTCCGGCCTTCCTTTCAACTCGGTCATGGCCGTCGAACTCAACAAAGACCGGACCATGAACCCCATGGTCAACGCCGGCGCGATCGCCGCCACCAGCCTGGTCCCGGGCGAAACGGCCGACGAGAAATGGAACTTCATCCAGACCGGGCTCTCCCGTTTCGCCGGACGCCAGCTCGACCTCAACGCCGAGGTCTATGAGTCCGAAGCCGCCACCAACCTGCGCAACCGCGGCATCGCCAAGCTTCTCGAGGGTTACGGACGCATGTATTTCGACGCCCTCGAAGCGACCGATGTCTACACCAAGCAGTGCTCGCTGAATGTCAACGCTCGCGACCTCGCCGTCATGGGCGCCACGCTCGCCGACGGCGGCGTCAACCCGATCACCGGCGAACGCGTGATCGACCCGATCAACTGCAAACGCGTTCTCGCCGCCCTCGCCACCGCCGGCCTCTATGAGCTCTCAGGGGATTGGCTCTTTGAGATCGGTCTGCCCGGCAAGTCCGGCGTCAGCGGCGGCATCTTCACAGTCTCCCCGGGCAAGGGCGGCCTGGGCACCTTCTCGCCCCGCCTCGACGGCGCGGGCAACAGTGTCCGCGGCCAGCTCGTCAGCAAGTTCCTCTCCGAGTCTCTTGGCCTCAACCTCTTCGCCTCCAGACCGGTGTGATGATCCTCGCGCGACTCATTGAGACTCGGCCCCGCATCGGAGTGTGCATGAACTTCAGCGATTCTCGAACCGGATTCCGATCGGTGTACGTCGTCCTGATGGCGGCGGCGATGCTGTGGACCGCCTCCGCCTGCTCGGCTCCACGCCGCTCGATGACCGAGCAGGAACTCCAGTCCCGAATCGCCGCGGACCAGCAGCGGTCGATCGAACAGAGCGAGCGCCTCGCGTGGACTTTTCTGCGCCGGATCGAGACCATCCACCGGGCGAACCTCTCTATGGGGCTCGATGTCCCCCCCGAGATCAATGTCCTGCTCCTTTCCAGCGGGGGTCAATACGGCGCGTTCGGCACCGGCGTCCTCCACGGCTGGAGCGACTCGCGGTCGGCCGAGTTCCAGCGTCCGGTCTTCGATATCGTCACTGGGGTCAGCACGGGCGCCCTGATCGCGCCCTTCGCCATCTCCGGCGAGGACGACTCCATCCGACGCGTCGGCGACCTGTTTCAGCAGGCCGACGACTCCTTGGCGCGCATCCGTGGCGTCCTCTTCTTTCTCCCCTGGAGGAGTTCCATCTTCGACACCCGCGTCCTGCGCGACCGCGTCCAGTCCGAGATCGACATCGATGTCATCGAACAGGTCGCCGCCGCGCACGACGAGCACCGGATGCTCCTCGTCGGCGCCGTCAACCTCGATCTCGGCCGCTTCCATATCTGGGACATGGGAGCCCTCGCCTCCCACGCCCGCGAGACCGGCGATCTTTCCTTGTTCCACGACGCCCTGATCTCGTCCTCCTCAATCCCGGGCGCCTTCCCCCCGATCGAGATCGACAGGGTGCTTTACACCGACGGCGCCGTCGCTCTGCCAACCTTCCTCGGTCTGGACCGCCAGATGGTCGGGCAGGTCATCAAAGCATTCAGGGAACGAAACCCCGGCGCACAGACGCCGCATCTGCGCATGTGGATGATCGTCAACGGCCACATCAATCCCATCCCCCAGCTCGCCGGCCAGGGCTGGGCCTCCGTCGCGATGCGCAGCACCCAGGTCATCTCCCGCTACTCGATCCGCACGAACCTCCGGCTCATGCAGATCGCCGCCGAGCTGATCGGCGACGATATCGGCCGCCCCGTCGATTTCCGGTACATCGCCGTTCCGTTCGATGTCGAACTTCCCGAGTCGGCCAGCCGCCTCTTCGACCAGAACCTGATGTTCGAACTCCATCAGCTGGGCTACCGCCTCGGCAGCGATCCCGACGCATGGCAGACGCAGGCGATCGCCCCGGATTTCCCTGGCACCTCCGCGATCCGCCGAGAGATCCCCTTTGAAACCTTCGACGCCCCGGCGTTCCCATGAACGATCGTCCTGGTACCGGGAGCGGGCGCCCTTCGTTCGCCGCAGAGGGATCGATCGGCGCTCTTGCGCCGGGATCACGTCGATTGAGGTTCTCCTGCCGGAGCAATCGCCGGCACGAAGGAGACAGACTAAGGAGTATGCCGCCCGATGAACTCGCGCCGGCCGTGCACCCCGGTCGCGCGCTTCGCCCCGAAAATCGGATGTTCCGCGTCGGATTGTGGCGGGAGCGAAGTATCGCTTGGGGTTGAGAAGAAAAGCCATTCGCGCTCCGATCACCCGGTTAAACTGTGGCCATGAAAATGAGAACCGACGCTTACACTTCAGGACCGCCAATGCTCGGCCAGAACACACGTGCCTCCGTGGGGCGAGTGAGCTTCCTCGCGACCATTCTCTTGTTCTTCACTGGAACGACGGGGTGCCGCGATGCGGCGGAAAGCGCGGAAGTCGTCCGTCCGGTGCAGGTTTTGCGGGTGGGTGAGCTCTCGGAGTTCCGCGGGCGTCAGTTCCCCGGTCGCGCTGAGGCGGTGCAGTTCGTTGATCTGTCGTTCCGCGTCTCCGGAACGCTCCAGACCCTTCCCGCACGTCTGGGCCAAAAGGTGACGGCGGGCGAGGTCATCGCCCGAGTCGACGAGCGTGATTTCCTGGTCCGGGTGACCCTGGTCGAAGCGGGGCTGGCCCGAGCGGCCGCCGAGCTCGTACGCGCCGAGGAAGAGTACAACAGAGTGAATGTCGCCTTCCAACGGGGCGCGGCATCGGAGATGGAGAGTGTCCGCACCCTGGCGGCACGCGACATCGCGGCCGCGAATGTCAAGTCGCTCGAGGCGGAACTCCAGGCGGCCCGCGACGCGTTGGCGGACACCTCGCTGCGGGCCCCCTTCTCGGGGGAGATCTCCGCGAGGTTCACAGAGAACTTCGAGGACATCCAGGCCCGGCAGCCCGTGCTGCGCATCGTGGACAATTCCCGCATCCGCTTCACGGCGCACATCCCCGAGCAACTGGTCGCCCAGCTCGATGCGGTCGACGAGATCCGGTGCGAGTTCGAGACCTTCCCGGGACAGGAACTGATCGCCCGGGTGGACGAGGTGCAGCGCGAGGCCGATTCGGTCACACGGACCTTTCCCATCACCCTTGTCATGGACCAGCCCGCCACCGGGCGGATCCTGCCCGGGATGAGCGGAAGGGCGTGGGTGTCACGGATGCGGTCGGAGGCGGAAGTCACGGACGAGTTCGAGCTGCCCCCCAGCGCGGTGCGTCAGAAGGCCGGCGAGGACAGCTTCGTCTGGGTGATCGACGAGGCCACAGGGGTCGTGTCGCGACGCACGGTCCAGGTCGGACGGATCTCGCCCGCGGGCATCCGTGTTCGGGGCGTCGGACCGGGTGACGTGGTGGCCACTGCCGGCGCGGCGTTTCTGCGAGATGGGCAGCGCGTCCGGATCCAGGCCACCGCGAGTGCGACGCCGGGGAACCCCGAATGAAAATCATCGCCAAGGTATTCGAGCGGTCGGTCGTGACGGTGTTTTCCACGGCCGTCGTGATGGTCGCCGGCGCGCTCTCTTACTTTCAGCTCGGACAGCTTGAGGACCCGGAGTTTACGGTCAAGACGGCAGTGGTCGTGACGCCCTACTCCGGCGCTTCCCCTGAAGAGGTCGAGCTGGAAGTCACCGATGTCATCGAGCGGACCGTTCAGAGCATCGCGGTGGTGCGCGAGATCGAGTCCTATTCGAGCGCCGGGCTCTCTTCCGTCAAGGTGATCATCAATCCCGCGGTGCACTCGAACGATCTGCCGCAGGTGTGGGATGAACTGCGCAAGCGGGTTGCCGACGCGCAGCCGCAGCTCCCCCCCGGGGCTTCGTCGTCGATCGTGCTCGATGATTTCGGAGATGTGTTCGGTTTTCTGTTCGCGTTGCAGTCAGACGGCTTCTCGATGGCGGAGCTCGAGAGGCACGCCGACGACATCAAGGCCCGGCTCGCGGTGATCCCCGGGGTTGCGAAAGTGGAACTGTGGGGCGTTCCGCGGCAGAGCGTGTACCTGGACATCTCGGAGGCGAGGCTTTCCCAGTTGGGTCTCTCGCTGATGGATGTCAACTTGACCCTCTCCCAGCAGAACACGGTGGTCGACGCCGGGGCGCTGGACCTGCAGGGCACGCGGATGCGGTTCCTGGTGACCGGGGAGTTCGGCTCGCCCGAAGACATCGGCGAACTCCTGATCCGCGGGCGGACACTGGGCGGCCAGGACGAGGGCCGCCTGATCCGTTTGCGAGACGTCGCGACGGTCGAGCGCGGATACATGACGCCCCCAACCGCCGAGATGCGGTTCAACGGGCTGCCCTCCATCGGGATCGCCGTTTCGAACGCGTCGGGCGTGAACATCGTCAAGCTGGGGCGGTCGATCGACGAGAGCCTGGCCCGGATCAGCGCCGAGCTGCCGGTCGGGATCGAGATCGACCGGATCTCTTGGCAGTCCGAAGAGGTGGATGCCGCGGTCAGCGCCTTCATGGTCAGCCTCGCCACGGCCATCGCCATCGTGCTGGTGGTGCTGTGGGTCGCGATGGGCTTCCGCACAGCGATTGTCGTGGGCCTCTCCGGGCTTTTGATGGTCATCATCGCGACATTCCTGGTGATGAACCTGATCGACGAAGACCTGCACCGGATGTCGCTGGGGGCGTTGATCGTGGCCATGGGGATGATGGTCGACAACGCCATCGTGGTGGCCGACGGGGTGCTGATCCGGATGGAGCGCGGGATGAGCCGCGTGGCCGCAGCGATCGAGGCCGCATCCGGTCCGTCGATTCCGCTGCTGGGGGCGACAATCGTTGCCGTGATGGCGTTCTATCCGATCGCCGCGTCGACGGAGGCCGCCGGCGAGTACACCCAGGCGCTGTTCACAATCGCGGGCGTGGCGTTGCTGATCTCTTGGCTCTTCGCCATCACGGTGTCCCCGCTGATGTGCGTGGTCATGCTGCCAAAGCCGAAGGCCGGCCAGAAGGACCCCTACTCGGGCGGTTTCTATCTGCTGTTCCGCCGGATTCTGGAGGCCGCTCTGCGGGTGCGTGTGCTCGTC
>REET01000027.1 GCA_007694925.1 Phycisphaerales bacterium | reverse complement strand
CGCGCTGCTGCTCGGCGAGCGCCGCGTTCGTCCGCACGCGCTTGAGGTTCATCTCCCAGTCCGCGTCGGGGCGGACGCCGCCGGTCTGGCGGATCGTCTCGAGCGTCGAGTAGTCCTCACCGGGAAAGCCGATCATGCCCGAGACGATCCCGATCCCGGCCTCCTTCAGGTCGCCGACTGTCTCTTCTTCGTCCCAATCGCCGTGGCTGATCGGGTCCAGCGCAAGCTGCACCCACTGCACCCCGACCTTCGAGACCTTCCGGGCCAGGTCCGCCGGCGAGGCTGGCTGCAGCGACCAAGAACACACACCCAGACGCCCGTTCATCACCACCTCCGCCTTGCGACCCGCTCCCCCGCGCCCCGAACCCTACACCCTAGCACCCCTTCACTTGAGCTCCACCGTCACTTGAGCTCGACCAGCGCCCCGTCCTCGGCGCTCGGGCGCCACTGGACGAACCCCTCGATCGCCTGGTACTCGGGCAGGCCGAGGCGGTCGAACTGCTCGGCGGTGTGCCGGTTGCGGTCCTCGGCCCGCTCCCAGAACTCGCGGGGGTCGTTGGGGCCCGGGAAGAGCGCTTTGTCCTTCTGGCTCTCGTGCTTGAAGATCGCGATCCTCTTCCGCTCGACCTCCTCGGGGCTCAGGGGCACGGCCATCTCGATCTCGTGCGGCGCCCACTCCTGCCACGCGCCGCGGTAGAGCCAGACCACGCAGTCCTGCATCCACGCCTCGTCCTTCAGGCGGTGCAGCGCGGTGGTGATCGCCGCGAGGCAGACGCGGTGCGTCCCGTGCGGGTCAGACAGGTCGCCGGCGCAGTAGACCTGGTGCGGCTTCACTTCCCGCAAAAGGTCCATCACGATCCGGACATCCTCTTCGCCCAAGGGCTTCTTCTTGACCCGCCCCGTCTCGTAGAAGGGCATGTCGAGGAAGTGGATGCGCGAGGGATCGACCCCCGAGTACTTGGCCGCGGCCCGCGCCTCGGTCCTGCGGATCATCGTCTTGATCTGCTGCAGCTCGGGGCTGTCGACCTCGCCCGGGCTCTTCTTCCTGATGAACGCGCGCACATCGCCGGCGATCTTGTGGGCGTCCTCCTGCCCGAAGCCCAGCGCCGAGCAGAACTCCTGCACGAAGTCGGCGTGGCGCTCCGCCTCGTCGTCGAAGACCGCGATGTTGCCCGAGGTCTGGTAGGCGACATGCACCTCGTGCCCCTGGTCGCACAGGCGGATGAAGGTGCCGCCCATCGAGATCACATCGTCGTCGGGGTGCGGGCTGAAGACGACGACGCGCTTGGGGAAGATGTCCTCCCCGTTGCTGTCGTCGACGCCCTTGCCGGCGACGAACTTCGGTCGGCCGGGCTTGCCCCCGGGCCAGCCGGTGATGGTCTTGCCGAGGCTCTTGAAGACATCGATGTTGATGCCGTAGGCGCCGCCGCGCTCTGAGAGGAGTTCCTGCAGGCCGTGCTCGTTGTAGTCCTCGTCGGTCAGCTTGAGGATCGGTTTTTCAAGGGTCTCGGCCAGCCACATCGTTGCCCGCTTTGTCAGGACCGTGTCCCACCGCAGCCCCGCCTCGGCGATCGGCCCGAGCAGCCAGGGCGTCTTGATCCGCGTCAGCTCCGCCCCCGCTGCCGGATCGAGCACGAACCTCGCGTCGCGATGCTCCTGAAGAAACGAAGCGGCGACCGAGCCGGTGATCTCACCCTCGACTGCGCGGCGCACGATCGGCGCCTTGTGCTCGCCGAAGGCGATCAGGATCACACGCCGGGCGTCGAGGATCGTGCCGACGCCCATGGTGATCGCCTGGCGCGGGACATTCCACTCGCCGAAGAAGTCGCTAGCCGCGTCCATCCGCGTGACCTTGTCCAGCGTGATCAGGCGCGTGCGGCTTTCCTTGCTCGACCCCGGCTCGTTGAAACCGATGTGCCCCGTCCGCCCCACGCCGAGGATCTGCAGGTCGATCCCCCCCGCCTCGCGGATCCTCCGCTCGTACTCGGCGCAGTACGACGCGACCTCGGACCGATCGAGCGTCCCGTCGGGCACATTCGCGTTGGCGGGGTCGATGTCGACATGGTCGAAGAGATACTCACGCATAAAGCGCCGGTAGCTCTGCAGCCCGTCTGGCGACATCGGCCAGTACTCGTCGAGGTTGAAGCTCACCACATTGGCGAAGCTCAGCCCCTCCTCGCGGTGCAGACGCACGAGCTCTTCGTAGACGCCTTGGGGGGTCGAGCCGGTCGCCAGCCCGAGCACCGCCCGCTCGCCCTTGGCCGCCTTCTGGCGGATCAGGTCGGCGATCTCCCTGGCGACGGCGCGGCTGGCCGCCCCCGACGAGGTGTGCACCACCACAGGCACAAGCTCGACTCCCCCCACTCCCCCCGATCCAGAAGCATGGATCGCCCTTTCGTTCTGGCTGGCGGTCTGCGTCATAGCGGCCTCCGTCGGGCTGCTCGCCCGAAAGCGCAAGTCGGTCCGGACCCGGCCAGCCGGGCCCGATCCGGCCCTCATGGACCCGGAGCGGCGCGGAGGCTCGCCGGAAGATTATAGAAGATTACTGGATCCGCCCGCCCGGTCAACCACTTCAGCCGCATGAACCCCGTCGGCGAAGGTCGCCAGGCACCCCGGATCCCCCCCCGTCGCCGCCCGGGCGAACGCCTCAAGCTGCAGCCGGAACCGGACGCCGTGGGTCTCGATCGGCGAAACCTCGGCCTGCCCGACCAGGTCTTTGAAGACCAGCTCGGTCGGCTTCTCGTAGTCGTAGTGGAGCAGACCCTTCGTGCCAACAACGGTCACCGTGAAGCGGCTGGTCTCGGCCCACCCGCTCTCGATCACCGCCGCGACACCCTCGCGGATGTTTGGGCGGACAGGCTTTGTGACCTTGAGCAGGACCGTCGCGGAGGTCTCGGCGCGTCCTGGCCAGGCGCGATCGGTGACGGCGCCGACGATCTCGCCCCGCCCGAGCAGGAAGGCGAGGAGGTCGACCGAGTGCGAGCCCATGTCGATGAAGGCGCCGCCGCCGGCGAGGGCCTGGTCGCTGAACCACTTGTCCTTGTGGCCCGGGAGATCGCAGGCGAAGACATTCTCGAAACGGGTGACCGTCCCGAGGCGGCCGTTCTCGATCTGCCTTGCGATCTCGGTGACGGCCGGGGCGAAGCGGTGGCAATAGGCGACAAACGCAGGGGGTTTCGGGTGGGCCGCGCCGATCTCGGCGACTTTCTTCGCGTCGGCGAGGGTGTGGGCGAGGGGTTTCTCGCAGAGGACGGGGAGGCCCGCTTTGAGCGCGCGCTCGACGATGTCGAGGCGGGCGTTGGGGGGCGTGCAGACGACGACGCCGCCGAGGCCGAGGTTCTTCGCCCGGTCAATCAGGGCGCCCGGGTCCTGAAAGCCTTCGGCGCCTGTCT
>REET01000028.1 GCA_007694925.1 Phycisphaerales bacterium | reverse complement strand
CGTTTGCTGACGGCGGCGGTGAGGGCGGGGCTGAAGGTGCTCAGGCGGTCGCCGACGCGGACGATCGGCCCGCCCCCGATCGGCGAATCGATGAACGAGCGGCTGTTTTCCAGGGCGATGACGCGCGAGCCCTCGGGCATGGTCTTGTTTCGGCAAGCGCCGATCGCGCCGATGAAGCCGATCTCCTCGGCCCGGGTCAGCAGCACGCGTGTGTCGCGGACCTGTGCGCCCTCCTTGCGGGCGCGGTGGAGCTCGTCGAGTGCGGCGAGCGCGCCGACGAGGGCCGCGAGGTCGTCGCAGGCGTTGGTGTGCAGGATCCCTTCGGCGTCGATCTCGGCCTCGGGGAGCTCCCAGACGCCGACATCGCCCAGCGCGATCTGGTCGTCGGGCGCTTCGAGCTCTGCGAGGAATCGCTTGTAGGGCTGCTGCTCGCCGGTGCGTTCGCTGATGACCGCCTTCGCTGCGTGCTCGCCCTTGGCGCCGGCGGCGAAGATGTTGATCTTCGCCTCGTCGAAGTAGTCGTCCATGACGCCGCCTCTGAAGGCGAGCTCGACGGTGGTCGGCGAGACGATCCGCTCGACGACGAAGGCGGGGTGGTCCATGTGGGCGGTGAGGAAGACGGGCGGGCCTTCGCTGAAGCCCTTGGCGGCGTCTTTGCCCGGGTGGTCCATGTGGGCGGTGAGGAAGACGGGCGGGCCTTCGCTGAAGCCATTGGCGGCGTCTTTGCCCGGCCCAACTTTGCCGGGCTCCATGGCGATGACGAGGTTGCCGCCGGGGTCGGCCTCGACGGTCAGGCCCGGTCGGGCCTCTGCCCAGAGGCGGACCCAGCGTTCGATGCGCCATTCTCTGCCGGCGGCTGTTGGGAGTGTGGTCAGTTCCAGAAGCCAGCGTCGGTGCTCGTTGCGAGCTTCGGGTCGGGGCGTGATCATGCGCTCATGGTAGGGGCCGGGGTTCAGTCTTCGATGATGCCGAGCTGGCGGTACTTTTCGCGGTACTTATCGCGGAGCTCACGCTGCTTGTTGTGCAGGTCGATGGTGCGTCCGTCGATGAAGGCGAGCTCGACATTGGTCATCATCTCCAGCGGGTTGCCGTCGGTGATGATGAGCGTGGCGGACTTGCCGGGTTCGATGGTGCCGTAGCGGTCGGCGATGCCCATGATCTCGGCGGCGTAGATGGTGATTCCCTTCATGGCGATCTCGGGGTCGAGGCCGTGGGCGGCGGCGAGTGCGGCCTCGTAGGGGAGGTTTCGGACATCGGAGGCTTCGTTGCCGCCCTTTGGCGCCAGGCACCAGCGGACGCCGGCCTCTTCGAGGCGGAGGGGGAGGGTGAAGGCGTCGTCGTATGGCGAGTCGTCGCGCTTGGGGAAGGCGTAGGTGCCGGTGATGATGACCGGGACATCGTGCTCCTTGAGCAGGTCCGCCGCGAGCGGGGCGTCGCGACCGCCGAGGATGATCAGGCGGAGGTCGCGCTCCGCGGCCCACGCGACGGCGGCGTTGATCTGGTCGACATCGGCGCAGCGGACGATGACGGGGAGCTGGTTGTCTGCGGTCGGCAGGAAGCGGCGAATCGCTTCGAGGCTGACATCGACGGGATGGCCGGCGTCTTCGCGGCGCAGCGCGTCGTAGGCGGCGGCCTCGTCGAAGAAGTTGTTGAGCGTGCGGAGGCGTTCGTCGCGACGCCGGCGCTGCTCGTCGGCGCGCTGGTCCATCCACCACGCGTCGACGGGGCGCATCTGGGGCCAGGAGATGACCAGGCCCATGCTCGGCTCGATGGTCATGTCTTCGGTGGTCCAGCCGTCCATGCGCAGGATCGAGGCCTGGCCCTGGATGAGCCCGCCGGAGGGGAACGAGCCGGCGATGAGCACGCCGTTGCTTCGCGTGACGGGGAACATGACCGAGTCGGGGTTGACGCTGACCCAGGCGCGGACCTCGGGGGCGATGTCGCCGGTTTCTGCGAAGTCGCGCGTGGCTCTGACGGCGGAGATCTCGATGAGGCCCAGGCGTGTCGATGCGGCGATCATGCCCGGGTAGATGTGCGAGCCCTGCGCATCGATGCGGACGCCGGCGTAGCGTGAGGGCGGGTCGCCGGCTTCGACGGCGGTGATGACGCCGTCCTGGAACATGACATGCCCGCGTTCGATGACCCGGCCCGCCATGGTGTGGATGCGGGCGTTGGTGATCGCGATGCCCGTCTGCTGGGGCGGGGCGGAGCGGGTGAGGTCCTGGGCGGCGGCGCCCTGCCACAGCGCGACGGCGCAGAGGGCGGCGGCGAGGCGGGCTCTGAGATTCATTTCGGCCATGGCTGGTCTTTCTTCGATATCTGCGTTGAACGGGCGAGGCCCGGTTGAGTTTGCTGGTGTCCGGTCTTGCCGGGGTCAGTTGCCGAATGTCTGCTTGATGAAGTGGAACTCCGAGCAGCCGCAGACGCCGCAGGAGTCGAGCGTGGGGTCGCGGTTTGCGTTGAGTGCTTCGAGCATGCGTTCGCGGACGAGGGCTCGCTCCTGGGCGAGCATGCGGGCCCTGAGGGAGCGGTCGGGGTCGGGGGTTTCGGCCTCTTCCTTCTTCTCTTGCTCTTCGTCCTTCTTTTCTTCGCGCTCTGAGGGCGGGCCGGCGAGGATCTTCTGGATCAGGCGTCGGCGCTCTGAGGCGATCCGCCTGCGGTGCTCGCGGTCCATCTCGAGGGAGAAGTACTCGGCGCCGTCGATCCAGGTCGATTCGGCGCGCGAGAGGGTGCTGAGGGGCGAGCCGGACCAGATGACGAAGTCGGCGTCCTTGCCGGCTTCGAGCGAGCCGACGCGGTCGCCGATGCCGAGCTGGACCGCCGCGTTGATGGTGACGAACTTGATGGCCTCTTCGGGGCTGACGCGACCGCCGGAGTACTTGACGGCCTTGGCGCCCTCTGCGTGCATGCGCCTGGCGAGCTCGTCGGAGTCGGAGTTGAAGCTGGTGTTGACGCCGACCTCGTGCTGGAGCGGCCCGGCGTAGGGGATGGCGTCCCAGACCTCGACCTTGAAGTTCCACCAGTCGCTGAAGATGCTGGCGCCGATGGCGGCTTCGCGGACGGCCTCGGCGACCTTGTAGACCTCCAGCCCGTGCTGGAAGGTGCCGATGGTGATGCCGAACTCTTCGGCCAGCAGGCAGAGCATGAGGATCTCGTCCTGGCGGTAGGAGTGGCAGTGGATGAGGCGATCGCCTCTGAGCACCTCGGCGAGGGCTTCGAGCTCGAGGTTGCGACGCCCACCCCGCCTGCGTTCCTCTTCGTAGCGCTGCGCGGCGTGGAAGCGGTCACGCATGATGGTCTCGACGCCCATGCGCGTCTGGGGGTAGCGGGTGGTGGCGGTGTCGCCCCAGTTGGACTGCTTGACATTCTCGCCGAGGGCGAACTTGATGCCGGG
>REET01000177.1 GCA_007694925.1 Phycisphaerales bacterium | reverse complement strand
GTTCGGAGCCTGCGGAGTGGTCGAAGCTCTGCAGCGAGCTCGGGGCGACGCGGGATCAGCTCAACGCGTATGTGCGGGAGATGCACCGGCCCCGCGACACGGGCGAGACCCTGTACCGCGTGCTCGGGCGGCTGAGCATCCTCGGTGACGGGCCGACGGTCGCCCCGCCGATGGACGACATCGCCGCCGCGACGGCGGAAGACCTCGACGCATGGCGAACGCTCGTGACAGACATGCAGGCCAAGGCACGCCCGGTTGATCCGCCGGGGCAGCACCCGCTGCGGGGCATCGGGCGTTCGGCGTGGAGTTTTTCGCTGCCAGACGAGGCCGCGAGGGTGCTCGACGATGGGATCGGCGCGATGGAGACGCTCGGGCGTGCGGCAAGCGCGTACCTCGGCGCGATCGGCGCCGACAGCGACGCGGCTTCGCTGCAGCGCACGACGGTCGAGACGCTCGTCAAGCTCGCCGAGCACCTGCGTGCGACGCCCGGGCCGGACCGGCGCCTGATCGCGGGCGCCGACGCCGCGGACCTTCGCCGGGCGATGCTGGAGCTGTGCGCCAAGGGTCGCGAGCGGGACGCGATGCGCGCCGATCTGCTCGGGCGGTACCGCGAGGAGTTGTTGGAGCTCGACCTGCTTCCGCACATCGACGCGGCGAAGCGGGCGACGGAGCGGCCGGCGATCCTGCGGACACTGGCGTCGATGAAGGTCCGCCGGGGGCTGCGGGTGTACTGCCGCGGCAAGGTCCCATCGTTGGAGGCGTTGCTTGCGGATCTTGAGCGGGCGAGATCGCTGTCGAGGCTGCAGGCGGAGCTCGGGGGGCGGGCGGACGCGGCGTCGCTCTTGGGGCGGCTGTGGAACAACACCGAGGCGGACTGGGGCGAGGTCGAGGCGATGCTCGGCTGGTGCGAGCGGTTCGCCGAACTGCTGGCCTCGATCAACGCGGATTCGTCGGCGAGGGGCGCAGCCGACGCCCTGACCGACGCCGCGACGGACCGCGCCTCGGCCCAGCGTGCTGACGGGGCGGCGATCGATCTGCAGGAGGCTTGGTCCGGATGGGGCGGGTCGTGGTCGAAGCTCCAGAGCGTGCTCGACGCGGACGAGCGGGCGCTTGAGGACGATGGCGCCGGCTGGCTCGCGTCGGCCTCGGGCGTGCTGATGCGCTGGAGGGGGGCGCTGGGCGAGCTGAACACATGGTGCGTGTGGCGGGCGTCGAGGGACGCCGCGGCGGAGCGGGGGCTTGCGCCGCTCGTCGAGCTTTATGAGAAGGGCGGGTGCGGGCTTAGCGAGCTCGGGAGCGTGTTCGAGCGGAGCTTCGGCGGGCCGTGGTTCAACAGCACGGCCGATCGCGTGGAGGCGGTGCGCCAGTTCAACGCCTCGGCCCACGCCGACGCGATCGCCCGCTTCCGCGAGTTGGACGCCCGGTGCATCCGGATGACGCGCGAGGTGGTCGCGGCGAGGCTGCGGGCGAGGTCGCCGAGCGTCAGCGCTCAGGCCTCGGACAAGTCTGAGGTCGGGATCCTTCGGCGGGAGCTCGAGAAGCAACGCCGACACATGCCGACGCGACGGCTGATCGAGGCGATCCCCAACCTGCTGCCGAGCCTGAAGCCGTGCTTCCTGATGAGCCCGCTCTCGGTAGCGCAGTTCTTGGACGCGAAGCTGCCGGCATTTGATCTTGTGGTGTTCGACGAGGCGTCGCAGATCCCGGTGTGGGACTCGATCGGTGCGATCGCGCGGGGCGACGAAGTGGTGGTGGTCGGCGACTCGAAGCAGCTCCCCCCCACCAACTTCTTCAGCACGCTCGACGGCGGCGACGAGGAAGAGCTCGAAGACCACGCGGTCGACGACATGGAGTCGATCCTGAAGGAGTGCAACGCGTCGGGCGTGCCGGGGATGCGGCTTCGCTGGCACTACCGCAGCCGCCACGAGACGCTGATCGCGTTCTCCAACCACCACTACTACCACAACGAGCTGCACACCTTCCCCTCGCCCGATGAGCAATCCGACGAGCTCGGTGTGAGCTTCCGGCTTGTCGAGGACGGGATGTACGACCGCGGTGGGTCTCGGACCAACCGTGTCGAGGCGGAGCGTGTGGTCGACGAGGTGGTGAAGATGCTGCGCGATCCGGGCTGCCGCGACTCGATCGGCGTGGTGACTTTCAGCCAGGCGCAGCAGAACCTGATCGAGGACCTGCTCGACACCAAGCGTCGGGAGTTGCCCGAGATCGAGCATCACTTCACTTCGGAGTCTCAGGAGCCGGTCTTCGTCAAGAACCTCGAGAATGTGCAGGGCGACGAGCGGGACGCGATCATCTTCTCGGTCGGGTACGGACCCGACCAGGCGGGCAAGGTCTCGATGAACTTCGGCCCGCTGAACAAGGACGGCGGGGAACGACGCCTGAATGTCGCGGTAACGCGGGCGCGCCGACGGCTGATGGTCTTCGCATCGATGCGGAGCGACCAGATCGACCTGCGCCGGACGCGGGCGCTCGGCGTCCGCCACTTCAAGACTTTCCTCGATTACGCCGAGCGCGGGCCCCGCGCGATCGCCGAGGCGGTGACGCTGAGCGGGACGCGCGAGTTCGACTCGGGCTTCGAGCACGCGGTCTGGAAAGCGCTGACGGAAAAGGCCTACGAGGTCGACACGCAGGTCGGGTGCGCCGGGTACCGGATCGATCTGGCCGTGCGCCACCCCGAGCGGCCGGGGCGGTACCTGCTCGGCATCGAGTGCGACGGGGCGGCGTACCACAGCGCCAAGACCGCCCGCGACCGCGACCGCCTCCGCCAGAGCGTGCTCGAAGGGCTCGGCTGGCGGATCGCGCGGGTCTGGTCGACCGAGTGGCGGGTGAACCCCGGTGGGTGTCTGGCGAGGCTGAGCGCCGCGATCGAGGAAGCGTTGCACTCGCCTCCGGACACGCCCGGCCCGCTCGTTCCTGATGACTCGGAGAACAGCGGCAGGGAAATCGGCTCAGAGTCGCCCCAGACCGAGCCCGACACCCCGGCCGACGACAGCAACGGAGAACCGACGCTCCGCGCGGGGCTCTTCAGTGCGGCCGCCCCTGATGCGGGCGAACCGATTGTGAACGAACCGGCCACTGAAGACGCCGCGACGCCCGAGCCCGCAAGCGCCCCGGACCCATCGCAAGCCGACAGCACGCCGCCGACCTACCGGCCTTACACCGGCGACGAACGGACGCGGGCGGTGGACATCCATGACACGGGGGCAAAGCAGCAAGCCGTAGAAGTGCTCGGCGCGATCGTCGAGGCCGAGTCGCCCGTGGTCGAGGCGTTGGCGGTGCGTCGGCTGGCCTCCGCGTTCGGCGTCGGGCGTCTGAGCGAACGCTTCCGCACGCGTGCGGCCGAGATCGTCTCGTCGTGCATCCGGTCGGGCAAGTGTGTCCGCCGCGACGGGGTGCTGTGGGCCCCGGGGGTTGAACCGGGGGCGTGCCGCACGCTGCGGGTCGCATCGGACGAGCCCGACTCAAAGCGGGACATCGAGGAGATCGCGCTGGTCGAGCTGAGCAACGGCGCCGCGAATGTGCTGGGCGTGCAGTTCGGGATGCCGCGGGAGGAGCTCGTGCGCGAGACGGCGAAGCTGTTCGGGATGCAGCGTGTGACGGCGAGGGTGAGTGAGCGGGTCGGGGAGGCGATCGACCTGGCGATCTCGCGCGGGCTGGCGGCCGAGACGGATGGGCGGATGTCGCCGGGCGATGCCGGCTAGCGTGAGCGCGGGGTTGCAGGCATCTCCGCGGGGTCGTCGCGTTCGGGCGGCGAATCGAGAATTGCTGTACGCTTTCGGCCCATGACCTCCCCGCTCCCTCCTCCAGCCAAACACGAGCCGCTCGTCCGGCGTCTGGGCCCTTGGGCCCTCTGGCTGCTGGTGATCAACGGGATGATCGGGGCGGGGATCTTCGGGGCGCCGGCGGGGCTGGAGCGGCTGGCCGGTGAATTCGGGCCCTGGGTGTTCGCCCTCTGCGCCCTGCTGATCGCGCCGATCATGCTCTCCTTCGCGAGGCTGAGCAGCGCGTTCAGCGGGACGGGCGGGCCGGTGCTCTACGCGAGGGCCGCGTTCGGCGCGTTCGCGGGGTTCCAAGTCGGATGGGCGTTCTACATTGCGAGGCTGACCGCGTTCGCCGCGAATCTGAACCTGCTGGTGACGACGATCGCGTACTTCGCCCCCGGGCCTGTCGGGCCGGGCGTGCGGATCGGCCTGCTCTTGGGGATGAGCTCGCTCCTGGTCTGGATCAATCTCGTCGGCGTCAAGGCGGCGATGCGTTCGCTCGGCGTGCTGACGGTCTTGAAGCTGCTGCCGCTGGTTGCGCTGGCGGGCTATGGGCTGTTCCGGCTGGACGCGGAGGTGTTCGCGTCGGCCGCCTCGCCTCCCGCGGCGATCGACCTCGGGGCGGCGGTGCTGCTGGCGATCTACGCGTATGTGGGGTTCGAATCCGGGCTGGTGCCCGCGGGCGAATCGAAAAACCCGAAGCGCGACATGCCGCGGGCGATCGTGCTGGCGCTCGTCGTGGCGGGCGTGGTCTATGTGCTGGTGCAGATCGCGACGCGGAAGCTGCTGCCCGGGCTGGCCGATTCGGAGCGCCCGGTGGTCGACGCGGGCGAGGTGCTGCTCGGCCCGGCGGGGGCGTTGATCGTGGTGCTGGCGATCATCGCGTCGGTGGGCGGGAATCTCCTTGGATCGATGTTCTCGACGCCCCGGATCACCTACCGCCTCGCCCTGGACCGCCAGCTCCCCCCGCTGCTGGCGGATGTCGACCCGAGGCACAACACGCCGTGGGTCTCAGTCGTTGTCTACGGCACGGCGGCGTTCCTGCTCGCGGTGACGGGGAGCTTCGTGTTTCTTGCGGTGCTGAGCGTGCTGACGCGGCTGTTGATCTACATCACCTGCATCGCGGGGATGCCGCGGATCGCTCGCCAGAGCGATGCAGAGACGCTGCTGAAGCTCCCGGGCGGCCCGGTGATCCCCGTGCTGGCCCTCATGGTCTGTGTCGGCCTGCTGACGCGGGTGAGCATCGAGTCGGTGCTGGCGACGGCGGCGCTGCTCGGCGCCGGCAGCGTGCTGTTCGCGATCGCGATCGTGATGAACAGGCGGCAAACACGGGGATAACGGACGCTCAGTCCGGGGTTTCGGCGTCGGTCCGAAGGCGGCGTTGACGCTGCGCCTCGTGCAGGTTCTGTGGAAGCATCGCCTCGGGGTCGATCGGCTCAAACCAGAGGCCGTCGGCTTCGGTGCTGGCAGCGCTCTCGGAGCGAACGCCGACGATGTTGATCATCGGCGGGGCGAAGTTCCGCCCCGGGGGCGCGATGGGCCGCTCCGATCGGAGGTTCCAGAAGGTACCGCGAGCGGCGGAGTGTCTTCCGAGCGCCGCGCCCCCACCGCTCGCCCAAACACGAGAGCCGAGCCCGACATCGATGTCGGTGAAGAGGTTCTCGTAGGGCCCGCGCCGGTGGTGGTCGAAGTTGACATCAACGCCACGGCCCGAAGCGAAGACATTGCCGATGCTCCCCCGCGTCACGGTGATGTCGTGGATGTAGCGGACCCGGAAGTCGAAGCCGGTGGTGAGGTTGTCCGTCCCGGTGACGGTGATGGCGTGGTGGCCCTGGTTGCCGAAGCGGTCGGGCTCGCGCTCGGACTCGAAGACCAGGCCGTCGAGGGTCGAGAAGCTGCCGTTGAAGAAGACGCCGCTCTCGGCGTTGACAAAGCGGATGTTCCTGACCCAGCAGTGGGCGACGCCGCTCATGGCGATGCCGTTGTAGCCGAGCTCGGTGAAGTGGCCCATGTACGGGTCGCCGGGGAACTCCATCGTCATCGACTCGACGCCGACATGCGTGACGGTCGGCCGGAACACGAGGAGATCGGGCGCCCACTCGGCCCGCACATCGAAGCGGAGCGGGCGGTCGAGCGTGACGGTCGACGCCTCGGGGTCGACCGCCAGCACGCGGAAGACCTGCTCGGCCCGGATCTGGCGCCCGATGTTGTCGATCGGTCCGGGATCGCCCGCGTAGAGGTAGTGCGTGAGCGAGTGCTCCTCGTCGTCGCTCATCGAGAGCATGACTTCTGCGCCGGGTTCGAAGCGATCGGGCTCGGCGACGGGCAGCACCGTCTCGCCCCGGAGGGCGGGCCCGACAGCGCCGAGGCTCGGACCCGTCAGCCGCCCCTGCACGCGGACGAACCCGCCCGACCATGAGTAGTTGGAGGTTCGCCTGCCGGTCGTGGTCGCGCTCCAGTTGGGCTCGACATCGGTGAGGGATCTTGGGAAGTGGAGCGTCGTTTGGCCCTCGCCCTCACCTCGCAGAACGACGCCCGAAGAGCGGATGTCCAGCCGGTCGGTGATCGTGTAGCGGCCGGCGGGGATGCGGACGACGCCGGCTGCGGCCCCTTCAGCGACCGCTCGCTTCGCCGCGGCGATTGCCTTGCGGAAGGCTTCGGTGTCGTCGTGCTCGCCATCACCGACGGCGCCGTAGTCGCGGACATTGTGCGTCGGCGCGGGCGTGGGGATCGTCCCTTCTCCCCGCTCGAAGCCCGCGAACGACCAGTCCGGCAGGCGGGAGTCCGCCGACCAGCGCTCGCCCTGCTCACCCCAGAGTTCAGAGCGCTCCTGCCCGAGGCAGACCGAGTGTGGCGTGAGCGAGAAAATGAGCAAGGCGCACGCCGCTCGACAATCGATCTTCAGCAGTCGCATCGGCGGATGGTAACGGCGGAAGATCTGCGCGGCACAGGCCCCGGCGGGACTTGCAGCGGAGGGAGGACTGCACTCGATCGAGGGCCGAGGCTTCAAATTCAAGACCCATAGGGCTTGATTTGTCCCCGAACCCATGATAGCTTCGGTCCATGAAAACCACCGCGCTTCTGCTGATGTCGGCCGTCCTGCTCGCGGCGGCCGGGTGCCAGACCACGCAGAGCTCCAACCCACAGGGAGAGGTTATGACCAAGCGTGTCACGCCGTTTCTGATGTTTCAGGACGGGCGCGCCGAGGAGGCGATCAACCGCTATGTCAAGGTCTTCGGTGACGCGAGGGTCGTCTTCATCACCAAGTACGGGTCCAACCCCGTTGGCGCGCCTGAGGATTCGATCCAGCAGGCCGTCTTCGAGATCTACGGCCAGCGGATCATGGTGACCGAGAGCCCGATGAAGCATCCCTTCGATTTCACGCCGGCTGTCTCGTTGTTTGTCGACTTCGAGTCCGAGCAGGAGCTCGACCGTGTGTTCGCCGCGTTGTCCGAGGATGGTTTCGTGATGATGCCGCCGGACAACTACGGCTTCAGCGAGAAATTCGCCTTCATCCAGGACCGCTTCGGGGTCTCGTGGCAGCTCAACCTGCCGTCGGACTGACCGCTCGGCTCGCCGAGTCATTACCGCCGGATCGCCTCCGGAGGCTGACCAGGTCGTAGCCAGTCGGCTCCTGAAAGACTCGGAGGCCGAACTCGGGGGCGATGGACAGGATGTGGTCGAAAATGTCCGACTGCACGCCCTCGTAGACGACCCAGCGTGTGTCCTTGACGAAGGTCCAGACCTGCAGCGGCAGGCCGTGCGGGCCCGGCTCGAGCTGGCGGACCATGGTCGTGTACTCGGGGTGCACCATCGGGTGGTTCTTGAGGTACTCGTAGATGTAGGCCCGGAAGGTCCCGATGTTGGTCAGGTGACGGGCGTTGGCGATGATCTCCGCGTCCTCTTCGGCGCAGTACTCGCGGTTGTACTCGTCGAGCTCCTTAACCTTTCCCGCGATGTACTCGCGGAGCAGCCGGAAGCGGCTGAACCTCTTGACCTCGTCCTCGGTGAGGAAGCGGATGGTGGTCATGTCGATGTGGACCGGGCGGCTGATGCGTCGGCCACCCTGGTCGAACATGCCACGCCAGTTCTTGAACGAGTGGTCTAGGAACTTGTGGGTGGGGATGGCGGTGATCGTCTTGTCCCAGTTGCGGACTTGGACGACATTGAGCGAGATGTCGATGACATCGCCGTCGGCGTTGAACTGGGGCATCTCGATCCAGTCGCCGACGCGGACGAGGTCGTTGTTGACGAGCTGGATGCCCGCGACCAATGAGAGCAGCGTGTCGCGGAAGATCAGCAGGATGACCGCCATCATGGCGCCCAGGCCGGTCAGGAAGACCCAGGGCGACTCGGCCATCAGCGCGCTGACGACCAGGATGCCGGCGACGATGTAGATGACGAGCTTGGCGGCCTGGAGGTAGCCCTTGATCGGCCTGCCGCTGGCGATCGGGTAGCGGTTGTAGATGATGTTGACGACATTCAGCGCCGCGCCGATCGCCAGCGCGACGAGCAGGACGACGAGGGACTGTGCGAGGCGCTGGACGAGCTCGACCAGCCCCGGGGACACATGGGGCACCAGCGCGATCCCGCGCCCGATGATGATGACGGGCACGAGGGGCACGAGGCGGTAGAGCACCTTGTTGTCGACCGCGGTCTGGGCCCACCAGTTCGGGAGCCGCTTCATCGCCGCGCCGAGCATGCGCACGATGTACCGCTTGGCGATGAGGTGGAAGAGCCAGGCGACGCCCAGCAGCATCACCAGCGCCATGAGCGTCCTGACCCACGGCTCGTCGGGCAGCCAGTCCAGCCACGACGACATCACCTGTTCCAGGGCCCGGTCGAGCATGTCCGAGGTGTCCGGCGCGGTCTCTTCGACGGCCTGCTCGGAAAGCTGCGCCTCTTCGCCGGCTTCCGTCTCCGCGGCCGGCTGGGTAATGTCGCCAGGACCATCTGTCTGCATATCGGTCACGCGCTCCTCTGCGGGTCCGGAGCCGGAAAAGGCCGGACGGGGGTGCAATATACCGGGGCCGGGGGGGCGGCACTCCGCTGCACGGGATCCCGTCCGCCAGGTACACTGCCCGCCGCGAGAGCCAGACCCGCCCCGGAGGACACTGACCAATGGCGGAGCCGACGACACCCGGCGTGCCCGACGACGAACCCCGCAGCAGCGCGGGGGGCGAGCCCGAGCCGACAGCGCAGCCGGCCTCCTACCGGGAGGTGACGCTCGCCGCGATCGTGCTCGGGCTGATCATCGGCGCGATCATGAACGCGGCGATCACGTACGCGGGGCTGAAGATCGGCTTTACGATCGGCGGCTCGGCGATCGCGGCCGTGATCGGTTTCGGCGTGTTGCGGGGGGTGCTCCGCAAGGGATCGATCCTCGAAACGAACATCGTCCAGACCATCGCCTCGGCGGTGAACACCCCCAACTCCGGGGTGATTTTTACGGTGCCGGTGCTGATCCTGCTGGGCTTCCAGCTCTCGTTCGGTGAGCTCGACTTTTGGCTGCTGACGCTGGCGTGCGTCTGCGGCGCGATCCTGGGCGGGGCGTTCATCATCCCGCTGCGCAAGCAGATGCTCGACATCGAGCGGCTGCGGTTCCCGTCGGCGACGGCGGTCGCGGCGATCCTCAAGTCGCCGGGGGCGGGCCCGAAGAAGGCGGTTGTGCTGGCGGTGGGCATCCTGGTCGCGATGCTGATCGGGCTGCCCGCCCAGCTCCCCCAACTGCAGCGGCCCGCCAATGTCGATGACCTGCAGAACCTCGTCGAACGCGAGCGGATCACCCGCGCCGATCTGCTGCTGACCGAGTTGATCGACAGCTGGATCACCGAGCAGTCGGCGCCGGAAGAACTCGTGCGTCACGGGCGCCTGCAGGCCGAGCTGATCGAGGCGACCGAGCAGAACCGGCCGGAGAAACGGGTGGGTCTGAGCCCCGAAGAGGTCGCGCAGCAAGCCGAGCGCGTGCGCGAGCTGCGCCACCAGGCCGAGGACGCCGCCGCCATCGCGCTGGCCGCCATCCGCAACCTGCTCGACCACCCCGTCGATCGCGCGCGCCTGACGAGTTACCCGCTCGAGCTCGCCTCGCGGGCTTACCTCGCCTCCGAAGGGCGAAAGCCGTGGTCGGACCTGCGGGACACCAAGGCGGGCTGGGCCGCTGATCGCCTGTTCGGTTACGCCGACCTGCAGATCCGCATGCCGCGCCAGGTTGTGCCCGACGCCGAACCGGTCGATTTCGCGTTCAACGGCCCCGGCGTCACGAGCGAGGTGCTGACCGAGCGATCCGACCTCAACCGCAACGGCATCCCCGACCTGCTCGTGACGGACGACACTGTCGATGTGGGGCGCATCCTCGGCCTTCCATTGCAGATCCAGTTGCTGTTTGCGATCGCGCCGTTTGCGATCGGGGCGGGGTACCTGACCGGCAAGGCGGGGCTGCTCGTGCTCGCGGGCGGGATCCTCGCCTATGTCGTGCTCAACCCGCTGGTGTACGCGATGGGGTGGATGCCCGAGACCGTGACCGAGTCCGGCGCCCCCGCTTACGGCTTCGGCAATGTCAACCGCCCGCTGGGCATCGGGCTGCTGCTCGGCGGGGCGCTCATGGGCGTGCTCGCGTCGCTGCCGGCGATCCGCGAGGCGTTCAAGTCGATCGCCGCGGCGAGCAAGACGAAACTGGCCGCCGGCGGGAGCGACGAACTGGGCCTGAAGGTGCTCATTACGGCCGTCGCCGGCGCGCTGCTGTTCCTCTTCATCGCCGCCGACTTTACGAGCAATCAGCCGATCAATTCGGTCTGCCCGGTGACGGAGCGTGCCGTCGAGACCGATGAGTTCACGACCGAGTACAACGGGTATGTGCTCTCCTTCGCCGACGCCGAGGCGCTGGAGACCTTCGAGCAGGCGAGCCCCGAGGACCGCCAGACCGTCACCCGCCCGCTGTCGGCCGACCGCCAAGGGTTGCTCTCGGGCCTGAACCCCCACCTCCGCGCGGCGTTCATCGCCTTGATCGGGGCGCTCTGGATCTGGTTCGCGGGGATCATCATCGCCCAGTGCACGGGCATGACCGACTGGTCGCCGATCTCGGGCATGGCGCTGCTGACGGTCGTGCTGGTGCTGCTCTTGAGTGGGCCGGGCGGGGTGCTCGGCGCGGTGCTGATCGGCGCGGCGTTGTGCGTGGCGATCACCTGCGCCGCGGACATGATGGCCGATCTGAAAACCGGCTACCTCGTCGGCGCCAAGCCCAAGAAACAGCAGACGGTCGAACTGATCTTCACCGGCATCGGCCCGATCATCACGATGAGCGTCCTGCTCATCATCGTCGTGGGCAACCAGGCCAAGTTCGGCGTGCCGATCGGCCCGGGCACCGACACCTCGGCTCCGCAGGCGCAGGCGCTGCAGGCGGTGATCACCGGCGTGCAGGGCGGCGCGATGCCGTACGCGCTCTACGCCTTCGGCGCCGCGCTGGGCGCGCTGCTCGGTCTCGGGGCGTTCTCCGGCTTGGGCGTGCTTGTCGGCCTGTCGATGTACCTGCCTTTCGCCTACATCGCGACCTACGGCGTCGGGTGCGTGATCAACATCGTCGTGTCGAAGATCAAAGGTGCACGCTGGGCGGAGGAATGGGGTGTGCCGCTCGCCGCGGGCTTCATCGTTGGCGACGCCGTGCTCGCCCTGGGTGTCAACGCCATCGTCCTGCTCGGCGGCTAAGCCCGCAGCCTCGACCGCCGGGAGAAACGCCGAATGAAACTCATCGCGTTCCTGATCATCACGCTCTCGATCATCGCCGGCTCGATGGCCAGCTCGACGGCGTACCTCGCCCCGCTGGGCTCGACCTCCCGCGAGACGCTTTCGACGCTCCGCCTGACCTCGCCCGCGGGCGCCTACGACCCGGGCGAGGCCGACGACGCGTTCCTTCGGCGGCTCGGCGAGGTCCGCGCCGTCCTCGACGCCGAGCGGGCGGTCGAGGCCAACCCGCTCAAGCCCCCGGCCGCGCCGCGCACGCCGGCGCCCGTGCCCGAAGTCGAGACCGAGCGGACGGGTGAGCAGGTCCTCCGCGCCCGCGAGTCGGCCGCGCCCATCGGCCGCCCGGGCGACCTGCTGATCCCCGAGTTGGTCGAGCTTCTCGAAGCAGCCGGCGTGCGCTATGTCAAGGTCGCGTCGTTCAACTTCTTTCGCTGGCCGCACTGGTGGTTGTTCGTTTTGGCGTGCGCCGGGCTCTTGGGCGGCGCGTGGATGGTCCGCACGGCTCAAAAGCGTGCGCTCGCGGCCGCGGAAGCCGCAGAAACTCCGGCGGGCGAGGAAGCCACCGACGCGGGATCCGTCTTCGCCCGCCTCTCCGGGCGCCTGCACACGCTCGCCGAAGAGCTCGACAAGGCTCAGACCGAGGAAGACAAGCTCGCCTCGATCGTGCGCCATGTCGGCGAGATCCAGCGAGACGATGTGCCAGCGTTCGCCGCCGACCGACCGGCGCTCGTCAACCGGCTCGGTCTCGGGGGCTACGCCGAGTTGATGGACAGCTTCGCGGCGATGGAACGCCAGCTCAACCGAGCCTGGTCCGCCGCGGCCGACGGCCACCTGCCCGAGTCTGAAACCTGCCTCCGCAACGCGCAGCCGCTGCTGGCCGAGACCCTGCGGAAGCTGAAGCCGGCCTGAATTGCATCGGCCGAACCTGCGTCATGGGGTCGGCCTTTGCTGGAGCTGGACGATCCGGCGGGGCTGTCTAGGGCGCAGACCGTTCACCGGGTGCACCGGAGAGTCGCGCGGCGACCCCCGGCAGCGAATCGGGGCTCAGAGACATCGAATCGATCCCGACCGAGGCGAGCCATTCGGCGAACTCCGGGTAGTTGCTGGGCGCCTCGCCGCAGATCCCGACCTTGCGCCCCTTGGCGTGGGCCCGTTCGATCACGGTCTCGATGAGTCGCTTGACGCCTGGGTCTCGTTCGTCGAAGAGGTGCGTGAGCAGATCGGAGTCGCGATCGACGCCGAGCGTCAGCTGCGTCAGGTCGTTCGAGCCGATGGAGAATCCATCGAAGAGATCGCTGAACTCGTCTGCGCGGATCACATTGTTGGGGATCTCGCACATGATGTAGACCTGCAGACCGTTGTCGGCGCGTCGCAGGCCGTGGCGTTCCATCTCGGCCAGCACGCGCTCTCCTTCCTGCGGCGTGCGGCAGAAAGGGATCATGACCGTGATGTTTGTGAGTCCCATGTCGTCGCGCACGCGCCGGATCGCGGCGCACTCGAGCCCGAAGCCCTCGCGGTATCGGTCGTCGTAGTAGCGTGAGGCGCCGCGGAACCCCAGCATCGGGTTCTCTTCCGACGGCTCGAACGCCTCGCCCCCCAGGAGTCCGGCGTACTCGTTGGTCTTGAAGTCGCTGAAGCGGACGATCACTGGTCGCGGAAAGAACGCGGCCCCGATCTGCGCGATGCCGCTGGCGAGCCGGTCGACAAAGAACTCCGGGAGCGACGGGTAGGCCCTGGCCCGCTGGCGGATCTGCTTGCGCACCGCCGGGTCGGCGACACGGTCGGGATGCACCAGCGCCATCGGGTGGACACCGATCCAATTGGACACGAGAAACTCGGTCCGCATCAGCCCGACGCCCGCGACCGACGCGGCGGGGAGCTGGCACAGCCGGAACGCCTGCCCGGGATCGGCGAGGTTGAGCATGAGCGGGACACGCGAGCGTGGCAACGACTCGGGCTCGATCACCTCGCGCTGAAAGGGCTGCCGTCCCTCGTAGACCTTGCCGACCTCCCCCTCGGCGCAAGAGACGGTGATGGTCGTTCCGTCGCGCAACGACTCGCTGCCGGTCGCGGTGCCGACGACGCATGGCAACCCCATCTCGCGCGAGACGATCGCGGCGTGGCAGGTTCTGCCGCCGCGGTCTGTCACGACCGCCGCCGCCTTGCGCAGCACCGGCTCCCAGTCCGGGTCGGTCATCTCCGCGACGAGGACTTCGCCTTCCTTAAATGCGGGCAGATCCGCGGTGGATCGAACAACGCGGACGACACCCACGCCCACGCGAGCGCCGACGGCCTTGCCCGTGAGGATCGGCTCCTGGCTTGTCTTTAGCCTGAAGACCTCGAAGGGCGCGCCCGCCGTCTTGCGAGAGTGAACGGTCTCGGGGCGGGCCTGGAGGATGAAGAGTTCCCCGGTGCGTCCGTCCTTGGCCCACTCCAGATCCATGGGCACGCTCTCGGCGGTGCGCCCGGCCGTTTTTGCGTAGTGCTCTTCGACGACCATCGCCCAGCGCGCCAGGCTCAGGGCTTCGTCCTCGGTGAGGGTGAACCGGCTTCGGTCGCGAGCGGGGACATCGACTTCGCGCACGCTCCGCGCGGCCTGGAGACCCTCCCGGGCGTAGATGAGCTTCACCGCTTTCTCGCCGAGTTCCTTCCGGATCACCGAGCGTCGCCCCGCCCGGGCGGTCTCCTTGTGCACCCAGTACTCGTCCGGGCTCACACGGCCCTTCACGACGCTCTCGCCCAGCCCCCACGAGGCGTCGATCATGACGACCCCCCGGAACCCGGACTCGGTGTCGAGGGTGAACATCGTTCCCGCGCACCCGTCAGGGGCCGCGTCGCTCCGGACCATCCGCTGCACACCGACGGAGAGCGCCACCCCTCGGTGCTCGAATTTGTTCTTTACGCGGTAGGCGATCGCGCGATCGGTGAAGAGGGAAGCCATGCAGGCGCGGACCGCGGTGTCCAGAGCGGTCTCGCCTCGGATGTTCAGGTATGTCTCCTGCTGACCGGCGAAAGACGCCGTCGGCAGGTCTTCGGCGGTCGCGCTCGAACGCACGGCGACATCGATCTCATCCGCCCCCGACGACTCCGAGAGCGATCGGTAGGCCTCCATCACCTGGTCTCTCACAGGAGTCGGCAGCGGCGAGGACGCGACCTTCTCGCGGATCTCGGCGGCGACGGCGGCCAGTCTCGCGGTGTCGGAGATGTCGAGGTCGTCGAGCCGGCTGTACACCCACTGCTCGATCCCCGCCCCGCGCAGGTGCAGCCAGAACGCCTCGGACGAAACCGCGAATCCGTCCGGCACGCGGACCCCCAGCGACGCCAGGTGCGCGATCATCTCGCCCAGCGAGGCGTTCTTGCCGCCGACCGCGGCGATATCGCCGATGCCGATCTCGCGGAAGGGGAGTACGAGGCGATCTCTGGCGGACATGCTGTCAGATCCTTTCGGGTTTCAGAAAGTGATCAGCGGCTTGATCATGTTGTCTTCTTTGGTCTGCATCATCCCGAAGGCCTTCTCAATCTCGTCGAACTTGAATCGGTGGGTCGTCATGGCCAGCGGGTCCACGCGCTTCGTTTGGATCAGGCGCATCAGCCGCCCCATACGCTCGGACCCGCCGGGGCAGAGAGCGGTGCGGATGGTCTTGTCGCTCATCCCGACGCCCCAGTCCAGGCGCGGGATGGGGACGGTGTCGCCGTCGCCGTGGTAGCCGACATTGGAGATCGTGCCGCCCGGTCGTGTTGCGCTGACGCAGGCGGCGAATGTCTGGGGCGTTCCGAGCGCCTCGATGGCGGTGTCCACGCCCTCGCCGGCCGTGGCTCTGCGGATCGCCTCGACCGGGTCTTCCTTCGTGTAGTTCACGATGATATCGGCGCCGAACTTCCGAGCCATCGACGCGCGATCGGGCCTGCTCTCGACGCCGATGACCAGGCCGGCTCCGCACAGGCGAGCCCCGACGATCGCCATCATCCCGATCGGCCCCACGCCGAACACCGCCACGCTGCCGCCGATCGGGATGTTGCCGAACTCTGCGGCCACGAACCCCGTCGAGAGCATGTCGCAGCAGTACGCCGCCTGCTCGTCGGTCAGGTCGTCTGGGATTGGGGCCAGGTTCGCCACGGCGTCGTTGACATGGAAGTACTCGGCCATGCTGCCGTCTTTGACATTGGCGAACTTCCAACCGCCGAGCATCCCGCCGCACTGGGACGGGAAGCCGCGCTGGCAGTTCCCGCACGCGTAGCACGGCGTGATGGCGTTGACCGCCACGCGCTGGCCGACCTTGAAGAGCTCCGTCGCTTCGACCGCCTCGCCCAGCTCGTGAATGACGCCGACGGCCTCGTGCCCGAGCGTCAGGTCCTTGCGCGGCCCGATCGCTCCGGCGACGGTGTGCGTGTCTGACGTGCAGATCAACGCGGCCGTTGTCCGCACGATCGCGTCGTTCGGGCCCGGTCGCGGGACGGGCTTGTCGATGATGCCCACCTCGCCGATCCCGTGCATCACGAACGCCTTCATCGATGCCGACATAGTGACCTCCGGTCCTGATCTCCCCGGGCCCCCTGATCCAACTGGTCCAACTGCTTCCTCCGCCAGCGACCCGGCGGGCGGTCGATGCGCTCGCCCGTCCGCCACGCCCATGACAGGGGCCCGGTCGGCGACGTCGCCCCCGCGAGGTCGCTCAGCCTGGCCACTTCTTGAGCATATCGAGACTCGTCACGATCCCGATCGGGAATTCTCCCTCATCGACAACGACCACCCGGTGGATTCCGTGCTCCGACATTCGCTTTGCGATCGCCGCGGCCGGCGCGTCAGGCCCGACGGTCACCGGGCCCTCGGTCATGAAGTCCTGAACGCACACCAATGGCTCGGGGATCACCTCGCTCCACTCCTCGCTTTCCCCCTGCTCAGACAGGATCTCGAAGAGGTAGGCCGGGGGGACATCGCCGATCCCCTGCGAACACCGCCGGATCAGGTCGGTCTTCGACACAACACCGATCAGCTTGCCCTGCTGGTCGATCACCGGCGCGCCAGACACTTCATTCTCTTCGAAGACACGCGCCAGTTCGCGTATACCCGCAGAGGGCGGCACGCACACGGGGTCGGCGGTCATGACATCCTTGGCCGTCAATCCAGTCTTCGCGATCGACATGGGACATTCTCCTTCTGAATGATCGTCTGCCGGGTCTGCTCAGAACCTCGGATCATACCGCTGCCCGACTTGCACGCCGCAAAGCGGTGCTTCGACCGCTCCGATCGGCTCCCGCGGATTCTACGCCGGATTCTGGGGATGCCCGAGAGCCGAGCGCTTCCTGTTTCAACCCCTACAAGGGCGGTCCCGAGCCCGGCCAGGACCGCCTCGCGCCCGCCGAAGGTGAACGCGTCGCCCGCGCGAACCGGCGCGCCCCGACCGCAGATCCGGTTGCGACGCCGACGGCGTGTCAGTCTGTCGCCCCGGGTGATTGTGGTACGATGCGGAGATGCCCAAGAGGTTGCCCGTCAAGAGGATTGTGTACGGCTATGCCGTGGTGTTCGGCACCGTGGTGCTGAGCATCGCGCTGTGGCTGTTCGAGATGGCGCGGGCCGGGGAGATGCACACCAACCCGTGGATCTACCCGGCGAAGGTGGGCAGCCACGGCACGCTGATCCTCATGTGCTGGGCGTTCATCCTCGCCACGCGGTTCCGCCCGATCGAGCACCTGTTCGGCGGACCTCCACCGCCAACGCCCAAGTTCGTGCAATCCCCCATCCCGGATCCCG
>REET01000031.1 GCA_007694925.1 Phycisphaerales bacterium | reverse complement strand
CGCCGGACCTGAACGGCGACGGCGTGGTCGACGCCGACGACTTCTTCCTGTTCCTCCAGCTCTTTGCCGACGGGGATCTGCGGGCGGACTTCAACAACGACGGTGTGATCGACGCCGATGATTTCTTCGCGTTTCTGAGCGCGTTCGCCCAGGGCTGCTGAGCGGGGTCGGCCCTCCGCTGGCGGGCTTCTTTGCCGCCCGAGCGGAATGGTGTCGACAGGGACGGGCGGATCGGTTATCTTGGCTCGTCCGGGCCGGTCGGTCCGGGCGGATGCCGGGTCTTGCGGGGAACAGAATGGCGACGGGTGCTGGCGTGAGCGGACTGGCGCGGCGCGATCGCGCTCGGGGATCGCGGCGTGGGTTCACGCTGATCGAGATCCTCGTGGTGATCGCGGTCATCGCGCTCTTGATGGGCCTGCTGCTGCCGGCCTTGGGGCGGGCGCGGGAGGCGGCGTTCACGACGCTGTGCGCCTCGAACATGCGCCAGCTCGGGACGGCGGCGACGCAGTACGCCAACGACAACGACCAGTTGATCTGGCCCCAGTTCGACTGGGTGCCGCTGCCCTACACGCTGACGAACACCGGCCCGCGCGTCGGCGAGGGGCACCTGTTCAACTATGTCTCGGGCGTCGACCAGATCAGCGCCTGCCCGAAGAACAAGCGACGATCGGCGACGGGCGCCGAGTTCCAGAACACCTTCGGCGGGCGGACCGGGCTGAACTTCGACTACACGATGGTCGGGCGCGTGCAGGGGCTGCGGCTCGGCACGCCGGTCCGCGCGTCGTACCTCGCCAACCCGGGCCAGTTTGCGACGGGCGCCAAGCCCCCGTTGTTCATCGCGCCGGGGCAGACCCTCTCGATGCTGCGCCCGTTCAGCGGGATCCCGCTGTTTGTCGAGGAGAGCCTGTTCTTTTTCAACGACGGGATCACCGACGGGCTGTGGGGCAACCAGGACCAGATCTCGCAGCGCCACGCGGGGGGCGGGACGATCGTCTTTGCCGAGGGGCACGCCGAGCTGTTCAAGCCGCCCAGCGGGGGCAACGAGCGCGTGCAGCAGCGCGAGGACCTGGACGCGAACGACCTGTATGTGCAGCACCAGCGGCGGTGGGTGCGGCTCGAGCCGACCAACGCGAACAACCAGAGCAACTGGAACGAGCGCCCGTTCGGGTGGATCAACAACCCGAAGTGACGCGCCCGAGCTCTGAGAGTCACCAAGGCATGGCGCAGTGCAGCGGGGCGTCGCGGCCGAGCGCCGGGCCTCTTCTGAGCGTGTAGATCGGCGCCTGGGGCGGGCAGTTGAGGCGCAGGTGCTGGAGGAAACCCTCGCCCAGCCCGCGGCTGATGGCGCACAGCGTCCCGTGGTGGCGGAGCAGGCCCGAGGCGAGCGATGAGGGCAGGTCGCTGGAGGTGTGCGGGGCGAGCCTGGGGGAGAGGCGGAGTTGGCCGCCGTGCGTGTGACCGGCGAAGTGCAGGGGGATGGCGTAGGTCTCGGCGGGGAAGATCTCGGTGGGCATGTGGGTGAGCAGGATGCGGAAAGCGCCGTCCTCGGGCGGCATCTCCCGCTCGGCGATGACGGCCCGCGAGACATCCTCGGGGTAGCTCGCCCCGAGGACACGGAGGGGGACGCCCGGCAGCCGCACGGCGCCTGCGGGGTGGAGCCAGCGGATCTCGGGCATCGCCTTGGGCAGCAGGGCTTTGAGGCGTGCGGGGTCGTGGTTGCCGAAGACGCCGACGGCGCCGAGGCGGGATCGCCACGCCGACGCGAGGGCTTTGAGTGTGCCGATGGCCGCGGGCTCCTGGCCGGGCTGGTCGGCGTAGTCGCCGGTGAGGACGACGAGGTCGACGGGGAAGCGGGGCAGGGCGTCGATCAGGCGGCCGAGGGTGGAGTCGGGGCCCCAGGGGCGTCTGGTGTGCAGGTCGGCGATGTGGAGGATGCGGAAGCCTTCGAGGGCGTGGGGAACCGCGGGGTGGGCGAGTTCGTAGCATTCCAGAGGCGCCGGTGCGAGAACCCGGGCCTCGTGGCCCAGGCTTCGGACGGGCTTTGTGAGGATCCGGGGCATCTCGGGTCCGGGGGGTGGCTGCGGGCGAGGGTTTGCGGCCGGTTTCGGTCGCGGGCGACTGTCGCTACACTAGCGGCCCAGACGGCCCCCGATGGGTCGTGCCTGTCGAGCGCATGGCTGTGCCCTGCGCCAGAACATACGGAATCCGGGCCGGTTCGGGCAGAGAGCCTCCGGCGCGGGCTGATCGACGGAACTTTCCGGAAGGCGGAGCGATGGCGAAGCTGTTCTACTCGCTTGAAGAAGCGGCGAAGGTGCTGGAGAAGTCCCCCGCGGACATCCAGAAGATGGTCGATACCGGCCAGCTCCAGGAGTTCCGCGACGACAACAACCAGCTCGTCGTGAAGAAGGAGCAGGTGGACCTCCTCGCCGGTGACGAGGGCGGCCTGATCCCCATGGAGGATGATCCAGAGCCGCTGTCGCTGGGCGGGAGCGGTTCCGCCTCGGGCATCGACCTGGCCGACTCTTCCGGGCTCGACGGCCCGAAGGAGAGCACGGGCATCAGCATCTTCGATGTCGACGAGACCGAGGAGGCCGACCCGTCGGCGGCGACGGTGATGACCGATTCGGTCGGCGCGACGGCCCCTGACTTCTCGGTGGACCCTGCCGCGAGCGGCTCGGGCCTGCTCGACCTGACCCGCGAGGCGGACGACACCTCGCTGGGCGGGGACCTGTTGCAGGATGTCTACGGGGAAGAGGGGGATGTGCTGGGCGGCTCGAGCATCGGGGCCGAAGAGGTCGCCGCGGGCGGGGCACTGTTTGAGTCCAACGAGTCGGACACGGACGTGACCTCGGCGCCTGTTGCGATGATGCCGGTGCAGGAAGTGAGCCCGGCGTGGTCGGGCTTTGCGGGCGGGGCGAGCCTGGCGATGGTGCTGGTGATGGGCGCCGCGACGGCGCTGGTGCTGATGGCCCTGACGGGCGCGGGCGCCGGACGCAGCGCGGGCGACGCCAGCGCGGGCCTGATCGACCAGATCGCCGAGAGCGCGGGCAACCCGATGATCATCGCGGCCGCCGCGGCTGGCGTGGTGATCGTCTTCGGGCTGCTGGGCATGGTGATCGGCAAGAAGGCCGGCTGAGCCCGAGCAGGCTCGACACGGGTCGAGCGGATCAATAGAAAGAGAAAGAGCCGGCCGCGGTTGCGACCGGCTCTTTTCATGCGCTGACGCTCTGAGGGGGCTTTCAGCAGCCCGCGGCGAAGAGGGTGAGGAACTCGAAGAAGTCGTCGGCGTCGATGAGGTTGTCGCAGTTCATGTCGGCCCGCATGTCGCCCGCGGCGAAGAACTGCAGGAAGAGGAAGAAGTCGTCGGCGTCGACCACGCCGTCGTTGTTGAGGTCGGGGCGGCAGCGGGCGCCGACGGAGACTCGGATCTGGTTCGAGATCGCGTCGTCGCAGGT
>REET01000282.1 GCA_007694925.1 Phycisphaerales bacterium | reverse complement strand
CGCTCCTCCGGAGCGAAAGCACCTCCTCTGCACTCCTGCTCTCCTGCTCTCCTGCTCACCTGCTCGACTCTCTCGTCCATCGCCTCTCTCCCACTCGACTCTCTCGCCCGCTTCGCGGGCGCCTCACCGCGGCGTCGTCACCGGCGAAGGCGAACTCACCCGAACCTCATCGGTCACCAGATTCCACACAAACGCCCGCGCCGACTGCGGCGAACCCTGCGCCGGATCCAGATATCGCACCAGCCGCCCGGGCTCTGCCGTCGCCCGTGCAAAGCCTTCCTGCGGGTCGTACACCACGCTGTCGGCCTGCAGCACGCGGTCATCGCGTGTGAACTCGACCGCCCCCTCCGCGTGCACCGAGCGCAACTCAGGGTCGGCCTCGGACCCCGCGGACTCGGGCATCGCCAGGCGCGCCGTCAGCCGATCGCACACCAGCGTCGTCCGCAGGCTGTCACCCAGACGCAAATGCGTCATCCGCACATCGCCGGTCATCACCGAATCGCCCGAGGCGTTGTCGATCAGCAGCGACTCCTGCCAAGTGAACAGGGCGCTGCCCCGCACATCGTCGCGCTCCTCGCCCACGGGCTGGTCGGCGTCGCGCCGGTCGGCGAACACCAGCCGCCCCGGCTCATCGACACGCAGCGTGCCGGCACGGTTGTCCGCGAAAATCTGCGGGCCCTCCAGGCGCATCAGACGCTCGATCGGCGGGCCCTCGGCCCCGCGATCACGCGTCCCCGCGCCCGGCGCGGCAGACTCGGGCGAGGTCTGCGGCGCGTGCCTCGCGCGCGGCAGCGGACCAGGCCCGACACGCAGCGACTGCGCCACCGCCATCGCGCCGCCGCTCTCAGACGCCGCCCGCCCGATCGCGTGCACCGTCTCGACCTGTCGCGACGAACCCGCAGAGCGGAACGCGAACGGATCTTCCTGGCGCGGCTCGCCCTCGGCCCGCGACAGCGTCACATGGATCTGCTCGCCCTGCAGCGTCTCGGTCGTCTGCCGAGCCGTGCGATACACGACCGCCGCATCGCCGAAGCACGAAAGCAGGCCCTCGTCACCGGCGTACACCATCTGCTCGGTCCAGGTCGCCTCGGCCGCGGGCTCGCCAGAACCCCGAGGCTGCTGCAAGAACCGCCCGCGCCCGATCACCTCCGCAAGCCTCGCCTCACGCCGGTAGGTCACCCAAGGCCCCTCGACGATCGCGTCGCCGCGCGTCAGCCGCACGGGCGCGCCCTCGAGCTCGATGCGGTCCATCCCCGCGTCGGCGGTGAGCCGGTCGGCCAGCGCCCGCGAGTTGTCGTCGCGCCGAACGACCTCGACATTCTCCGTCGCCACGAGCCGGTCGAGGGCGAAGCGTCCCTCGCCCTCGGGCTTGAGCCTCGCGTCGATCGTCTCGGCCGCGAGGGAGGCGTCCTGCTGGCTGACCCGCGCAGTGCCCGCGACCGTCAGGCGGTCGGGGCGCGAGGCGAACTCACGATCGGGATCGGGCTCGAAGTCGATGACAAGGCGATCGCCCGTCACCCGCGAACGATCGATGTCTTCCAGCGCGACGCGCTCGGACATGTCGAGCTGCATCAGGCGGCTGCGCGAACGCTCAGCGTCCGCCTCGAACCTCGCCACCAGCATCTGCGAAGAGCCGATCGCGTCACGCCCGCGCGCCTCGACCTCGCCCATGAACCGGGCGTTGCGGATCGCGCTGGTCATCTCGCCATCCAGCATCGCGAAGTTGAACTCCGCCTGCTCGGTCCAGGTGATCATCTGCGGGCGCGCCGGGTTCGGCGCGTTCTGTCCGTCCTCGTACGCGTGCAGCAGCCCGGGCCCGGGGATGACAGCCTGCCCGTCGAGCAGGTACGCGTTCAGGCGCGTTGTCTCCAGCCGCCCGTCGCCCGGCGCGTTGAAGGTCACCGCGCGCGGCCCGACGCCCGAAAGCGTGAGCTCTCGTCGCGTCGCGTAGTAGAACAACTCCGAGCAACGAGCCGTAGCGCCCGAGCCTTCGTCGCTCATTCGCACAAGGCCCGTGCTCGTGGCGGTGAACCGAACCGCGAGCTGGTTGCCGTCGCGCAATTCGTCGGAGCGGGCGTCCAGCCCGTTGACCACCAGCGGACCGGTCCAGGTCATCGTGACCGTGCCGTCCGGATCGATCTCTTCGATCGGATCTTCAGCAGGCGCCTCGCCTTCCGGCGCCGCCATGGCTTCGCCCTCCGGCGTCGTCATGGCCAGAACAGGAAGCTGCGCCGCCACCGGCCCCGACCATCCCGGCTGCGCCGATGCGAGCGCGATCGTCTGGCTCTCCACCCGGTCTACAGAAGCACGGCTCGGCCCGAAGGTGTTCTCCGGCAGCTTCCCATCGATCGTGTGCAGCCACAGATCCATCCGATCACCCGAGATCGTCCGTCCGGCCTGATTGAGCACGACCTCCCCGCTGGCGACGATGTGGTAGTTCGCCCGCCGCGGCTGTCGAGGCTGCGCCTGCTCGCCCTGCTGACCCGCCTGTTGCCCAGACTGCTGCCCAGCCTGCGCAGTCTGTGTCTGTTCCGGCGCCGCCGCAGTTCGCTCGCCCGGCTCCGCCTGCGCAACACGCTCGCCAGCCGCCGGTCGCTCGGCGGGGGGCGCAGGCTCGGGCCGCTCGGCCTCAGCAACCGAAGCCCCTTCCTCCGAAGCCCGCGGCCGATACACAAGCCGCTCGCCCCGCTCGACCCGCAGATGCTCGATCCGGCGCCGAAGCTCGTGGAAGACCACCGTCGCGTCGTGCCCCACGAACTCGATTTCGTCGGACACAACCTCCACACGCTGCGGCGCCGAAGCGCGGCTGATCGAAAAGTCAAAGTCCAGAATCGGCGTCGTACCCACCAAGGTCGGCGTCGCCGTCTCAGGGTCGGGCCTCGAACCGTCCGGCGTCGGGTCGTACATCCGCACCTCGACCCCATCGCGGAACCGCCCCGACTCGACATCGTCGCGCAGGTTCCTGGCGATCCGCCCCGCAGGAGCGCTCACGAAGACAAACCGCCCGTCCTCAAGAAAGAACCACGCCCGCGGCTTGGCGAGCTCGTAGTTCCTCCCGCGCAGCGGGTCCAGCCGGTCAAACTCCAGCACACCCGCCACACGCGTCGGATCATCGCGATCGGTGAACTGGATGAACAGCCCGTCGGCGCTCCGCAGCGACCCCGCCTCGCCCGAACGAGGCGTCCCCAGATCCCGCAGGTCCGGCGGCGGCGGCAAGCTCTCCGCCTCGCCCTCCTCAGCCCCCGACGACTGCAGGAGCGACCATGCGAATATCGATGCGAACAGCAGCGCGCAGACCGCCGAAGCGATCAGCGCCACCGTCTTCGCGTCAGCGCGTCCGGGGCGTGTCATGACCATGACCCTCATCCTACGCGCCGGCCGCTCACCCCGTGAAAGATCCCAACAGCCCCTCCAGCACGCCCTTGGCCCCCAAGAGGTGCGCCCCCGCCTCGCGCACCG
>REET01000178.1 GCA_007694925.1 Phycisphaerales bacterium | reverse complement strand
GACGGAGAGAGAGGGAGAGACGGAGGGGGAGAAAGACAAGGGGGAGAAGGACGAGGGCGAGAAGACGGACGAGAAAGATGACACGAAGGACGAGCGGTCTGATTCGGAGCGTCTGCTCGGTGTGAAGCACCTTGAGGACTTCGTGGACGACAAGGACGCGGATCGGTCGCGTTCGCCCCGCTATTCGGGCGTCTCTTCGTTCACCTGGTCGCCGACCGGCGATGAGCTTCTGTTCATCTCGCAGAACGATGTCTACCGCTACCGGATCGGCAACGAGCGGCCCAGCCGCCTGACCGCGACGCGGGCGAGCCTGCAGTCGGTGCAGTACCTGCCCGACGGCTCTGGGTACACCTACCTGCTCGACGGCAACCTGATGCGCGTGGTCTTCGGGCAGGACCTGATCGAGCAGATCGATCCGTCGGTGCCGCGGGGTGAGAGCATGATCGGCTACCGCATCAGCCCCAACGGCGAGCGGCTGGTCTTCCTGACGGGCAAGGGCGAGGACTGGACGCAGAAGGCGACGCGTGTGAGCATCGCCCGCTTCCGCGGGCGGTTCATGGAGGTGCAGGAGGTCTGGCGCCAGCTCCCGACCAACCCCTTCCGCGACCGGGATATCAGCGTGTACCTGTACGAACTCGGTGACCGGACGGCCGAGGACGGGCGTCTGACGAAGGTTTTCGAGCACCGCGAGACCGGGCCGCGGGATGTGCTGCAGGTGCCGCGCTGGTCGCCCGATTCATCGAGGATCGCGTTTGCGGTCTTCGAGCAGTCAACGGGCGTTGTGCGGATCAAGGAGGCGGGGTACGAGGATCCCGTGGAAGCGCCCGCCGAGGCGCCCGCGCCCGAGCCGGCCGAGCCCGCGGACATCGACCAGCGCGAAGAGGAGCGGATCGAGGTCCGCTGGTGGATCGACGACGAGGCTGAGGTTTTCGGCATCGAGCCCAACGATACGGGCAACGCCAGCAGCTCCAACGAGCGCGAGCCGGTCAAGGTGCGCGAGGCGAAGACCGTCTTCCGGTTCCTGCACGACGGCGGGCCGAACACGCCTCGGATGATCCAGCCGGCGTACCTGGCCGACAGCCGCAGGATGGTGTTCCTGACCGAGCAGTCCGGCTTCCGCCATGTGCATGTGCTCGACCCGTTGTACGAGCACCTTGAGCAGGTGACGCGGGGCCGGCACGAGGTGCTGCCCTTTGACCTTTCGCCCTGCCACCGCAGGCTCTTTGTGACCTCAACGGCCGAGCACTCCGCCCGCGAGCACATCGAAGTGGTTGACCTTGAGACCTACGAGGTCACCCGCCTGACGCAAGGCGAGGGGCTGTACGACGACGCGGCGGTGAGCCCTTGCGGCACCAGGGCGCTGGCGAGGTTTGCCCGGTTCGGGCAGCCCCGCGAGCTGGTGATGATCGATCCGTCTGCGGACGAGGAGCGGATGCTGACCGACTCGCACCCGGAGGAAACGCTCAAGCTGACAGCGCCCGTCCCCGAGTTCTTCACCTACCGCAACCGGCACGGGCACGAGATCCCCGCCTTTATGTTCAAGCCAGACGACTGGACGGCGCGCGACGAGCGTCCGCTGCTGATCTATGTCTACGGCGGCCCGCTGCAGAGCAACCGGCGCCAGGTCCGCGACGGGGCCTTCAGCGCGCCCGCCTACTTCTTCGCCTGGTACATGGCCAAGACACACGGGTATGTGACGGTCACCATCGACCCGCGCGGGACCAGCGGCTACGGCAGCGTCTTCGAGAAGGCCAACTATGAGCGGGTCGGCAGGCCGCAGACCGAGGACCTTGTTGACGGCGTGGACTACCTCGTCAAGAACCACGGGGTGGATCGCAACCGCATCGGCATGCACGGCTGGAGCTTCGGCGGCTTCCAGACGCAGATGTCGATGTTCCTGGAGCCCGAGGTCTTCCATGTGGGCATCGCGGGCGCCGGGCCCACCGAGTGGGAGAACTACAACGCGTGGTACACGACGGGCACCGTCGGCGGCTTCAAGGACCGCAAGCCCGACCCGGCGATCCACTCGCTGATCCCACTGGCCAAGAACCTGCAGGGGCGTCTGCTGCTGGTGCACGGCATGGAAGACAGCAATGTGCTCTTCCAGGACACCATCGCGGTGTACTCCGAGCTGCTCAAGCAGGGCAAGGAGGCGCTCGTCGAGCTCTTCCTCGACCCCACCGGGGGCCACGGTCTGGGCGGGCTGGTCAAGACGGTGAACCGGTACAACAAGTACGAGGACTACCTGCTCCGCCACCTCGGCACGGGCAAGCCCGCCGAGCCTGAGGAAGAGGAAGCTGAAGCAGAGGAAGAGGCCGAAGAGCGCGAAGCGGCCGACTTCCCGGGCGTTTGAGCCCCGATCGCTGAATCTGCGCAGATCAAAAGAACCGCCGCCCCCGCGTAGTGATGCGGGGGCGGCTTTGCTTCGGTTTCGTCGGCTTCGCGCGTCGCTCGGGCGGCTACGCCTTGTCGGCCGTGCGCGCGTTGAGCATCCAGGCGTGCTTCTCGAGGTCGCGGAGCATGGCGATCATGACATCCTCGCTGACGGCGTCGAGCTCGCCGAGGCGCGCCTGGCGCTCGCGGGCGTGCTTGAGCAACGCGCCGAAGCGTTCGGCCAGCGCGTGGGAGACGGCGTCGGCGTCCATGAGGCCCGAGGGGAAGGGTTCGAGCTTGCTCGCCTTGGCGGTCGTGCCCGCGTTGCCTTCGGTGGCGATGCCGAGCGCGGCGATCCGTTCGGCGACCTCGTCGGCGTGCTCGCGGGTCGAGGCGAGGATCTCGTCGAGCTGCAGGTGCACATCGCGGAAGTGTCGGCCGACGCAGTTCCAGTGCCCCTGCTTGAGCTGGAGAGAGAAGTCGATGAGTTCGCCGAGCGTCTCTTGCAGGAGCGACGCGATCTCGTCCCGTGTCTTCTGGTCGAGGGCCACACGCGTGAGCATGGTGGTGGTTCCTTTCAGGTCTTCGGCGCGTTTGATCATGGTTGGGTTCCTCCGAGAAATCCGTTGCTTCGGGCCGAGGCCCGGTGAAGCACTTCGGGACAACTCAGGAACGGATGCGGGTATTCGCGCCTTCGACATCCGGCGCCTCGGGGCGGAGGGCCGGGTTGAGGTCGGCGAGATCGGCCAGAAGCCGGTCGATCTGGTCGTCAGCGTGCCCGGCCGAGACCGAGAGGCGGAGGTAGCGTCCGGCCGGCCCGCCGGGGTAGCCGATCAGCGGGACGAAATGCCCGCGCTCGGCGAGCTCTTCGTGCAGGCGGACCATGGCCGCTTCGGGCTCGATCGTGATCGCGAAGACGGGGGAGGGGCTGGTGCGCCCGTTGGCGATCAGGCCGAGTTCCGTCAACGCCTCGCGCACGCGGGCGGTGCTGGATCGCAGGCGGGCGAGGCGGTCGAGCTCGCAGGTGTGGACCTCGAAGGCGGCGTCGGCCGCGGCGGCGAGGGCGGGGGGGATCGGCGTCGTGCCGACGAAGGCGCCGCTTCTGCGGACTTTGGCGGCGAAGGGTGCGGGCCCGGCGACGATGGCGCCGTAGACGCCCATGGCCTTGGCGAGCGTGGCGGTGACGACGACGCGCGGGTCGTTGATGGCGAAGTGCTCGATCGCGCCGCGTCCGCGGGGGCCGAGGACGCCGATGCCGTGGCAGTCGTCGAGGAGGAGGCGGTCGTCGGGCCGGAGGGCGGCGAGCAGTTCGGGGACGGGGGCGAGGTCGCCGGTGGCCGCAAAGAGCGTGTCGGTCGCGACGAGGGCGGGGGTGTCGAGGGCGTTGAGTTTCGCCGCGGCGTCGTGGGCGTCGTTGTGGCGGTAGGTATGGAGGGAGATGCCGGCGGCCGCGGCGGCGGTGCGGAGGCTGGAGTGGGCGCGTTCGTCGATCAGGGCGGCCTTGCAGTCGGAGAGGGCCTGGAAGGCTGCGATGTTGGCGAGCATGCCCTCGGGGAGGAGGACGGCCTCGGGCAGACCGATAAAGCCCGCGGCCCGGAGCTCGGCCTTCTGGTGGGCGCGGGTGTCGCCGGTGGTGGTGCGGCTGGCGCCGGCGCTGAGGGCGTAGCGTCCGAGGCCCTTGCAGAGCGCGTCGAGGATGGCGTCGTGGGTCGCCAGGCCGAGATAGTCGCATCCACCGAAACCGACGAGCGGTTCGCCGGTGTGATGGAAGAGCATGCCTTCCCGTCCGCTCCAGCAGAGATCGGTCATCCGTGGGTTTCCCGGTGGTTCGCGCGTCCGTGCGTGGCGCCCGGGAGTGTCCCCGGAGCGAGGAGGCATCGTATGAAGGAGCGGCGCCAGAGCGCGTCGGACGGGCCGGCGTTGGCCCGGTTTGAGCGCTGACGCCCTGTCGGGTACGATCGCCCGATGCGGCGAGCCCCGCTTGGCGGGCGATCTCGCTGAATTCTGCGTCTGTCGGGTGTTGTTCGACAGACGCTTTCCAGAACACGGAGCCCCCTCCCATGTTCCGAACGACATTGAAGAACGCGACGCAGAGCCTGATCGGTCCCGTGCTCGCGGGGTTGCTGGCCGCCGCGCCGCTGGCGGCGCTGCCGAGCTCGGCGGAGGCGAACGAGAAGGTTCTGCAGCTTCCGATCCGGACCGACGGTCCAAAGACGCTCGACCCGGTGGCGGGCTCGACGACCTACGAGAACATGGCGGTCTCGCAGATCTTCGAGACGCTGCTGGAGAACAAGTACGCCAACCCGTACGAGTTCGAGCCTCGCCTGCTCGCCGAGCTGCCAGAGCGGCTGGAAGACGGCAAGCGGTACCGCTTCAAACTCAAGGAAGGCGTGTACTTCCACGACCACCCGGCGTTTCCGGACGGCAAGGGTCGGCGGATGGTCACCGACGATGTCTTCTACTCGCTCAAGCGGATCGCCGACGGGCGGTACCAGTTCAAGAACTGGTGGCTGCTTGAGAACACGATCCTGGGCTTCGACGAGTTCAAGGAGTCGCAGAACGCCTCGGGCGTGACCTTCGACTACGACGCGCCGGTCGAGGGCTTTGTCAAGATCAACGACCGCGAGTTCGAGATCGTGCTGCGGGAGCCGGTGTACCGGTTCCTCTGGGTCTTGTCGATGTTCCAGACCTCGATCGTGCCGCGCGAGGTCGTGGAGTTCTACGACAACCCCGACGACTTCGGGTTCAACCCTGCGGGGACGGGCCCGTTCAAGCTGGTGGACTTCACGCCGCGTCGGCGGCTGATCGTCGAGCGGAACGAGAACTACCACGAGGTGCGCTACCCGGCCCGCGAGGAGTGGTCGCGTGAGGACCGTCGGGCGCGGATGCACATGGCGGCGGGCCAGCGTGTGCCGTTTGTGGATCGCATCGAGTTTACGATGTATGTCGAGGACCAGCCGATGTGGCTGGACTTCAGCCGGGGCCGGATCGCGTATGTCGAGGTGCCGCCGGAGTATTTCGACCAGGCGTTCATCCGCCAGACGCGCCAGCTCCGGCCCGAGTTCGCGCAGCGCGGCATCACCTACCAGGCGAACGAGCTGCTCGACTTCATCTTCCGCGGGTTCAACATGGACGACCCGATCGTGGGGGGGCTCGACGAGCGAGGGCGGAAGCTTCGCCAGGCGATCAACCTCGCGATCGATCTCGATGAGTTTTCCGAGGCGTTCTACAACGGGCTGACGGTGCAGTACGACGGGCCGATCCCGCCCGGTCTGGACGGGCATCCCGAGGGCGGGCGTGCGCCGGTGTCGTACCGCGGCCCGAATCTGGAGCTTGCGCGCCAGAAGCTCGCGGAGGCGGGGTATCCGGGGGGGCGGGGGCTGCCGCAGCTGCAGTTCTACACGAGCCTCGGCGGCAACAACGCCCAGCAGGTCGAGATGCTGCGCCGGCACTTGGGACGGGTTGGTATCCGGCTCGAGCCGATCCTTGTGGACTTCTCGACGCTGATCGAGGCGACGAACAACAGGCGGGCGCAGATCTTCGGGTTCGCGTGGTCGAGCGACTATCCGGACGCGGAGAACAACCTCGCTTTGTTCTACGGCCCCAACGAGTCGCCCGGCTCGAACCACTACAACTACAAGAACCCCGAGTACGACGCGCTGTACGAGCGGGTGCGGGTGATGGAGCCCGGCCCGGAGCGGACGGCGCTGTACGAGAAGATGCGCGACATGCTGATCGAGGACGCGCCTTTCGTGGGGTCGATGGCCCGCACGAGGTACTACCTGGTCAACCCGTGGGCGTTGAACATGCGTCCGACCGAGCGGTACTGGAGCTGGTTCAAGTATGTCGATGTCGACGACTCGAAGCGCTGATCGCTGACGACCCTCACTCCCGACCCGCACTCCAGCCGAGGGCTCGACACCGATGTGGGCGTTCATCTTCCGGCGCTTGCTCTACAACATCCCGGTCTACCTGGGCATCATCCTGCTGGTGATGCTGGCGCTGCGCGTGCAGGACCCTGTGTACGCCTTCCTGGGCAAGAGCCCCGACCAGGCGCAGTACGACCGCATCCGCGAGGACTTCGGGCTCAACCGCCCGTTCGTGGTGCAGTATGTCGACTTCGTGAAGAAGATCGTGACGCTCGACTTCTCCGAGCGGAGCTGGGACAAGAGGATGCCGGTCAACGAGTTGATCGCCACCTCGATCCCCCCGACGCTGCTGATCACGCTGCCCCAGCTGATATTAACGGGGGCGATCGCGATCTCGATCGGGCTGATCGCGGCGTTCTTCAGGGGGAGGGGGATCGATAAGACACTTGTCTTCCTGACGGTGCTGGGGATGAGCGTCAGCTATCTCGTGTACATCGTGATGGGGCAGTACTTCGGTGCGTACTGGCTGAACCAGAAGCTCGACGCGGAGCTGTTCGCGGTGCAGGGGTACGACGAGCGGCTGTCGACCGTCGGCTTCTGGGCGGGCAGCCCGGTCGACGCCTTGGGACAGTGGGTGCGGTACTGTGCGCTGCCGGTGATGATCGGCGTGATCGTGGCGATCGGCTACGACACGCGGTTCTATCGGGCGGTGATGGTCGAGGAGACCAACCGGGACTACATCACCACCGCCAAGGCCAAGGGCGTGGGGCGGACGAAGATCATGTTCGTCCACATGCTCAAGAACGCCCTGATCCCGATCATCACGCGGATCATGATCACGCTGCCGTTTGTGATCACCGGGTCGATCCTCGTCGAGTACTACTTCAACATCCCGGGGATGGGCCGGACGCTGATCGAGGCGATCCGGGGCAAGGACTTCCCGGTCGTGCAGACCTTTACGGCGTTGTTCGCGGCGGTCTTCATCATCTCCATCATCCTGACGGATGTGCTCTACGCGCTGGTCGACCCGCGCGTGAGGCTCAAGTGAACGCAGGCCCATGAAAGCGATCGGACGATTCTTCGGCTCTCGCGGCTTCCGCAAACTGCGGCGCAACCGCAGCGCGCTCGTCGCGATGAGCATCATCGGGGCGTATGTGCTCCTGGTGTCCTGGATCTTCCTGACCCAGGGGCTGCAGGCGTTTGGCAAGTGGACCGACTGGTACGACCTGTCGGACAGGCCGGTGCTCGGGCTGCTTCTGCCGGACGCGCCCCAGCAGCAGATCGCAGCCAGCGAGCTTGCGGGCTTCGGGCGCGAGCGGGCGCCGGCGTTCCGGTACCGGCAGTTCCTCCAGTGGCGGTCGGAGGGGTCCAACGCGGTCGACTCCTTGCGGCGGCTTGATCCGACGGACGAGATCGCTGCGGCGGAGGTGATCGCCGACGCGGGGCGCGGGCATCGCAGGATCTACCAGGGCCCGCGCGACGAGGTCATCGAGCGGTTCGACGCGTTTGTGGCGGTGCTCAACCAGGCGGATGTCGCGGCCGCGGCTGAGGCGGGCCTCGCGAGGATCCAGATCATCATCGGCGGGCTGCCGCTTTTGGAGACGGAGGTCGTCAACGCCGAGGCCGAACGCGACCGTCTGACGGCGGACCCGGGGCCGGAGGGGGTTCCGTCGGCGGTGTTTGAACGCGTCGTCGACGCACGCGAGCAGCTCTACTTCTCGCTGGAGGAGATCGAGCGGCGGGTGCTGGAGTTCAAGGCGTCTGCTTCGGCGATCGGGCTGGATGTCACGGCGTTCGAAGAGCTCGGCGTCGAGGATCTGTTCGACGCGTACGACGCGCTGGAGATGGCCAGCGAGGAGCCGGAGACGCCGATCGGCGAGTTTGTTGAAGACGAGCTCTGGCCCAAGGCGCTCGTCGAGAGCATCCTCGATGCGGTCGACGAGCTCCGGCCGCGGGTTGTCGAGATCGTCGCCGAGCGGCTGGACGCGGCCGAAGCGCCGCTGCTGGAGCTCTTCCCCCAGCCGACGGGCGTGAGGGGTGCGGTGTACCGCTTCCAGCTCCTGCTCGGCACCGATCAGCAGGGGCGGTCGATCCTGATCCGCGGGCTGTACTCGTCGAAGATCGCGATGCAGGTCGGGTTTGTCGCGGCGTTTGTGTCGGTGCTCTTTGGGAGCCTGATCGGGGCCGCCGCGGCGTTTTTCGGCGGGTGGGTCGACCACGCGGTGGTCTGGCTCTATTCGACCTTGAGCTCGATCCCGAGCCTGGTGCTGCTGGTGGTGCTGCAGTTCATGTTCATCGACACGGATGTGTACGGGACCTTGATCCCGCTGTACATCGCGTTCTGTCTGACCTTCTGGATCGGGCCCTGCCGCGTGGTGCGGGGCGAGGCGATGAAGCTGAAAGAGCTGGAGTACATCCAGGCTGCGACGGCGATCGGGTTCGGGCGGATGTACATCCTCGTCAAGCACCTGATCCCCAACACGCTGCACCTGATGTTCATCAACTTCTCGCTGCTGTTCATCGGGGCGATCAAGAGCGAGGTGATCCTGACCTTCCTGGGGCTGGGGCTGCAGCCGGGGATCGGCTCGTCGTGGGGGGTGATGATCGAGCAGTCCAAGGCGCAGGTGGCCAACGACTTCTTCTGGCAGATCGGCGGCGCGACCTTCTTCATGTTCACGCTCGTACTGGCTTTCAATATCTTCACCGACGCGCTGCAGGACGCGTTCGATCCCAAGCATGTCGGCTGACCGGCGCGGCGATCCACCGATGACCACACGCGAGCCCATCTTGAAGGTGCGGAACCTGACCACCCGGTTCAGAACAGACCGGGGGACCGTCACCGCCGTCGACGATGTCTCGTTCGATGTCTTCCCGGGCGAGACGCTGGGGATCGTGGGCGAATCCGGCTGCGGCAAGACGGTCACCAGCAAGACGGTGATGCGCCTCTTGCCCGAGCGGGTGAGCATCATCGACCCCAAGAGCCGGATCATGTTCGGCAAGGAGAACCTGGCGACGGTGCCCGAGAGCCGCATGAGGCGCGTGCGGGGCGACAAGATCGCGATGATCTTCCAGGAGCCGATGACGAGCCTGAACCCGGTTTTCCGCATCGGGTGGCAGCTCGACGAGGCCCTCAAGTTCCACACGAAGATGGGCAAGAGGGAGCGGCGCAAGCGGGCGATCGAGATGCTGCGGCTGGTGGACATCCCCAACCCCGAGCAGCGGATCGACGAGTACCCCCACCAGCTCTCGGGCGGGATGCGTCAGCGCGTGATGATCGCGATGGCCCTCTGCTGCGAGCCCGAACTCCTGATCGCCGACGAGCCGACGACGGCGCTGGATGTGACCATCCAGGCGCAGATCCTGGCGCTGATGGGGCGGCTGAAGGAGAAGATGAACACCGCCATCATGCTCATCACGCACGACCTGGGCGTGGTGGCGCAGGTCTGCGACCGCGTGATGGTGATGTACGCGGGCCGGGTGATCGAGAGCGCGCCGGTGCGCGAGATCTTCCACTCGCCCCGCCACCCCTACACCAAAGCGCTGCTCGAGTCGATCCCCAAGAAGGGCTCGCGCCAGACGGGCAAAAGGCTGCCGGCGATCAAGGGCATCGTGCCCAGCCTGTTCGACCTGCCCGAGGGCTGCCGCTTCCGCGACCGCTGCGGCTACGCCCAGGACCGCTGCAAGGCCGAGGAGCCCGAGCTTCTCGACCACGGCGACGAGCACCACCCCGTCCGCTGCCACTTCCCGCTCGACAAGCCCGCCGAGTTGACCGTCGGCGCGACCGAACGCGAATGACCTCCAAGACACACAGATGGCACTGATCGAGATCGACAACCTCGTCAAGCACTTCCCGGTCCGCGGGGGCTTTCTCAACCGCGTGGTCGGCAAGGTGCACGCCGTCAACGGCGTCAGCCTCGCGATCGAGAAGGGCAAGACGCTGGGCGTGGTCGGCGAGTCTGGCTGCGGCAAGAGCACGCTGGGCAAGCTCGTGATCCGACTGCTCGAGCCGACCTCGGGCAGCGTCCGCTACGAGGGCAAGGAGATCACCGGCCTCTCGCACGCGAAGATGATCCCGTACCGGCGGAAGATGCAGATCGTCTTCCAGGATCCGTATTCGTCGCTGAATCCGCGCCTGACGGTGCGGGCGCTGCTCAAGGAAGCGCTCAAGCTCCACAGGGTCGTCCCTCCGAAGGAGCAGGACGCGTACATCGAGGAGCTGATCCGGACCGTCGGCCTGCGGCCGGACGCGGCGGATAAGTTTCCGCACGAGTTTTCAGGCGGGCAGCGCCAGCGCATCGGCATCGCTCGGGCTCTTTCCACCAAGCCCGAGTTCATCGTCGCCGACGAGCCGGTCTCGGCGCTGGATGTCTCGATCCAGGCGCAGGTGCTCAACCTGATGACCGACCTGAAGGAGAAGTTCGGGCTGACGATGCTCTTCATCAGCCACGACCTGAAGGTGGTCGAGCACTTCTGCGACGAGGTCGCGGTGATGTACCTTGGCTTCGTGGTCGAGCGGCTGCCGGCGGAAAACATCCACGACCGGGCCGAGCATCCTTACACGCGGGCGCTCTTGGGCGCCAACCCGATCGACGATCCCGACGACCGGCGTCCGCTGACGGTGCTGCAGGGCGATGTCCCCAGCCCCTTCAACCCGCCCAAGGGCTGCCCGTTCCAGACGCGCTGCCCGAAGGTGATGGACCGCTGCCGGCGCGAGATGCCCCCGCTGGAAGACCGCGGCGAGGGACGCAAGGTCGCCTGCTGGGCTGTGGAAGACGAGTCACCGATGAAGGCCGAGCCGGCGGGCGCGAAGGCCTGAGCGCCGGCCGGGTTTTGCTGAGACAGTCTGTTGGATCCGGAACCACCGACTGGCGCGCCGTCGTCGTCGCTGCTTTGGCTATCGCAGTGCGGGCGGAGTCGCCGGAGGCCGCGGGCTCAAAAAGAAAACCCGGCCGCAGCGTGTCCGCCCGCAGCCGAGCAAAGGAGGAGAGAGAGACAAGACAATTCCAGAATGCCGCAAGAACGGCCTGGGGCCAGAAAACGGCCTGTAATTTCAGACCTGATTGCTCAGATTCTCGCCGAAAACCTATCGAAACACAAACAGGTCTCGGAATCAGGCTCTCTGCCCGGCGCGGGCTCGCTCGTAGACGCGGGCGATGTAGGGCCAGTTGACGACCTTCATGAAGGCTTCGACATAGTCGCCCCTGCGGTTCTGGTACTTCAGGTAGTAGGCGTGCTCCCAGACATCGACGCCCATGAGGGGGACGCAGCCGGTCAGCAGCATGTCCTGCTGCTTCTCCATCTGCATGACCATGAGGCGCTGCGAGATCGGGTCGTAGACGAGCCAGCCCCAGCCGGAGGCTTCGACGGCGCCGGAGGCGGCCTTGAAGTGGGTCTTGAAGGCGTCGAAGGAGCCGAAGTCGCGACGGATGTGCTCCATGAGCGTGCCGGACGGCTCGCCGCCCCCGCCCCGGCCTTCGGGCGCCATGCAGAGCCAGAAGAGCGTGTGGTTGATGTGCCCGCCGCCGTGGAAGGAGACCTCGCGCGACCAGTGCTTGATGAGGCCGGCGTCGCCTTCTCCCGAGCGGATCTTGGCGAGTTCTTTCAGCGCGCGGTTGAGGCCGTTGACATAGCCCTGGTGGTGGCGCTGGTGGTGGATGCGCATGGTCTGTTCGTCGATGTGGGGTTCGAGCGCGTCGTAGGGGTAGGGGAGGTCTGGGAGGACGAACTCGCCCTTTTCGTCGTCCCAGCCGGGCATGGCGGGCCGCGCATCGTCGTCGCGGGCGCGTCGTGCGCGACGGTCCATCGGTTGGGCGCCCGCCACGGTCGCCAGTGCGCCGAGGCCTCCTGCGCCGAGCGCCGCGAGGGCTGCGCGCCGAGAGAGCGGGCTGTCCGCTGTTGCGTCGGCGTTGTTGACTTTGTCTGCTGCTGGGGTGTCCATCGATCACGCTCCTTTCGTGGCCGGCGCGGACTGCGTCGGCGCTCGGGGTGGTCCGGATCTCTCTTGGAAAGATCCTACGGGGCGTGGGCGGGCGGAGCGTCTTTGCAGCGGACACCCGGGTCGGCTGGCGTTCGTCGTGCGATCAGCGTCGGTACTCGCGACCCTCGATCGCGGCGATGAGACAGGCGGCGCCGAGGATGACCAGTTCGTCGAGCACGGGATCGTCCGCATCGATCGAGACGCCGAGCCTGAACACCCATGGATTGAAGTGCTGGCGGAAGCGGGCGAGCACGGCCCCGTCGCTGCTGCGCTTCACCTCGTACCGCTGGGGCGAGAGAATGGCGACAAGGTCGACATACCGGCGGAGCATCGCGGCAGAGCCGGTCTCGGTGATGGTCGCGGCCTGGTTGTCGTTCTCGTCGAAGACAAGCCACGAATCGCGGACGAACGAAGAGCGCATGCCCTTGCGCCGCAGCGAGCCGAGGCGTTCGCCGGTCGGCAGCGAAACATCGTATGTGGCGCTGAAGTCGATGATGTTGCGGGCGTTGAGGCGGAGCAACTCCTCGCCCATGTCCGGGCCGGTGTACAGGCGGATGTCCTCGCGGAGGCGGAAGGCCTTCTGGCGGCAGTAGCCGACGACCTGCCGGTCTGGCCCGTAGACATGGAACGAGGCGCCGAAGACCTTGAAGACCTTTCGCCGGATGGTGTACTTCTCGCCGGTTGTCGCTTGAACAGGATTCGACTCGACGACCATGTGTTCCTCCCCGGCTGGCGACCGGCGACCCGCCGATCATCCGTTCCGATCCCGAAATGGGTTTGCACTCTTTCGGCTGTCGCGTGCTCTGTTCTGCATTTGTGGCCCGCCTGTACAGCCGCGGGGCCCCGCGCTCCCCGGCGCCGAACCTCGCCCGGGGATTCTGGTATACTCGAAAGCCCGACGCATGAGTTTCACTTGTTCTGAGAAGCAACAGCAGGAGTCTGCTATGGATCGGACGGCGCGACGCGTCCCGGCGGTGATTGTCGTTTTGCTCGTGGTGCTCGGGGGCCTTGCTCCGGGTGCGGCCGCGGGCGGGAATGTCGATCTGCCGCGTTACCCCTCGATCAGCCCCGACGGCTCGCAGGTCGTCTTCAGCTGGCGGGGGGATCTCTGGAGAGCCCCGGCGGACGGGGGCGAGGCGCGGAGGCTGACCTCCCACCCCGCCGACGACACCCGTTCGGCGTGGAGCCTCGACGGGCGCCGTATCGCCTTCAACTCGACCCGCAGCGGCTACCCCAACATCTACGAAATGCACGCCGGCGGGACGGGCATCCGGCGCGTCACCGTCACCGACGAACGCTGCACTGTCCGGGGCTACGGGCTCGACGCCGACGGCAACGAGGCGATCCTCTTCGACGCCCGGATCGAGGGCGACCCGTACCAGTCGCACCGCCCGTACGGGATCTCGCCCGATGGGGGCGATCCTTCGCGCCTGCACGACGCCTTCGGGTCGTACCCGGCCGTCAGCCCCGACGGCCGATACATCGCCTTCGTTCGCAACGGGTACATGCGGACGGAGCTCGGGCGGGCCTACGGGTGGCACCGGCGCCACTACCGCGGGCCCGAGCGCATGCAGATCTGGCTGTTGGACCGCAACGGCGGCGGGTTCACCCAGCTCACCGAGTGGGAGGGCGACGACGGCAAGCCGCGCTGGGCGGATGACCGGACCATCCTCTTCCTCTCCGACCGCGAGGACAGGACGGTGAACCTCTACCGCATGCGCGCAACCGAGGGCGAGGCCTCGATCGAGCGCCTGACCCGCTTCGACGAGCGCGACATCCACCAGTTCGATGTCTCCGCCGACGGGCGGACGGTGGTCTTCAGCCGTTGGGACGGGCTGTACCGACTCGACCTGTCTCGCGCGGGCGCGTCGCCGCAACGGCTCGCGATCACGGCGCCGGAAGACACGCTCGACGACACCGAGGACCGATCGGTGTCGCGCGATGTCTCCGAGGCGGCGCTGAGCCCCGACGGGAAGGTGATGGCGACGGTCGCGTACGGGCGGGTCTTCGTCCGCGCGATCGGCGACCACACGCCGACGAGGCTCGTCACCCCCGGGCACAGCCGCAACCGACACATCGCCTGGTCGCCCGACGGGACAAAGCTGTACTTCTCGGGCGATGCCGACGGGACCGAGTCGATCTACGCCGCGACGGTCGCGATGACCCGCGAGGAACTGGTCAACGGGTCCGAGGGCGACAAGCGCGACCGCGACCGCTGGCGGGACGCGATCCGATTCGACATCGAGCCGGTGGTGCAGTGGGACGAGAACGACCAGATGCCCCAGCCCTCGGCGTGCGGGCGCTACCTCTCGTTCAAGCGGGCCCAAGGCCGCATCATGATCCTCGAGCTCGCAAACGGACGCGAGTACACGCTGGTCGACCACTGGGACGCGGACATCGACTGGCGCATCAGCCCCGACGGGAACTACGTCGCGTTTTCCGCCAACGACATGGACTTCAGCGCCAATGTCTTCATCGTGCCGATCGACGGCTCGGCCGAGCCGGTGGACATCTCCCGCCACCCGAGAAACTGCGTCGACCCGCGCTGGTCGGCCGACGGGCGCGTGCTCGTGTTCCGCTCCAACCGCATCCGCACGGGCCAGCGCCAGCCGAACTTCGACATCTACGCGGTGCACCTGGACCGCGAGCTCGACGCGATGTCGGCCGAGCAGATCCACGCCTACTACGCCGAGGCCGCGCGGCGAGTGCGCAACCGCGGGCCGATCCCCGCAGACCCGGACGAGCGCGAGTACGCCGAGCCCCGTCAGCTCGACCTCGACGACGCCTACCTCCGCGTCCGCGAAGTCTTCAACAACGAAGAGTCGGTCAGCAACGTCGAGGTCACGCCCTGCGGCGGGCGGATCGTCTTCAACGGACAGATCGACGGCTCGTGGAACGCCTACTCGATCGCGTGGGACGGCTCGGACCGGCGCAGCCTCGGCGGGTCGGTCAGCATGCAGCACATGACGCCCTCGGGCGATCAGTTCGTGTTCGTGCGCTCCAGCCGCGCGGGTGTGTCGGGCGTGCGGGGCGGCGGGTACACCTTCCACGACATCGACGCGACGCTGACGATCGACCTCGCGGTCCAGTCTGAGCGGAAGCTGCGCGAGGCGGCGCGGACACTCAGCGAGCTGTTCTACGACCCCGAGATGGCCGGGACCGACTGGCCCCGCCTGACCGACGAGTACGCAGAGCTCGCCGCCCGTGCGCGGACCCGCGAAGAGTTCAAGTATGTCGGCGCCCGCCTGTTCGGCGAGCTGGACCGTTCGCACCTGGGCTTCGGCAGCAAGGGCGAGTACCGCGAGAACCGGCGCCCGGTCGGGCGCCTCGGCATCGAGACCGAACGGGCCGGGCTCGACAACTCCAACCACGCCTACCGCGTCACCAGGGTCTACCGCGACGGCCCGGCCGGCGCCGGCGCCATGCGCCTCCACGAAGGCGACCTGATCGTCGAGATCGAACTCGAACCCTTCGGCCCCGGCGAGACCATGGAGTCGAAGCTGGAAGGACGCGTCGGCGAGGAGACGGTCATTACCGTGCGCCGTGACGGGCAAGACAGGCGCCTCCTGCTCCACCCGGTCAGCACCTCCCGCCTCAACGACATGCGCTACGACGCGTGGGTCGAGCACAACGCGAGGCTCGTCGACGAGTGGTCGGGCGGGCGCGTCGGGTATGTGCACATCCAGGCGATGAACCAGCCCTCGCTCGACCGCTACATGCGCGACATGTACGCCGCGACGAGGGGGCGCGACGGCCTCATCATCGATGTCCGCAACAACGGGGGCGGCTGGACGGCCGACCGCATCCTCGCCTCTCTCGTCCCGGGCAACCACGCCTACACGATCCAGCGCGGCGCCGACCGCTCGCAGATCGGCCACTACCCCCAGGACCGCCTGCTCATGCCGCGCTTCACCGGCGAGGTCAACATGCTCAGCAACACCAAGAGCCACTCGAACGCCGAGATCATCTCCCACGGGTTCAAGGCGTACGGGCGGGGCAACCTCGTCGGCGAGCAGACCTACGGCGGCGTCATCTCCACCGGCTCGTTCTTCCTCATCGACGGCACGCGCGTCCGCCTGCCCGGCCGAGGCTGGTACCTCGAAGACGGCACCGACATGGACAACAACGGGGCCATCCCCGACATCCATGTCCCCCAGCGCCCCGAGGCGGAAGTCGCCGGCGAGGACGAGCAGCTCCGCGTCGCGGTCGAGGACATCATGAAGAGGCTCGACTGAGGCCAGCCTGCGGACAGCCGCCTCCGGCCTCCCTGCCATACCCTCTGCGGCCCGACGGCGCGGCCGCAGAGGGAATATCCGGCCCCGCCCGAGGCGTTGGAGCACGCGTCCAATGGCGATGAGGCTCGAACCACGCAAGCTCGGCAGGATGGTCAGCTCCGGCGTACGCCGATACCCCCATCAACTGCTCCTTTCGATCATGGGCAGGGGGGCGGGCAAGGGGCCGGAGGGGGCCGTGGTGCCGCCGTGGTGGCGCTGGGGGGACGGAGGCCCGTCGCTGGGCGCCGTCTGGCTCGGGCACGCCACGACGCTCGTCCGCCTCGGCGGGCTCTGGATCCTCACTGACCCGGTCTTCTCCGAACGCATCGGCCCGAGGGTGGCCGGGCGGACGCTCGGACTCTCGCGCCTGACGCCCGCGCCGGTGCCGCTGTCGGCCCTCCCGCCGATCGACATCGTCCTGATCTCCCACGCCCACTTCGACCACCTCGACCGCCCGACGCTCGCGAGGCTGGCCGACCCGCGGACCAAGGTCGTCACCGCGTGGAAGACCGCGGGCCTCATCCCGCCCGGCTTTGACAAGGTCATCGAGCTCGGGCCGGGAGAGGTCTTCGAGCAGGAGGGCGTCGAGATCGCCGCGGTCCCCGTCGAGCACTGGGGCGCCCGCTTCGCCTTAGACCGCAAGCGGGGGTGCAACGCCTACGCCCTGAGAGCCGGGAACGAACGGGTCGTCTTCGCCGGCGATACGGCCGAGACCGGCGCTTTCGACGACCTGCCCGGGGCGGACCTGGCGGTCTTCGGCATCGGGGCGTACGACCCGTGGGAGCACGCCCACGCCACGCCCGAGCAGGTCTGGGCGATGGCCCGCCGGCTCGGGGCGACCCACCTGATGGGCGTGCACCACTCGACCTTCGACCTCAGCGAAGAGCCGCCCGACGAACCCCTCCGCCGCCTGATCAAAGCGGCAGGAGAACTCCACGACCGAATCGTCGGCCGAGCCCCGGGCGAGGCGT
>REET01000308.1 GCA_007694925.1 Phycisphaerales bacterium | reverse complement strand
AGAGACGGAGAGACGAAGAGAGGGAGAGAGAGGCACTGAGGCACTAAGGGACGGAGGGAAGAAGAGACAGAGAGACGAAGAGACGAAGAGATCTCGGAGGGCTTGTTGTGGATGGTGATGAAGCAATTGGAGCGGAGGCGTGCTGTGGCGGGCGGGTTGCTGCTGGGGTTGACCCGGAGATCAAGGCGGCGAATCTGAAGCGGCTGCGCCGGATCGAGGGGCAGGTGCGGGGCATCCAGAAGATGGTCGAGGAGGACCGGTACTGCGCTGATACTTTGACGCAGATCGCCGCGGTGCAGCAGGCGCTCAAGGGGGTGTCGCGGGAGCTGGTCCGCAACCACCTCAAGCACTGCCTGGCCGACGCGATGCGGGAGGGGGACGAGGCGTTCGAGCGGGTCTGCGACGAGCTGGCGGAGATCGTGCACCGGTCCTGGCGGTGAGCCGCGATTTTCCAGAACATTGCAGCCCGGACCAGAACCATACCGATACCTGACCGGACGGGCCGGTGTTGTAGCGGCCGCTGAGTGACGAGCACTGTCTGGAGAACATCATGTTGCGTCGAGTTTTGGTCGGGGGGATAGCCTTGGCTGGCTGCTCCGGCATCGCGGCCGGGGAGATCGAGATCGTTCGCATCAACGGCTTGGTGAACCACGCCCGCACAGACTCAGGCGGAATCAGCGGGGACGGCTCAACTGTTGTTGGCGTGTCTCACTTTAACATGCACAGGCGGGCCTTCCGGTGGACGCTGGAGAACGGCGTGCAGGATCTCGGAACGGTTCCTGGCACCTTTCGCTCAGAGGCGAATGCTGTCAACGCTGACGGATCGGTCGTTGTTGGCAGAAGCTACAGCAATGATGGGGAAGAGGCCTTTCGCTGGACCGAGGAAACCGGCATGGAAAACATCGGTTATCCCTTCTTTAACCGGAATTCCAGAGCCTTCGATGTCTCCGCCGACGGCTCGGTCGTCGTCGGCGTGACCATTCGCTACAACATTCCGCGCGAGTTCTATTGGGATGAAAGCAATGGCCTGCGTTCCTTTTTACCTGGTACGGGCATAACCAATGCGAGAGCGAACGCCATCAGCGCAGACGGCAACACCATCGGTGGGCGGCTTTGGTCAGCCGACGAAAGACTTCCGTTTATCTGGTCCGCATCAGGCGGCTTACAACTCCTGAGCAATCTTCCCGACACCAATAGTGGCTCGATCAGCTCGATTAGCCGCGATGGATCCGTTGCGGTCGGCTCTAGCAGTTCCAATGTCCATCACGGCAGGAGTTTCATCTGGCGTGCTGACACGGGGATTCAAGAGATCGGTACTTTTCCAGACAACGCCGCGACATACGCTTCTGTCCTCAGCGCCGATGGATCGATCGTCCTTGGGACCCGGTGGACTTCTGCCTTTGAAGGTCGGCATCGGACATTCATCTGGGCAGAGGATCTCGGCATTCAAGACTTGGTTGAGTATTTCAGATCAGTCGGGGTAGGGGTCGACGGCTGGGAATTGATCGAAGTCGCAGGAATCTCGGATGACAACCTGACCTTCACCGGAACCGGTTACTTCGAGGGAAGGCGGACCGCGTGGGTCGTCACGATCCCGTCTCCCAGCAGTCTGGGCGTCGTCGCGCTCGCCTTCCTGCTCGCCCCTCGACGATCCCGACCGGGTCGTTGGCCGGCATAGACGACACGGGCGTCCCCTGTCTGCGATATCATCCGCCCATGAGCAATACACCTGCGGGCACACCCGCGTCCGTCGCAGCCGTACGCACCGATCTCCGCGTGCTCGCCCCTGGCGAGGGTGAGGTGCACCCTGTCATGGGCGATCCGATGCGTTTCCTGATGACCGCCGAGCACTCGGGCGGGGCGTACGCGATTTGTGAGCAGGAGGTGCGTCCGGGCAACGGGGCGCCGCCGCACATCCACCACAACGAGGACGAGGCGTTCTTCGTGCTGGAGGGTGAGTTCACGGCGACGGTCGACGGGGTCCCCCACCGTTTGTCGCCGGGCGGGTTTGTGCATGTGCCGCGGGGCAGAGTGCGGTCGTTCACCAACCACACCGACGCAATGGCGAAGATCCTGATCCTGCACGCGCCTGGTTCTGCGGCGGGGTTCTATGTCGCGATGGGCAAGCTGCCCTTTCCGCCGGACCTGAACGAGGTCAAGAGGCTGGGTGATCAGCACGGGATCGAACTGGTCATTTAAACGGTTCGGCGTTCTGCTCGACGAGGATCTCGGCCATGATCTCGCCGAGGCGGTCGACGCGGCGTGAGCGTGCGCGCCCGGCTCGGCGGACGAGGCTGATCTCGCGCGTCGGCGGTCGGGCTTTGACGCGGAGGTAGACGCGGTCGGGGCTGGTGTCGGCGCGTGCCGCCATCGCGGGGACGATCGAGACGCCCATCCCGAGCCGGACGAATTCGAGGACGGTCGCGAGCTGGGTCGTGCGGCAGGTGATGTTGCGCGCCAGGCCTCGCTCGGCGCAGAAGCCGCTGATCTGCCGGCCGAGGCAGTGCATCTCGTGCAGAGTGACGGTGGGCTGGGAGCGCAGGTCGCTGAGTGTGACGCCGGGGTCTGCGCCTGTCGGACAGAGGGGCGTTCCGGCGGGGGCGACGACGACGAGGGGCTCGGAGCCGATGACCTCGTGCTCGACGAGTTCGTGCTCGACGGGTGTGCTCATGATCGCGACATCGAGCTCGTTGTCGGCGAGGGCTTCGAGGAGGTGTTCGGTGAGGTCTTCGCGGACCGAGACGGTCGAGTCGGGGAACTCTTGGCGGAAGCGGGCGAGGGCCTCGGGGAGGAGGTAGGGCGCGATGGTCGGGATCGCGCCGACCGAGAGGACGCCCGAGCCTCGCTCGATGTCGGCTTCGAGGCGGTCGCGGGCGTCGTGGACCTCCTGGAGGATTCGGCGGGCGCGGGGGAGGAGGGCGCGTCCGGCGTCGGTGAGGGCGACCCCCCGGCCCATGCGGTCGAAGAGTGGCGAGCCGAGGGAGTCCTCCAGCTTCTTGATCTGCTGGCTGAGGGAGGGCTGGGCGACGCGGCAGCGTTGGGCGGCGCGGCTGATGCTGCCGGCCTCGGCCGCCGAGACGAAGTACCGGAGCTGGTGCAGTTCCATAGGTAAATACTATAGCACATCGAGATCAAGAATCGTTGACAGTTATGGCGGATCCCGCTAGTCTGTCCGTATAACGGATCAACATCGCGTCGGCGGCGTGCGGCCCCAGCGGCCCGCCCCACGCACAGCACTGAACCGCAGGAGATTGTGATGAGCCAGAACAGCGGCAGCAACGACCAGAAGAAATGCCCGGTCCTGACGACCGCCGAGGGCGCCCCGATCGGGCGTCAGCACGCGCTGACCGCCGGGCCGAAGGGCCCGCTGCTGATGCAGGATGTGCAGCTCGTCGAGCAGATGCAGCACTTCAACCGCGAGCGGATCCCCGAGCGTGTGGTGCACGCCAAGGGCTCGGGGGCGTACGGCACCTTCACCGTCACCGGCGACATCACCAAGCACACCAAGGCGTCGATCTTCTCGAAGGTCGGCAAGGAGACCGAGTGCTTCCTGCGGTTCTCGACGGTCGCGGGCGAGCGCGGGGCGGCGGACGCCGAGCGTGATGTCCGGGGCTTTGCGATCAAGTTCTACACCGACGAGGGCAACTGGGACATGGTGGGCAACAACACCCCCGTGTTCTTTGTGCGCGACCCTTACAAGTTTCAGAACTTCATCCACACGCAGAAGCGCGATCCTAAGAGCAATGTCCGCGACATGGACATGCAGTGGGACTTCTGGAGCCAGTGCCCCGAGTCGCTGCACCAGGTGACGATCCTGTTCTCTGACCGTGGCCTGCCCGCGTCGTACCGGAATGTCAACGGGTACGGCAGCCACACCTACAGCCTGATCAACGCCGAGGGCGAGCGGGTTTGGGTGAAGTTCCACTTCAAGACCGACCAGGGCATCAAGAACTGGATGGACGACGAGGCGGCCAAGGTCGTCGGCCAGGACCGTGAGAGCCACCAGCGTGATCTGTTCGAGTCGATCGAGCGGGGCGAGTTCCCGAGCTGGACGCTGAAGGTCCAGGTGATGACGCAGAAGCAGGCCGACGAGTGGTCGGCCCGCACGGGCTGGAACCCGTTCGATCTGACGAAGGTCTGGCCTCACGCGGACTTCCCGCTGATCGAGGTCGGCAAGCTGGAGCTGAACCGCAACCCCGAGAACTACCACGCCGAGGTCGAGCAGGCGGCGTTCAAGCCCTCGGCGCTCGTGCCCGGCATCGGCCCGAGCCCGGACAAGATGCTGCAGGCGAGGCTGATGTCGTACGCCGACACGCACCTGCACCGCCTTGGCGTGAACCACCACCAGATCCCGGTGAACAAGCCGCGCTGCCCGGTGATGCACTACATGCGTGACGGCCAGGGCGCGACGGCGGAGACTTACGGGGGCAAGCCGAACTACTGGCCCAACACGCGCTCGGGCGCGCCGATGCCCGACGAGAAGTTCGTCGACCCGGCGTGGGACATCGGCGAGGCGATCGTCGACCGCTACGACTCGACGGTCGACCACGACGACTACACGCAGCCGGGCAACCTGTACCGAATGTTCGACGACGCGCACCGCGACAGGCTGGCGACGCGGATCGCAGGGGTGCTCGGTCAGGCCCGAGAAGAGGTGCAGATGCGTCAGCTTTGCCACTTCTTCAGGGCCGACGAGGACTACGGGCGTCGCGTGGCCGAGAAGCTCGGCGTCGATGTCTCGGCGCTCATGCAGACCGCCGGGGCCTGAATCCGTCGCGGCAACGGCCGCGTACAACAAGTTGAAACCGCCCGTTCGCCGTCGGGGCCTTCCGTTTGGGGGCCCCGGCGGTCTTTTTGTGGACACGCCGGCATCCGGCGCGGGGCACACAGAGTCTGAATACAAGGTTCGGTAGACATCGGCGCGCCGGTGTGCGACCATCGGTTCATGCGCAACGATCAAAATCCGTCGGGCGGGCTGAGCCGCAGAGGTTTCATGGGGTTTGTCGCGGGGAGCTCGCTGGTCGCCGCGGGGGGCGGGGCATCCGCGTCGTTGCTCGGCGAGCGGAGCGTGACGCGTCGGCGTCGGGCCCGCAATGTGATCTTCATGGTCTCCGACGGGATGAGCGCCGGGACCTGGACGCTGGCGGACATGGCGTCGCGCCGATTGCACGGTCGCCCCAGCGCGTGGGCGAGGCTGATGGGGATGCAGGGTGTCCGGCGATCGATGTGCGCGACGGAGGCGGCCGACTCGCTGGTGACGGACTCCGCGGCGGCGGCTGCGGCATGGGGCATCGGCGAGCGGGTCAACAACGGTTCGCTCTGCATCACGCCCGACGGGCGAGAGCCGGCGCCGCTGCTGGTTAAAGCCCGGGATCGGGGCATGAAGACGGGCGTCGTCACAACGACCCTCATCCCGCACGCAACGCCCGCGGGGTTTGTCGTCAACATCCCGAGCCGTGCGATGTACGCCGAGATCGCCGAGCAGATGCTCGAACGACAGGTCGATGTGATGCTGGGAGGCGGCGGGGAGTTCTTCCCGCCCGAACTGCTCGCTCGCCATGACGACCTGACGATCGCCCGCAGCCCTGAAGAACTGCGCAAGAAGCACGCCGCAGGTTCGGGGCGGCTGCTTGGCATGTTCGCCGACAGCCACATGGCCTACGAGCGCGACCGCACGCCGGAGCAACCTTCGCTTGCGGAGATGACCGACCTGGCCCTGCGCCGGTTGCATCGCGATGCGTCAGAAGCCGGGACGGGGTTCTGTGTGCAGATCGAGGGCGCTCGTGTAGACCACGCGGCGCACGGGAACGACCCCGTCGGCCTGGTCTTCGATCAGCTCGCCTTCGACGACGCGGTCGAGGTCGCGATGAGGTTCACGGCCGAGCGTGACGACACGCTGCTGCTCGTGACGACCGACCACGCCAACTCGAACCCGGGATTGACCCTGTACAGAGCCGCGGCCGAGAACGGGTTCGAGCGGCTGCTCAATGCGCGGCACACCGCTTCATGGATCCGGCGTCGGCTGCCCCGGACCGAGGACGAAGCGGAGTGGAAGCGGCTGACGCACGAACTCGTGCTCTCGGCGGCCGGGTGCGACCTGACCGAGGAGGAGCTCGGCTGGCTCGCTCGCGAGCGTCTGCACGGGGAGCGTGTGCACGGGTTCGACGCGCTGAACACGCTGATCGGCAACCTCGGGGCGGTTCTGGCGAACCACTACGCCGTCGCCTTTATGAGCCGGCACCACACGGCGGACATGATCGAGCTGACGGCGATCGGGCCGGGCTCGGAGCTGCTCGAGCCGGTCTGCCACCTGACAGATGTGTACAGCGTGGTGACCGAGGCGGCGTCGATCACGGCCTGACCGGCAGATAGACAGCGCTCTCGTGACGGGCTCGCGGCCTGGGGGTGCGGGTCCGGACGGTCCGCTGGAAACTGCATCTTTGCGATTGCTTCCCGCTACCAGTTGGTGCGGGGTTGTTTCTGTTGTTGGGCGGAACACTCGACAGCCGATCGGGGTTATGCCCGCGATCTCTGAATAGCCCGCATATTGCCCTGACCGATCGCCGCGTGGAGGCATCCGCGACGGCTCCAGCCGCGAAGCCTGACGACCATGACGCAAACGCGTTCTTCAATCCTCTCGGTCCGCCGATCCACGGGATGGTTTCGGTCGGGCATGATCGGGATCTGTGCGATGGTCGGTCTCGGACTGACCATCGCCGGGTGCGGCGAGGAGGAGAGTTCCAACGCCACCCCTGCTTCGGCTCAGGGCCCGGTCGAGGTTCTGGTGGTCGAGGCGTGGACGAGCCCGATCGAACGGAGGCTGCGTCTGGTCGGATCAACAAGGGCTGTCGATGCGGTCTCTGTCACCGCCGAGGTAACGGGCACTGTTTCGTGGATCGGTTTCAACGACGAAGACCTGGTCGAAGGGCGTCAAGAACTGGTGAGGCTCGACGACCGGCGGGCCTCGGCCGACCTGCGCGCCGCCGAGGCCAGGCTTGAAAGGCTGAAGCTGCGGAAGGAGCGGACGCTGACCGCGTTCGAGCGTGGCGCCGCCAACCCCGCCGAGCTCGACGACGCGCGGACCTCGGTCGCGGAAGCGGAGGCGGAGCGGGATCGGGCCAAGGCGGTGCACGAGGACCACACGATCCGGGCGCCGTTTGCGGGACGGGTGACCCGTCGGCTGGTGAGCATGGGGGCGCTGGTGAGCCCGGGCGACGCGGTCGCGGTGCTCAACAGCGTCGACCCGATGGAGGTCGCGTTCTCGGTGCCCGAGCGGGCGCTGGCGGACCTCCGGATCGGGCTGAACGTCAAGGCCCAGACCGCGGCGTTCGGCGACAGGAGCTTCGACGGCGAGCTTGCGGCGATCGGCGCCGAGATCGATCCGGTCTCCCGTGCGGCCGATGTGTTCGCCAGGGTCGAGAACCCCGACGGCCTGCTCCGCCCCGGGATGTTCGTGAACATCACGCTGGTGACGGGCGTCGACGAGAGCGCTGTGCTGGTGCCCGAGTCTGCGCTGGTCATCGAGGGCAACCGCATCGAAGCGTTCGTGATCGAAGACGGCAAGGCGACGCGCCGGCGTGTGCGGCTCGCCTCGCGGATGTCGGGGCTCGTTGAGATCGCAGAAGGCATCGAGGCGGGCGAGGTCGTGGTCACCAGCGGCGTGCAGAAGCTCCGCGAGGGCACGCCCGTCAGCGTCTCGGCCGATGAGACGCTGAAGGCGCTCGGCGTGATCCCGGGCAGGCCCCTGGCCGAACAGCCGATCATGACCGATGGGGGCTATTTCGTCGAGCCGGTGTCGAGCCGCGAGCCGGGACTCACAAACGAGAACGGCGGCGGCTGATGGTCATCTCGACGATCTCCGTACGCAGGCCCGTGCTGGCGGGCGTCTTCGCCGCGGTGATTCTGGTGTTCGGCCTGGTCTCGCTGACGAGGCTTGAGATCAGGCAGTACCCCGATGTCGATCCTCCGGTCGTTTCTGTTTCGACGAGCTACCGCGGGGCTTCGGCGTCGGTGGTCGACGCGGAAGTGACCAAGCGTCTGCTCGATCGGCTGACAGGGATCGAGGGCATCCGGTCGATGGAGTCGACCAGCCGCGACGGCAGCAGCCGAATCAACATCGAGTTCAACCTCACCCGCGATCTGGACCTCGCGGCGGCGGATGTCCGCGACCAGATCAATCGGGCCCGCGACGACCTGCCGATGGACGCGGACGAGCCGGTCGTGCGTAAGGCGAGCAGCGACGCGTCACCGATCATGTGGCTGAGCCTGACGAGCGACCGGCTGAACAACCTCGAACTGACGGACTTCGCGTCGCGCCGGCTGGAAGAGCGGCTGTCGCTGGTCGACGGAGTCTCGCGCGTTCGGATCGGGGGCGAGCGGCGCTACGCGATGCGGATCTGGCTGGATCGGCGTGCGATGGCCGCACGCGGCGTCACGGTCGCTGAGATCGAATCTCGCCTGGAGGCGGAGAACCTCGAACTGCCCTCCGGGCGTGTCGAATCGAGGCTGGCGGAGCTCTCGGTGCAGACCGATTCTCGCCTGCAGAGCATCGAGGAGTTCGAGCGGCTGGTGGTCCGCAGGACCTCCTCGGGGCCGATCCGCCTGATGGATGTCGCCGAGGTGGACCTGGGCGCTGAGGACGATCGTTCGGCGTTCAGCGTGAACGGGCGTAACTCGGTCTCGCTGGGGATCATCCGCCAGTCCAACGCCAACACGGTCGAGGTCGCCAACGCGGTGCGGGCCGAGGTCGATGTGGTCCGGCGGACGCTTCCCGATGGGGTCGACCTTGACATCTCGTCGGACGACTCGATCTACATCAACACCTCGATCCGGGAGGTTGCCAAGACCCTCACCATCGCGTTCGGGCTGGTGGTGCTGGTGATCATGGTGTTCCTGGGATCGCTGCGCGCGACGATTGTGCCGGCGCTGGCGATCCCGGTGTCGGTCTTCGGCACGGTGACGCTGCTGTACGCCGCGGGGTTCTCGATCAATGTGCTGACGCTGCTTGCGGCGGTGCTGGCGATCGGTCTGGTGGTCGACGACTCGATCGTGGTGCTGGAGAACATCGAGCGCCGGATCAGAGGGGGTGAGCCCAAGCTCGCGGCGGCGGTCAACGGGGCGAACGAGGTCGGCTTCGCGGTCGTCGCGACGACGGTCGTGCTCGTGGCGGTGTTCGTCCCGCTGGCGTTTTTGACGGGCGCGGTCGGCCGGCTGTTCACCGAGTTTGGGCTGACGCTCGCGGGGGCGGTGATCATCTCGAGCTTCACCGCGCTGACCCTGGGCGCGATGCTCAGCTCGCAGGTGCTGCGCACGCCCAAGGCGCGCAAGGCCCCGTCCAAGCGGAAGAAGGCCAGGGCCGAGCGGCGCGCCAAGAAGCGTGCCGCAAAGGGCAGGGCCGAGGCCCCGGACACAGGGCTCCTTGGAGGAATGCTGAACCTCTACGGCAGCGCGGTGGGCGTCGCGATCAAGCTCCGGTGGTTGAGCTTCGTGATGGTGATCGGGATCACCGGTGCAGCGGCGTACTTCTTCGACCGCCTGCCGAGCGAGCTGGCGCCGACGGAGGACCAAGGCCGGTTTATCATCCGCGTCGACGCGCCCGAGGGCGCCTCCCTGAACTTCACTCGCCGCCAGGTCGAAGCGATCGAGGAGATCCTCGCCGAGCGTTCGGGCGAGGGCCAGCCGATCGCCCGCGTGATCTCGATCGTGGCTCCGGGCTTCGGCGGGGCCAACCAGGTCAACACAGCCCGCGTGATTGTCCGCCTGACCGACTGGCGCGACCGCGATATCAGCCAGCCCGAACTGGTCGCCGAGCTCGCGCCGCGCCTGAGGGCGATCCCCGGCGCGCGAATCATCCCGATCAATCCCGCGGGCTTCGGCATCCGCGGCGCGGGCGAGCCGATCCAGTACGCCATCGGCGGGCCCGACTTCGAGTCCGCCCGCGAGTGGGCGCAGATCATCGCCGAGGCGGCCGAGGGCGACCCGATCTTCGATGGCCTGCGGATGGACTTCGAGCAGACGCAGCCGCAGCTCTCGGTCTCGATCGACCGCGAGCGTGCGATCGACCTCGGCATCGATGTGCGGACGATCGGCCGGACGATCCAGACCTTCCTGGGCGGGCGCGAGGTGACCGAGTTTTTCGACCGGGGCGAGCTGTACAAGGTGCTGCTGCAGGCGCGACCGCAGGACCGCGCCAGCCCCTCGGACCTCTCTGAGATCTATGTGCGTTCTGAAGCGGGGACGCTGACGCCGCTGTCGGCGCTGGTGACGATGGAGGAGTCCGGGACGGTCCGGGATCTGACGAGGATTAACCGCGTGCCCTCGGTCGTGCTGACGGGGCAGGTCGGCGCGGGCTCGTCGCTGGGCGAGGCGCTGGACCGGTTGGACGAGCTCGTGCGTGACCGCCTGCCGCCCGGCGCTTCTGTGAACTACCTCGGCGAGTCGCTGGAGTACCGCGATTCGTCGATGCAGCTCTACATCACCTTCGGTCTTGCGCTGCTTCTGGTCTACCTGGCGTTGGCGGCGCAGTTCGAGAGCATCGTGCACCCGTTTACGATCCTGTGCTCGGTGCCGCTGGCGATCACGGGCGGCCTGGCGACGCTCTTATACACCGGCGAGTCGCTGAACATCTACAGCCAGATCGGACTGATCCTGCTGATCGGGCTGATGACCAAGAACGGGATCCTGATGGTGGAGTTCGCCAACCAGCTCCGCGCCCGGGGGATGGACCTGGCCGACGCGGCGCGCGAGGCCGCCAAGATCCGCTTCAGGCCGATCATGATGACCGCGATCTCGACGATCCTCGGGGCGATCCCGCTGGTGCTCGCCAGCGGCGCCGGTGCGGAGGGGCGTCGGGCGATCGGCATCGTGATCGTCGGTGGCATGAGCTTCGCCACGCTGCTGACGCTCTTCCTGATCCCGTCGCTGTACACGCTGCTGGGCAGGCTGACCCAGCCCTCGGGCGCGACCGAGAAGCGCCTTCGCGAGCAGCTGAACTCGCTCACCGACGGCGTCAAGCAGGAAAGCGATCGGCGGAAGGACGAGGGCCGGATCGGCCCGAACACCCCCACCACCGCCTGAGACCGGACTGCAACGCCTCGGATCGCTCCGGATTCGACAGCACCGAATCTTCGCATAATCTTCATCTATGATGTCGATGATCGCCCAGGGCCTCGGCGGCCTGGGGCTCTTTCTTCTCGGAATGGTGCTGATGACCGACGGGCTCAAGTCCGTCGCGGGCGGCTCGCTGCGCACCATCCTGACCAAGACCGTCCGCGGGCCGGTCTCGGGGATCGCGGCCGGGACGGGGGTCTCGGCGCTGGTGCAGTCGTCCAACGCGACGACGATCGCGACGATCGGGTTCGTCAGCGCGGGGCTGATCGGGTTCCTGCCCGCCGTGGGCGTGGTGCTGGGCAGCAACATCGGGACGACCAGCACGGGCTGGCTGGTCGCGGTGCTGGGGATGCGGTATTCGATCGCCCCGTACGCGATGATGCTCGTGCTGGTCGGGGCGATGATCCTGCTGCTTCGGATCGGTCGGTCGGCGGCGTTGGGCACGGCGATCGCCGGGTTCGGCCTGCTGTTTGTCGGTCTGGGCGGTATGCAGGAGGCGATGGGCGGGCTCGCAGAGCGGATCGACCCCGAGTCTCTGCCCGGCGCGGGCTGGGGCGGCCGGATGGTCCTGCTCGGGGCGGGCTTTGCCATGTCGATCGTCACCCAGTCGGCCAGCGCCGCGCTGGCGGCGACCCTGGCGGCACTCGCCTCGGGCGCGCTCAACTTCGAGCAGTCGGCGGCCCTGGTCATCGGGCAGAATGTCGGCGCAGCGGTCGCCGCGGCGATCGCGGCGATCGGCGCCTCGGTCACCGCCAAGCGCACCGCGATGGCGCATGTGCTGTTCAATGTGATCTTGGGCGGGCTGCTGATTGTCAGCCTCAGGCCGTTTCTCGATGGGATGCTCTGGCTGTTCGCCCTCGTCGGGCTCGGGCCCGGGGTGGTGGCGCTGGCGGCGTTCAACACCTTCACGCGCGTGATCGGCGTGCTGCTGGTGCTGCCGGTGATCGGTGCGTACGCGGCGCTGGTCGAGCGTCTGATCCCCGAGCGTTCGGCATCGCCGACGAGGTTTCTTGATCGCTCGGTCGGGCGTGTGGGGTCGGTCGCTTCCGAGGCCGCGCGGCGCAGCGCCGCCGAGACGCTGCGCGAGTTTTTGGCCGCGCTGGGGGCCGGGCGGACGCGGATGGCGGTCGACGGGGCGCAGACCGCCGCGGCGAGGATCCGCGAATTCATGGCCGAGCTGTCGCGAGAGGGGCAGAACCGGTCGGATGTCAAGCGGAACCTCTCGACGCTGCACGCGATCGACCACATCGAACGCCTCGCGGGCAACGCGACGGCGATCGAGAGCATCCCCCGCTCCGATCGGGTGAGCGATGTGCGGGACCGCTACGACAAAGTGAAACGCATCGCTCTCGAATGGCTCGACGATCCGTCCAAGCCCGTTCCGGCCAAGAAGCTCGAGGCGTTGGGCAAGGAACTCGCCGAGCTTCGAAAGACCAACCGTCGGAAAGTGCTGGCCGATGCTGCGGAGGGGGAACTCGACAGCCGCGCGGTCGCCGCTTATACGGAGGCTGTGATCCACCTCGACCGATCCGCGTTCCACATCTGGCGTGCGTTGCACCACCTGGACCCCGACACGCCCGAGCCGGTTGTCGACTCAGAGCACCGAGACTGATGGCTTGCCGACGAGATCAACACGAACCATACCTCCAGCGGAGTAATCTTCGCCAATGCTGACGACGATCTCGATGGGACTCGGCGGGCTGGGGCTGTTCCTCCTTGGAATGGTGCTGCTGACCGACGGGCTGAAGGCCCTGGCGGGAGGGTCGCTCCGCGCGATCCTGACCAAGACGGTCCGCGGGCCCTACTCGGGCATGGTCGCCGGGGCGGGGATCACGGCCCTGGTCCAGTCGTCGAGCGCCACGACACTGGCGACGATCGGGTTTGTCAGCGCCGGCTTGATCGGGTTCCTGCCGGCGGTTGGCGTGGTGCTGGGGAGCAACATCGGGACGACGAGCACCGGCTGGCTGGTTTCGGTCTTGGGCCTGAAGTTTTCGATCAGCGCCTTCGCGATGCCGCTGGTGTTCGCGGGGGTGATGATCCGGCTGCTGGTCAAGGGTCGCGGGGCGTCTGCGGGCCTGGCGCTGGCGGGGTTCGGCCTGCTGTTCATGGGGCTGAGCGGGCTGCAGGAGTCGATGTCGGGTCTGGCCGAGCGGATCGACCCGCAGTCGCTGCCCGGGGAGGGATTTGTCGGCCGGCTCATCCTCGTGGGCGTCGGGTTCGCGATGACGGTGGTGACGCAGTCTTCGAGCGCGGCGCTGGCGACCACCCTGACGGCGCTGGACTCGGGGGCGATCGACTTCGAACGGGCGACGGCGCTGGTGATCGGCCAGAACATGGGCACGACGCTGACGGCGGGGATCGCGGCGATCGGGGCGTCGGTCGCGGCCAAGCGCACGGCGCTGGTGCATGTGCTCTTCAACCTGATGCTCGGGCTGCTCTTGATCGCGATACTCACGCCCTTCCTGATGCTGTTGATGCGCGGGCTTGACCTTGTGGATGTCGGTCCGGGCGTGATCGCGCTGGCGACCTTTCAGACTTCTTGCAAGGTGCTGGGCGTGCTGCTGGTGCTGCCGGTGCTCAAGCCCTTCGCGGGGCTCGTCGAGCGGATCATCCCCGAGCGATCGGTCTCGCCGACACGGTTCCTCGATCGCTCGGTGAGCGAGATCGGCGATGTCGCGGCCGAGGCGGCCAGACGCAGCGCCGCCGAGACCCTGCGCGAGCTCGTGGTCGCCAGCGGCGCCGGGCACGCCGTCATGGCCTCTGAACGGGCCAAAGCGGCGACGACGACCATCCGCGAGTTCCTGGCGAAGCTGGCCCGCGAGAGCCAGACCAACGCGGAAGTGAACCGCAACCTCTCAACGCTGCACGCGGTCGACCACATCGAGCGGCTCGCGGGAAACGCCGAGGCGATCGCGAAGATCCCGAGAATCGAGCGTGTCAAGGAAGTGCAGGACCGCTACGCGGAGATGCGTCGGCTCGCCCTGGCGTGGCTCGACGACCCGTCGCAGCCCTCGCCGGCGCCGGAGCTGGGCCGGTTGGCGGGCGAGATCGCCGAGCTCCGGATCTCGGGTCGCAGGTCGGTGCTGGCAAAGGCGGCCAAGGGACAGATCGCCGGGCACGAGGTGGCCGCGCACACCGAGGCGATGATCCACATGGACCGTGCTGCGTACCACATCTGGCGGGCGGTGCACCACCTTGACCCGTCGACCCCAGAGCCCATGGTCGACCCGGACACGCACGACTGAGGTTCAGCCTGCGTCGGCCAGGCGGACGCCCCCGGAGGGCAGCTCGGTCATCACCACGCGGTTGCGCCCCTGCTGCTTGGCGGCGTACAGGTTCTTGTCGGCGTCCTCGACCCAGCTCTGCGCGTTGACCGCGCCGACCTCGGCGCAGCCGACCAGCCCGATTGAGACAGTCAGGCCCCGGTCGGGGTGACGGGGCCACACGACATCCTGCACCATCGTGCGCACACGCTCGCAGACCGCCAACGCCTGGTCGGGGGTCGTGTCGGGCATGATCAGGAAGAACTCCTCGCCGCCGTAGCGGCAGGGAAGGTCCGTCTCGCGGCAGGCCCGCTGGAGTATGGCCGCCAGCCCCTGGAGCACGGCGTCTCCGGCCGGGTGGCCGTAGTTGTCGTTGATGGACTTGAAGTGGTCGCAGTCGATGCCTGCCAGGGCGAGGGGGCGGCGCTTGCGGCGCGCGCGGGCGACCTCTTCGCGCCAGCGGTGGTCGAAGTGGGCGCGGTTGTACAGGCCCGTCAGCCCGTCGATCTGGGCCCGCTGTGACAGCATGAGCAGCAGGTTGCTCAGGCGAACGGCGGCGCGGATGCGGACGCGGAGTTCTGTCAGGTCGAAGGGCTTGCAGATGTAGTCCATCGCGCCCAGGTCGAAGGCGGTGACCTTGTCGTGCGGGCTCTGCAGGCCCGAGAGCACGATGACTGGGATGTTGTTCAGCGTCGGGCTGTCTTTCAGCCGGCGCAGCACCTCGAACCCGTCCATCTCGGGCATGTCCAGGTCCAGCAGAACGACCGAGGGCGGGTTCTTCTCGGCGATGTCCAGGCCGGCCCGGCCCGACTCGGCGGGGATGAGGTCCAGGTCTTCAGACCGGAGACGCGCCGAGAGCAGCCGGTGGACATCCGGAGAATCGTCGATCACCAGCACTTGGGGCCGGCTGTTGAGTTGGGACGCGTGGATCTGCATTGTTCCAGACGAGCTCCGGCGCACCGGCCGAGCGTCGGCCCTGCGGAGTGGTGATCGAGAATCAGCCGCAGGCCTTGATGGCGCGCCGGCACACATTCAGCAAGGTGTCGAGTTCGTCGCGGACATCGGCCACCCCTTGCGGGGCGTTGAGGTGGCGGAGCTCTCTTTCCAGTTCGGCGGCGGCCTGGGTGATGCCGGGGTAGCCGTAGCCGGATCCGGCGCCCTTGAGCTGGTGGGCGAGTCGAGCGAGGTCTTCGAGGCGTCGCTCGCGCCAGGCCCGCTCGAAGCAGGCGATGCGGTCGGGGAGCTCGCTGACAAAGAGGCGGACAAGGTCGGCCATGTCCGGATCGTCGGCGTAGACACTCTGGATCGGATTGTCGCCTTTCCCGCTCGTCATCGACCACTCTCCTCGGGCGGAGTCATCGGCTCAACAACGAGTCAGGTTCATCCGCTGGCGAAGGCGTCGGGTCGGCGGCGTGGATCGGGCAGGTTGTGCCGGTCGCACGCTGTGTGCCGGGGTGCTCAGAGGACTCCGGCCCGGGCGGAGAGGAGATCGCCTCACCCGGTCGAGCAATGCAGCAGAGCCTCGGCGACGCGTACACAGGTCACCTCAATGCGGGTCCCGGCTTCATGGGTGATGAGCGAGCGGACTTCGTCTGGCCGCTTCGGCGGCGTGTACTTGGAGGCCAGGGTTTCGTACACGCGTTCGTCGGCGTCTGAAGCTTCGTCGGGCCGCTCTCGGCGTTCGCGGAGGCGCTCCCGGACCATCGACTCGTCGGCGGTCGTGTGGACACAGATGAAGGGGCGGCCGAGCTCCCGGGCCAGACCGATAAACGGCTCGCGCCGGTCCGGGCTCGGGAAGTTGGCGTCTGCGATCACGGTCCGCCCGGCGGCGAGTCGCTCTCGAGCCTTATCGAGCATCGCTGCGTATGTGTTGTCGGAGGCGGCTTGGCTGTACAGCGCCTCGCGCTCTTTCTCGGACGCCGGTCGCTGGCTGGGGGCCATGCCCGCGAGTTCCTTTCTGATCACATCGGACCTGAGCAGTTCGCCGCGGAGTGTGCGGGCGATGGATCGAGCGATGGTGCTCTTGCCCGTCGCCGGGAGCCCGGTCAGCATGATGAGGCTCGGCGGGGCGAAGTAGCCGCCGGCGAGGGCGGCGTACCCGCTGGAGCGTGCGATGGCTTCGGCGCCCTCATTGGCGCCGGCCAACGCCGAGACCTTGCTCCTGACCATCGCGTAGTGGACGCGGTACAGGGGCTGGAGGCTTTCCAGGTCCGGGTCGGCGGTCTCGGTCGCGTAGCGGCGCACGAACCGGTTGGCGAGCTGAGGGCGGCCGGCGTGGTCGAGCTCCATCGCGAGGTAGGCGATTTCTGCGGCGACATCGGCGCACCTGAACGCGCGGCAGAACTCCAGGCGGTCGTAGATCACCGGCCCGTCGTCGGTCAGACAGATGTTGCCCGGGTGGAGATCGCCGTGCCCCTCGCGGATGCGATTCTGTTCGACTCGGCGGTTCAGCAGCGCGGACTCTTGGCGGATAAACGCTTCGGCGCGTTCCTGGATCGAGGCGAGCAGGCGGGCGGGGATCGGGGGCGTTTGCTTCGGATCATCGCTGGGGCGATCGGGCGGCTCGCCCGCGAAGGGTCGGCACTCGTCGAGGTTGCCGAGGATCCGCTTGGAGAGGCCCTCGGGCGTGGCGTGTTGGTCGATCTCGGGGCCGGTCTGGCACTGGTCGTGGAAGGCCGCGAGCTTGCGGACGATCGCGCTCAGGTGCCCTTCGAGCTCGTCGTCGTCCAACGCCCCTTCTCGTAGGAGGCGTTCGAGCATCCGCTCAGCGGGGAGGCGGGCCATGTGCAGGGCCCAATCGTCGGGCTCGACATCGGGTTCGGCCTCTTCCGAGGCCTCGCCGACGCGCCAGGAATCGTCGGCCTCGCGGAAGATCGGGAGCACGCCGAGGTAGACGCCCGGGGCGAGGGGGCGGTTGAGCTCGACCTCCAGCTCGGCGCTGGCGCGGCGTTTCTGGGGGCTGGAGAAGTCGAGAAAGCCGTAGTCGACGGGCTTCTTGATCTTGTACCCCGCGCCCTGGAAGAGGAGGACGGTGGAGGCGTGGGTTTCGATGCGTTTGACCGGTCCCCGGCCCTGAGCTTCGAGCCCGGCGATCACGCTCTGGAT
>REET01000032.1 GCA_007694925.1 Phycisphaerales bacterium | reverse complement strand
TCGAAGAGGCGCGCAACCTCAACCACAACTATGTCGGCACCGAGCACCTGCTGCTGGGCCTCCTGCGTGAGCAGGACGGCGTCGCGGCGCAGGTCCTGATGAACCTCGGCCTGAAGCTCGAAGAGGTGCGCGAGGAAGTGCTCAACCTCCTCGGCGCGGGCGGCGAGGGCGGCGAAGAGGGCGCGGCCCTGGGTGCGCCTTCGGGCGGCGCAGGAGCCGAAGGGCGGGGCAGGCGCAAGAGCCAGACCCCGGCCCTGGACAGCTTCGGCCGCGATCTGACCGAGCTGGCCAAGGAGGGCGGGCTGGACCCGGTGATCGGGCGCCAGAACGAGATCGAGCGCGTCGTGCAGGTGCTCTGCCGTCGCACCAAGAACAACCCCGTGCTCCTGGGCGAGGCGGGCGTGGGCAAGACGGCGATCGTCGAGGGCCTCGCGCAGCGGATCATCTCCGGCGAGGTGCCCGACATCCTGCACGAGCGTCGTCTGGTCGTGCTCGACCTTGCGATGATGGTCGCGGGCACGAAGTACCGCGGGCAGTTCGAGGAGCGCATCAAGGCGGTGATGAACGAGGTCCGGCGCGCGAAGAATGTGATCCTGTTCATCGACGAGCTGCACACGCTCGTCGGCGCGGGCGGGGCCGAGGGCGCGATCGACGCGAGCAATGTGCTCAAGCCGGCGCTCGCCCGTGGCGAGATCCAGTGCATCGGCGCGACCACCTTCGACGAGTACCGCAAGTACATCGAGAAGGACGCGGCGCTGGCCCGCAGGTTCCAGGCCATCACGGTCGAGCCGCCCAACAACGAGCAGACCGTCGAGATCATCAAGGGTCTGCGCGACCGCTACGAGGAGCACCACCGCGTCAAGATCACCGACGAGGCGGTGCGGTCGGCGGTCGAGCTGTCGGGCCGGTACATCACCGGGCGCGTGCAGCCTGACAAGTCGATCGATGTGATCGACGAGGCGGGCGCGCGTGTACGGATCAAGAGCATGACCAAGCCGCCGGACTTGGCGGACATCGAGGCCGACATCGAGCGCCTCAATGTCCAGAAGGACGAGGCGGTCAAGGCGGCCGACTACGAGCGTGCGGCCGAGCTGCGCGACCAGTCCGAGCAGCTGAAGAAGAAGAAGGAACAGATCCAGAAGGACTGGAAGCAGAAGCTCGAAGAGGTCGACGGCGTCGTCGACGAAGAGGTGATCGCCGAGGTCGTCAGCAAGATGACCGGCGTGCCCCTGCAGCGCCTCGAGAAGGAGGAGGCGTCACGCCTGCTCGAGCTGGAGGCGGAGCTTCACAAGCGAGTCATCAGCCAGGACGAGGCGATCAGGGCGGTCGCCAAGGCGATCCGCCGCGCCCGCGCCGGGCTGAAGGATCCGAAGCGTCCGATGGGCTCGTTCATCTTCGTCGGCCCCTCGGGCGTGGGCAAGACGCTGCTGAGCAAGGCCCTGGCCGAGTTCATGTTCGGCGACGAGGACGCGCTGATCCATCTGGACATGAGCGAGTACATGGAGAAGCACAATGTCTCCAGGCTCGTCGGCGCGCCTCCCGGCTATGTGGGCTACGAGGAGGGCGGCCAGCTGACCGAGCAGGTCCGGCGTCGCCCCTACGCGGTGATCCTGCTCGACGAGGTCGAGAAGGCGCACCCCGATGTGTTCAACATGCTCCTGCAGATCATGGAGGAAGGGCGCCTCACCGACTCGTTCGGGCGCCATGTCGACTTCCGCAACTGCATCCTGATCATGACCAGCAACATCGGCGCTGACCTGATCAAGGGCGGCGGCGGCTTCGGCTTCCAGAAGCGCTCGGCCGATGTCGACTACGACAACATCAAGAGCGTGCTGATGAAGGAGATCGAGCGGTTCTTCCGCCCCGAGTTCATCAACCGTCTCGACGACACCATCGTCTTCAAGCCCCTGACCAAGGACGACCTCGTCGACATCGTCGAGTACGAGGTCTTCAAGGTCCTCTCCCGCCTGCGCGAGCAGGGCATCAAGCTCGCGCTCGAGCAGTCCGCCAAGGACTTCCTCATCGAGAAGGGGTACAACCCCGACTTCGGCGCCCGACCCCTCCGCAGGGCCATCGGCACCTACATCGAGGACCCGCTCAGCGAGATGCTCCTCGCCGGCGAGCTGCACGGCAAGAACCTTGTCACCCTCTCCCACCCCGAGGGCGGGGAGAACCTCGTCTTCAAGAGCGAGAAGCTCGCAGACCCCGAGGCGAAGGACGGGGATGACAAGAAGGAAGAGAACGGCGGCAAGCCCGAGAAGGCCGGCGCCCGCTCGACCTGACCCGCCCCGACGACCCATCTTCACACCCCCAACGCACCCGCACCCGCGGGTGCGTTTTTTTATCGGGACCCCATGGCGTAAGTTCTTGCGTCGGGGACGGTGTTCCGATATTCTGAGGCGTCGCGTCGAGGAGCGGGTGTGCGCCCGTTTTCTTCTATCGTTCGCCGCGACATGGTGTGGAATGTGTGCCGTCGCGCAAGGTGCGGGACGGAACGCCATTGAGCGATCGCTCATGGAGGATTTAGAAGATGCGTCGGAACATCACAGTTTCTGCGAGCGCTGTTGTCGCGCTCGCCGGTCTCGCCAACGCCCAGTACCAGGCAAACCTTGGCGACCTGTTCGTCACCACCACAGAGGCCCAGGTCGACATGAACGGGGCGAACATCCCCGCGGGCACCTACACCTCGTTCCAGATCACCGCCGACTGGGTCGCCGGCGGCGGCAACCCGTGGTCGACCGAGGCCCGCGCGAGCCTCACCAACTCCTTCGATGTGACCACCGCGCTCTTCCACATGGGCCCGATCGCCCCGACCGACGGGGCGCTGTTCAGCGGCAACCCCACCTTCCTGACCTGGACCGGGTTCATGGTGCCCGCATTCCGCACCGTCGAGGTCGGGTTCACGACCGCGACGCCCTACGAGGGCGGGGATCCGCTGATCTTCAACGCGCTCCAGACCTTCGGCACCTCCGACGCGACCTGGAACAATGTGTCCGTGTCGCTCGGCTTCGACACGCCCCCGCCCCCCCCCGGCATCTTCAGCGAGAGCTGGCACCAGGGCCACACAGGCACGGGGAACTTCTGGGTCCGCACCGAGGCGATGTCGGGCATGCTGCAGACCAACGGGCCGGTCGAGTACGAAACTGTCGAGTTCACCGTCAGCGAAACCGGCTCGTACAACCTCGCGCAGCTCTCGCCCGAGCACGACGGGTATCTGCACATCTACGAGGGCTCGTTCGATCCGAACGACCAGTTCACCAACCTGATCGCCGCCAACGACGACGGGCCGCTGCTGGGCATCCGCAGCTCGGTGGTGAACGATGTGTTCATGAGCGCCGGCACGACCTACATCGCCGTGGTCTCGGCGTGGTCGGCCGCCTCGGGCAACGGCCCGTTCACCCTCAACGCCCTCGGCCCGGGCGAGCCCAGCCTCGTCGGCGGCCCGACCTGCCCGCCCGACCTCAACGGCGACGGCGTGGTCGACGCCGACGAC
>REET01000033.1 GCA_007694925.1 Phycisphaerales bacterium | reverse complement strand
GGCCCGGAGGCACGGAGGGACGGAGGGGGAGAGACGGAGAGACATAGAGACGGAGAGAAGGGAGAGACGGTGATGCTGGTTGTTGATCCGGAGCGGGTGGAGTTTGATGGTGTTGAGTGGGGCGGGGTGGTTGCGATCGCGGTGGATCGTGCCGCGGCCAGGCCGATCGTCGAGTGGACCGACCGCGGGCCGCACCCGACCTTCGCCGATGCGCCCGAGCAGACCGTGACGATCCGCGTGATGCGACGGCTGGACAGGAGCGAGATCGGCACGCCGCGGCCGGGGGATCTCGGCCTGCTGCGTTTCGTCGCGGCCAGCGCGGGCGACAGCGCGGCGCTCGTGCGCGCCGGCGCCTCGGCGATGGTCGAGAAGGTCGGGCATCGCATCGTTAGCGGCGGCCGCGGTGTTGGGGGTGGGGTCGCCGAGCAGACGATCCAGCTTGTCGCGCTCTCGGCCGACGGCCTGGCCGACCCGCTCACACTCGAAGCAATCGACGGGGGCGAGGCATGAGCTCGTTCGACAGCAAAGACCTCTTCGGCTCCGGCCCGCACCGCTTTGCGATCGGGCGGCAGGGCCAGCTCATCAGCAACCGCGACTTCGGCGGCGTGATCCTGCCCAACTGGCACTGGCTCGGCCTGGTCGACCTGCAGATCACGGTGCGAGGCCGGCTCGTCGCGACGACCGAGTTCAACCTCCGTGTGCTCCGCAACGCCATGGTCAACGAGCTGACCGACCCGCCGACGACCGGCCAGCTCCGCGACGGCGTCGGCGGCATCTGGAACGACATGAGCTTCGTCCGCTACGACGAAGGCGACCGCCGAGACCGCGGCCGCGTCTTCTCGATCGAGTACACGGCGGTGTTTCATAGGTTTGTAGGAGGGGGAGAGGGGGAAGAGGATGGGTAGGGGGCGCGGGGTGTTGGGCGTGGGGCGCTGGGGGAGGCTCGCCGCTGCGCGGCGGCTGCTTTGGGCTTCGGCCGGGGATCACCGGCGTGCACGGTGATCTGCTGCCGCAACGCTCTCCTGCTCGCCTGATCGCCTCTCGACCCTCTCGCTCGCCGAAGGCGAGCGCCCCCACGCCCCACGCCCCACACCCTACTCCCTTTCCATACACTTCCCCGATGCGACTCATGCTGCTCATGCCCGTCTTGGCGTTGGTCTCGGGTTGTGGCTCCCTCGGCCTGCCGATCGTTCGGACGCCGGCGGTCTCGGCCGAGGCTTGCGAGATGTTTGCGCCGGTGGTGATGCGTCTGCACCCCTTGACGCATGTGGACCGCACGCCGGCGGGGCAGCCGATCATCGTCTGCCACATCGAGTTCGCCGATTCATGGGGCGACACGGTCAAGGCGGCGGGCGATCTGGCGGTGCTGCTCTACCGCCCGCGCGGCGCCACAGGCGCGACCGGCACGCAGGAGCTGCGCTGGGACATCGACCTGACCGACCCCGAGACCAATGCCGCGCACTACGACCCGGCGACGAGAACCTACCGCATCCAGCTCGGCCGCCTGCCCGAGTGGGCCACCACGGTCGGCCAGCCCGGCGCCGAAGACCAACGCATCGTCCTCCGCGCAATCTTCACGGCCACCGACCGCGAAGGACGCGAGACGACACTGCGGGATGAGCTGACTGTGCGGGGGTGAGGGGAAGTTGCACTTCAGAAATGAATGAGCGACTGACCCGACCCTTCGCTGCGCTCAGGGATCGGCGTCCAGGTTGCGGGATCTGTGCCACCTGGAGACCTTTGCCGCCTCCCGATCCCCCGGCCCCGCCCTCACCTGTTCGCCTGATCCCCTGCTCCACTCTCCCGCTCGCCGAAGGCGAGCGTTGCCGTCGGGGCGGGTCGGTTCCTACCGTCGCCTCCCGGCGACGCCGCGTGCGGCGTGGGCCGGGCGCCTCATCGACGCCTTTCCAGTCGGGCCGACCCCGACCACAGACCGATCACCCAGGAGCCCGACATGGCCATCCTCGTCGACGCCGACACCAAAGTCATCTGCCAGGGCATCACCGGCTCGTTCGGCGCCCTGCACACCAAGGGCTGCTTCGACTACGGGACCAACATGGTCGGGGGCGTCACCCCGGGCAAGGGCGGGCAGAAGGACGCCAACGGCCTGCCCATCTTCGACACCGTCGAGCAGGCGGTGAAGGAGACCGGGGCCGAGGCGACGATGATCTTCGTCCCCCCGCCCTTCGCGGCCGACGCGATCATGGAAGCCGCGCACGCGGGCATCCGCCTGATCTGCTGCATCACCGAGGGCGTGCCGGTGCAGGACATGGTCCGGGCGAGGCGGCTGCTCGACGAGATCAACACCGAGTGCGCCAAGGGCAAGGAGATCGTCCTGGTCGGCCCCAACTGCCCGGGCGTCATCACCCCGGGGCCGAAGACCGGCGAGGGCGACGGCAAGACCAAGTACACCAGCAAGGGCTGCAAGATCGGCATCATGCCCGGCTACATCCACACGCATGTGTCGGAGGCGAAGACGGGCAAGGCGGTCGGGATCGTCAGCCGCTCGGGCACGCTGACGTATGAGGCGGTGTGGCAGACCTCCAGCCGCGGGCTCGGCCAGAGCACCTGCGTCGGCATCGGCGGCGACCCGGTGCGTGGGCTGAACCACATCGAGACGATCAAGCTGTTCCAGGAGGACCCGGCGACGGACGGGATCCTGATGATCGGCGAGATCGGCGGGAGCGACGAGGAAGAAGCCGCGGCGTACATCAAGGAGCATGTCACCAAGCCCGTCGCCGCGTTCATCGCGGGCCAGACCGCCCCCCCCGGCAAGCGGATGGGTCACGCCGGCGCGATCATCTCCGGCGGCGAGGGCTCGGCGGACGACAAGATCAAGGCGCTGAAGGCCGCGGGCGTCGAAGTCGCGATGAGCCCCGCGGACATGGGCGAGGCGATGGTCAAGGCGATGGGGATGTAGTGGGGTGTAGGGCGTCGTTCAGGAGCGGTTCAGGGATGTCACGATGGATCGTACGGGGCTGCCACAAGGACACTGCAAAAGATTGCAGATTTTTGGTGACCGCACAGTCTTTGTCAGAAGCGGAGCAGGTCGCCCGCGGCCAGGGTTTATACATATCTTCAATTGAGCTGCTCGAGGACGAAGGCGATGCTAGGGGCCGCGATGGAACAGAGGTTCCTGGGGCCAAACTTTATCGACCAGCCCGCAATCCTAAGTCGAGATCGCCCGCGCGAGGGCGCAGGGCCGTGTTCTTGGCAATGTTTGCCGTTGCGGCGCTTGCAGTTATTGGTGCAGTCGTTGGAGTCAATAGCCTTAACATCGGGAAGACCAGCCGGAGCTCCGACGCGGCGATCTTTATTGTCTCAGGCGAATTGGTTGCAAGGCTCGCATCAGGCGACTCGCGACCGCTGCGGGGCGAAATAGTCTACCTTGTGAAAAGCAAGCCGCATGTGTCTCCGATACTACAGATAATCTCCGCGGAGTCTGCGCTCCTTGAGGCCTGCCATGCTGCGGGCGCGACGGCTACTCCTGACCTGAGTTATTCTAGGTAC
>REET01000034.1 GCA_007694925.1 Phycisphaerales bacterium | reverse complement strand
CGGTGGGGTGGAGTTTATCGAGGCGTCGGTGCTCGACACGGAGGCGCTGAAGCGGGCGGTCGAGGGGTGCTCGGTGGTCTTCCACAAGGCGGCGATGGTTTCGGTGGTGCAGAGTGTTGAGGAGCCGCAGCGCTGCATGGATGTGAATGTGCAGGGGACGCTGCGCGTGCTGGAGGCGGCGCGGGGGGCCGGGGTTCGGCGGGTGGTGCTGGCGTCGTCTGCCGCGGTGTACGGGGGCGAGCCGAGCCTGCCGAGCGTCGAGAGCGACGCGATCGATTGCTGGTCGCCCTACGCGATGAGCAAGGCGGCTTCGGAGCAGTTGTGCCGTTCGTATTCGATGTGCTACGGGCTGAGCACCGCGAGCCTGCGGTACTTCAATGTGTACGGGCCGGGGCAGGACGCGAAGTCGGCGTACGCCGCGGTGATCAGCGCGTTCGCGGATCGGCTGTCGAAGGGGACGGCGCCGGTGATCCACGGCGACGGGGGGCAGACGCGGGACTTCGTGTTCGTCGAGGATGTGGCTCGGGCGAACCTGCTGGCGGGGTGGAGCGAGCGTGAACTGAAGGGCGAGGCGATCAACATCGGGACGGGGCGATCGGTGAGTCTGCTGGAGCTTCTGGGGGAGATGAAGCGGATCGCGGGGTCGGACCTTGAGCCCCAGTTCGGGCCGGCGCGTGCGGGCGATGTGCGTCACTCGCGTGCGGCGGCGGAAAAGGCCGAGTCGCTGATCGGGTTCAGGGCGGGCGCCTCGCTGGCCGATGGTCTGGAGCGGACGATGGCATGGATGCGCGGGAAGGCGGGCGTATGAGCGATTCAACGACGGCGTGGGAAGGTCCGCGTCCGGATGTCGACGCGGGGATGCATCCTGTGTCGGTGATGATCCTGACGAAGGACGAGGAGATCAACATCCGCGCGTGCCTGGAGTGTCTGGGCTTCAGCGATGATGTGGTTGTCTTCGACAGCTACAGCACCGACAAGACGCTCGATATCGCACGCGAGTTCCCGGGTGTGCGGATCGTGCAGCGGAAGTTCGACAACTGGTCGTCGCACCAGAACTGGGGCGCACAGAACATCGACTTCAAGCACCCGTGGGTGCTGTATATCGACGCCGACGAGCGGCTCGACCACGCCTTTGCGACCGAGATCATGAAGACGGCCGACCCCGCCTCACCCAAGGCGGCGTTCCGCCTGCGACGCAAGGACATGTTCCTCGGCCGCTGGCTCAAGCACGGGACGCTGTACCCGACCTGGATCGTCCGCCTGTACCGCCCCGAGAAGATCCGCTACGAGCGGCTGGTGAACCCTGTGGCGATCGTCGACGGCGAGATCGGCGAGCTGAGCGGGCACCTGATCCACTACCCCTTCAGCAAGGGGATCGACCAGTGGTTCGAACGCCACAACAGCTACTCGGCGTTCGAGGCCGAGGAGATGCTGAAGGTGATCGGCGGCACGCGTCGGCCGATCTCGGGGCTTTTTTCGAGGGACCCGAACGACCGGCGGGCGACGCTGAAGGACATTTTCTTCAGGCTGCCGCTGCGGCCGCACATCAAGTGGCTGTACTACATGTTCTGGCGTCGCGCGTGGATGGACGGGATGCCCGGGATCACCTACGCGCGGATGCAGTACCTGTACGAGTACATGATCGTGATCAAGGCTCGCGAGCGGCGGCACTCGGAAAAGCAAGACGGCTGAGCAAAGGCGATCCGGACAGGGCGTTCAGCTTTTGGATCTGCTGAGGACCTTGCGCGCCTTCATCAACGAGTTGTAGATCGGCTTGAGAACGACTCCGGCTCTTCGATTCCGGCTTAGGAATCTGTCGACATCCTTCGCGAAACCGGGCCCTTGCGCATCAATCCTGCGTTGGAGAAGATCTCTGGCGTGCTCGTACAGTTCCGTATCGAGTCGGTTGTGGCTTAGGATCAGCTCTCGCTGAGCGTAATCGAGTTCATGCGGCTTGGTCCGCTCTCTGTTGACATTTGACCGGCCGTAGGCGAGTCCCCGCCAGCCGAGCTGTCGTCCCAGCAGGACCACGGACTCGTCGAATCGCTCCATGACACCGACAAAGAACATCTCGTCGAGCCGCTTCTTCGCAAGCTCGAGCATTTCGCGATCAACAGCGCCGACCGGTCGCGTATCGATGACGCCGCGTTCTCCCGCAAGGTAACGGATTTGAGCGTCGTTTGTCTGCCAGACAGGGTTCTCTGGGAGCGAGTCCAAAAACTGGTCCAGGGTTGTGTTCGCATCGATGAAGCCCTTCTTCTTGCAGAACCCGAAGACGCTCAGCGTGCGATCGACCGGCTCTCGGATGATCGTCATGTAGCGATGCGGGCCGGGCAGGCGCTCGTGGATGCCGAAGGCGCAGTGGGCCTCGAAGAACCGCACGCGGCGTTGTTCACGCTCCGGCAATGATGCGATCGCGTCGATGCGTTTGTCGAGGCCTGCGACATCGTACTTACCGAGGACTGTGCTGTGGGCGAGCAATCGTGTAGGCGGACGGGAGACCAGGCGCAGCTTCACCATCCGACTGAGCGTCGTGCCGGCGTTCTTGGGGATGTGGAGGTGGATCAGGATTCCTCGCCAACTCACTTCGATAGTTCCTCTGCTTGCTCATTATCGCGGCGGCGTGCCAGCACATCCGCACAGGTCGTCCACTCGTGCTCTTCGAGCAGGCGGCGGAGTTTGTCGGCGGTGGTGTTCAGACCGACATAGCACTTGAAGCGTCGGTGGGGGGGCATCTTCGCTCTTGGGCAGTCGGGGGCGAAGTCTCGGGGGTGGAGGTAGACGACGGTTGGGCGGCCCTTTGACAGCTCGTGCTCGATGCCCTGGTTGATGAGGTTGTATGGGAGGAGGCGGAGGTAGCCGCCGCCGCTGTAGCACATGCGTTTCTTGAACGGTCCGTAGCCGACTGGGGCGAGGGACATGGGCAGCTCGGCGATGGTGCGTCCCGATGGTGCGGTGAGGGTGTGTGGGCCGGGCTTGCAGTGGTAGCCGCCGTGGCCTCGGGTTCCGGGGAAGAGGCTGGCGTCGTAGGTGATGCCGCAGTCGAGCAGGGTGTCGAAGGCCCACTCGGTTCCGGGCGTGATGCTGAAGGATGGCGCTCTGAAGCCGCGGATCTCTGCGTCCGGCGCGGCGTCCTTGATCACGCGGATCGAGTGCTCGATGTCCTCGCGGAACTGCTCGGGCGTGAGCTCGTAGACCTTGCGGTGCCAGTACGAGTGCGTGGCGAGTTCGTGGCCTGCGCCAGCGATGCGCTTGACGAGGGCGGGGTGGCGTTCGGCGATCCAGCCGAGGATGAAGAAGGTCGCGCGGGTGTTGTGCTCGGCGCAGATTTCGAGGATGAGGTCGGTGTAGCGCTCGACGATCGAACTCTCGGCGCTGAGCTGGGGCCAGAGCGCTGGATCTTCGACGGTTTTGACCTCAACGATGTGGAACCAGTCCTCTATATCGAAGCTGAGGGCATGGGGTCGGCCCCCTCCGGGGGCCGGGGCGCTGGGCGCTGGGCGCTGGGCGCT